>NZ_SMKY01000376.1 GCF_004349235.1 Actinomadura darangshiensis | reverse complement strand
GGGGTGGGGATCTCGCAGCCGGCGAGCAGCGCCAGCGCGGCGATCTCGCGTTCGGGGGAGAACTCGGTGTCGCCGTAGCTGCGGCGCCCGGTGCCGGAGTCGCCGGTGTCGCGGGACGTCCAGCGGCGCAGGACGAGCCGGTGCGCCTCGCCGGAGCGGGTCTCGACGAGGAGGGCGTGGTTGGCGTGGCCGTCGCCGCCGGCGAGGGGCCGCACCATGCGGACCTCGGCGCCCTTGCCGAGGCACTCCTCCACCCAGCGCAGGGTGGTGTGCCCGGGGTGGGCGCCGGTCGGCAGGCAGGGAGCCGGTGTGTGGGTCACCTGATCCATGAAAACGGATTCCGAAGGGTATTGGGAGTGATTTTGCGAAGACGGAACGTAACAAAATGCACGTCATCGGGGTTGCGTGGGAGAACCCCTTCGGTCGTTGTGCCCGTTAGTCGGGCAAACGCCGCGGATTCCGATGGGTATCCGAGTGCGGCCGGGTGGGGCCCGCGCCGGCCCCACCCGGACGATCTGGTCAGCGTCGGTCTGGGGGACGACCCCCAGACCCCCGAAGGGGGACCGGCCGACGCCCTCCACTCCGCTGGAGCTGCGTTCCAGCCGTCGGTCAGTCCTTCGAATCGCGGCGGGGGCGCAGCAGGGCCTCCGCCAGGGCGAGCATCGTCTCCTCCAGCGTGGACAGCCGCTTCAGCACGTCCTCGTGCACCGCGTTGACCTGCTTGGAGACCTCGTCGTGGACGCCGTCCACCTTGCGGCCGACCTCGTCCTCGACGTGGGAGAAGCGCTTGGCGAACTCCGCCTGCGCGGCGTCGGCGCGCCGCCCGGCCTCGTCCTGCATGTGCTCCACCCGCCGCGCGAACTCGGAGTGGACGCCGCCGACCTGCCGGGCGACGTCCTCCTGCATGTTGCCGACCTGCTTGGCGACGTCCTCGTGGATGCCGCCCACCTGCCGCGTGACGTCCTCGTGGATGTCGCCGATCCGCTTGCCGAAGCCGTGGATGCCCTCGACCTGCCGCGACACCTCGGTATGCACGGCTTCGACCTGCTTGGCGACGTCGGCGTGCACCGACTCGACGCGGCGGGACACGATGTCGACCTGCGTGGTGAACTCCTCCAGCGCGCCGTCGACGCGCTTGGTGACCTCCTCGTGGATGTTCTCGATGCGCTTGCGGACGTCGTCGTGCACGTCCTCGAACCGGCGGGAGAACTCCTCCATCCGCTTGGCGACGTCGCTGTAGGCCGTCTCGGCGATCTGCGACATGGTCGCCTTGACCTCGTCGCGGTCCGGCCGGGCGCGCAGCTCCTCGATCAGCGGGTCGACCGCCTCGGCGAGGTGCTTCTCCAGCGCGTCGAACCGGTCGCCGTACTCGGCCGCCGGACGCTGCGCGATCTCGTTCAGCAGCCGGTGCAGCTCGGCGATCTCCAGCGTGGCGGGCAGCCTGCCGATCCGCTCGCCGACCCCGTCGATGCGGCCGTCGATGCTCTCGAAGCGCCCGTCCAGGCCCTCCAGCTTGCCGGACAGCCCTTCGAGCCGGCCGTCGACGCCGTCCAGCCGTCCGTCCAGGCCGTCGAGCCTGCCGCCGACGCCCTCGACCCGGCCGTTGACCGCGTCGAACCCCTGCTCCATCCGCTCGGCCATCTCGCCGAGCGCCTGGTCGACCCGTGCCGTGACCCCGTTGATCGAGTGCTCGAGCCGCTCCGACCGGTGCCCCAGCTCCGCCAGCGACTTGTCGAGCCGGTTGAAGCGGACGGACGCGGCCTCCATGCTGCCCTGGAGCTTGTCCAGCCGCTTGGTCATCTCGTCCATGCGCTGCGACGCCTGCTGCGTGGCGTCGGTGATCTGCTGCGCGGAGTCGAGGACGGCCTGGATGCGGGTCAGGCCCTCGTCGACGTTCTCGGCGACGACGCCGACGTCGGCCCACAGCGCGGGCAGCTCGGCGACCGGCTTGACCCGCTCGCCGAACGACTCGATGTGCTCGGCCAGGCCTTCGGCCCATTCCGGGGGCTTGCCGGACAGTTCGTCGACCTGCCCGCGGACGCTCTCGATCTGCCCGGTCAGCCCGGTGAGCTCGCGCTCGCGGACCTCGCGGAGCAGCCACTCCATGCCCTCCAGCCGCTGCCGAATCTCGTCCAGGACCTGACCCTGTGAGCGCTGTTCGTAGACGTGGTCCTGCGCCGCACGGGCGAGCAACTCCCGCATCCGATCCGAGACCGGTTGACCCCCCGTCTGCAGGAAGTTGTGATTCGTTTCCACCCGATGCTCCTTCGTGTGCCGGCGCGACGAAATGACGCACGGCAAATGAATCTCTGAGGTCGCCACTGTAGTGCGTGTAGAGCGCCGCTAAAACGGGTAGCAGAGAAGATTGCGAGTTCGGCGGAATGCGCCTGTTATCCGGCTGGGGTGAATAGCGAGAAATGGCCGCGAGAAGGCGAATTAACCGCTTCACGGCGATGGTGGTCTTCGTGCCGGTCTGTACCGTGGCCGGGCGGCGGACGCCGCGGGCGGCGGCGGCGTTCTGTCCGTACATCTCGCCCAACATCGGCAGTTCCCGAACCCGCGGACGCGTACGGCGCGGCGACGCGTGTGCCCCCGGCGTGATGCCGCCGGACCCGGCGCGGGCCATTTCGAGGGCGGAATAGGGGGCGGCATGGCCCGGCCGCTGAACCTGCCTTGGTGTTCGCGGGCGCGTTGATCTCGGCACGCCGATTCCGCTCCCGCGCCGCGCCCTTGCCGGGCGCCCGCAATCCCTGGTGAACGCAATGCCGGAAAGCGCCGATGATTTGCACCGCCATGGCGCGTCGCCCGGCCCCGCTTGGCGTTGCCTCGCCGAGTGGAAGATCTTTGGACACGGTTGCCGGCGGCCCGCCTCCCGGGCGGGTCAGGGCCGCGGGAGCGGGCGGGTCAGCAGCGCGACCGGGTCGCGGCCGACGCGCGTCACCACGAGGGTCAGCTCCTTCGCGCCGTGTCCCGGCCGCCGTCTGCCGAAGCCGAGGTCGCGCCGGAGTTTGTCGACGTCGACGGCCGAGCCGCGCTTCTTGACCGTCAGCACACCGACCTCACGGCGGCGCAACTCCGCGCGCAACCGCTTCACGGAGAACGGCAGCACGTCCTCCACCTCGTAGGCGGAGGCGAACGGTGTAGGGCGCAACTCGTCGGACGTGACGTAGGCGATGTTGAGGTCCGCCAAGCCGCCGCCCACCAACGCGGCGACCTCGCCGACCAGATGGGCACGGATGACGGCTCCGTCAGGCTCGTACAGGTAACGGCCCCAGGCGCGCACATCTGGAACGTCCGACCCCTGGGGCGTCAACGTGCACATCGCGCCGGACGAGAGAAGCGTGGCCCGGCGTCCCACGTCCCCTGCGAGTTCCCCGAGCCACAGGGCCGCTTCCTTGACGTCACCGTTCACCGAGACCCATTCGGCCTCCGCGCCCTCCGGGACGACCTCATGCGGGATGCCCGGTGCGACCTTCACGCAGGCGGCGGGCACCTGGCGAGCCAAACCGAGGACGACGTCCAGCGGCGGCTCATACGAACGGGGATCGAAGACCCGTCCACGCGCCGTACGACGTCCAGGATCGGCGAAGACGGCATCGAACCCGGACGGGTCCTCCTCGGTTGCATCACCCACACGGACCGAAGCGTCCAAGCCGAAAGCGGCCACGTTCGCCCGCGCCACCTCAGCCGTCAACGGGTCGAGTTCCACGCCTTCCCCTGCGAGCCCCTCCTGCGCCCGCGCGATGAGGTCGGCCCCGATGCCGCACCCCAACTCCAGAACACGCGCTTTAGATAGACGGTCCCTGAACCGCCGTGCGCGATGAGCCGCCACGCTCGCGCGGGTCGACTGCTCAAGGCCCGCCTGGGTGAAGTACATGCGGTCGGCGTCCGCACCGAACTTGGCCCGCGCCCGCTCACGCAGTCGTACCTGCGTCAACGCCGCGGCCACCAGCGAGGGGTCGTGGCGTTCGCGCAGCCGGGACGCCGTGGCGAGCAGGCCGTCCTCGCTCACGTCCGCCGCAGCCGTCTCCCGGAGGAGCGCCTGCCCGGCGGGGGCGCGCAGCGCCCGGAACGAACCGATGTCCATAAGGTGGAAGTTAGCGGCCGGTGAACGCCCGTCGGAGGGTCCGTGTCCGTGTTGACGGGGTCCCGGGCACCGCATAGTCTCCATGACTGGCACTCTCCTAGCGAGAGTGCCAACACAGCGACAAGGTCGGTCTGGCACCCGCGACGGCAGGCCGGTCCAGGGTCGCCTCTTCTGTCACATGTGCTGGCCGGTCACCCATGGCCGGCCGAGGACCAATCGAAGGGGAGGTCAGATCGTGACGACCGCCACCAAGGTTGTTCTCAAGCCGCTTGAGGACCGTATCGTCGTCCAGCCGCTTGAGGCCGAGACCACCACCGCGTCGGGCCTGGTGATCCCGGACACCGCCAAGGAGAAGCCCCAGGAGGGCACCGTCCTTGCCGTTGGACCGGGTCGCGTCGACGACAAGGGCGACCGCGTCCCCGTCGACGTCAAGGTCGGCGAGGTCGTGCTCTACAGCAAGTACGGCGGCACCGAGGTCAAGTACAACAACGAGGAGTACCTCGTGCTCTCGGCCCGCGACGTGCTCGCGGTCATCGAGAAGTAATCACCGAGACGTGATGCACCCGCCCCGGTCGGCGCCGCCTTCGGCGGGGCTGCCGGGGCGGAGCGCGTGAAAGAGGAGTATCCGCATGGCGAAGATCCTGGAGTTCGAGGAGGACGCTCGCCGGGCTCTTGAGCGCGGCGTCAACGCTCTCGCGGACGCCGTCAAGGTGACGATCGGCCCGCGCGGCCGCAACGTCGTCATCGACAAGAAGTTCGGCGCGCCGACGATCACCAACGACGGCGTCACCATCGCCCGCGAGGTGGAGCTGGAGGACCCCTACGAGAACCTCGGGGCCCAGCTCGCCAAGGAAGTGGCGACCAAGACCAACGACATCGCGGGCGACGGCACCACCACGGCGACCGTCCTCGCGCAGGCGCTGGTCCGCGAGGGCACCCGCAACGTGGCGGCCGGCGCGTCGCCGCTCGCCCTCAAGCGCGGCATCGACATCGCCGCCCAGCACGTGTCCGACCAGCTCCTCAAGTCGGCCCGCGAGGTCGAGGAGAAGAGCGAGATCGCGCACGTCGCGACCATCTCCGCGCAGGACGGGCAGATCGGCGAGCTGATCGCCGAGGCGTTCGAGAAGGTCGGCAAAGACGGCGTCATCACCGTCGAAGAGGCCCACACCATGGGCCTCGAGCTGGAGTTCACCGAGGGCCTCCAGTTCGACAAGGGCTACCTGTCGCCGCACATGGTCACCGACCACGAGCGCATGGAGGCCGTCCTGGAGGACGCCTACGTGCTCATCGTGGACGGCAAGATCTCCAACGTGCAGGAGTTCCTGCCGCTGGCCGAGCAGGTCGCGCAGACCAAGAAGCCGCTGCTCGTGGTGGCCGAGGACGTCGAGGGCGAGGCCCTGGCGCTGCTCGTCGCCAACAAGATCCGCGGCACCTTCCTGTCGGTCGCGGTCAAGGCGCCCGGCTTCGGCGACCGCCGCAAGGCGATGCTCGGCGACATGGCCACCCTGACCGGCGGCCAGGTCGTCAGCGAGGCCATCGGCCTCAAGCTCGACTCGATCGGGCTGGACGACCTCGGCCGCGCCCGCCGGATCACCGTCACCAAGGACGCCACCACCGTCGTCGACGGTGAGGGCGCCGCGGACGAGATCAACGCCCGGGTCAACCAGATCAAGGTCGAGATCGAGAACTCCGACTCCGACTGGGACCGCGAGAAGCTGCAGGAGCGGCTGGCCAAGCTGGCCGGCGGCGTCTGCGTGCTGCGCGTCGGCGCCGCCACCGAGGTGGAGCTGAAGGAGAAGAAGCACCGCCTGGAGGACGCCATCTCGGCGACCCGCGCGGCGATCGAGGAGGGCATCGTGTCCGGCGGCGGCAGCGCGCTGGTGCACGTCGCCAAGGAGGGCTTCGACACCCTCGGGCTGTCCGGCGACGAGGCCACCGGCGCCGACGCCGTCCGCAAGGCGCTGTCGGAGCCGCTCCGCTGGATCTCCGAGAACGCCGGCCAGGAGGGCTACGTCGTCGTCTCCAAGGTGCAGGCGCTGCAGGCCGGGCACGGCTACAACGCCGCGACCGACGAGTACGGCGACCTGATCGCCCAGGGCGTCATCGACCCGGTGAAGGTCACCCGTTCGGCCGTCACCAACGCCGCCTCCATCGCGGGCATGCTGCTCACGACCGAGGCGCTCGTGGTCGACAAGCCGGAGGAGCCGGAGGAGGCCGCCGGCGGCGGTCACGGGCACGGTCACGGGCACGGCCACTGAGCCGTCTCCCGAGCCGTCTCCCGTCCGGAGCACGCAGGTAAGGCCCCCGTCCGTCCCGGGCGGGGGCCTTCCCGTTCTCCCTGGGAAATTCCGCTACACCGGGCGATATGGCGGCGACGCTACGTAGTAATCCCAGGTTCGATCCTGCACTGTGACCATTCCGTTGTAAAGGACAGTGGAGACACGCCCGGGGGTGCTGGGCATCATGCTTGACGTGACCGAGGGATGCTACGCCGGGACCATGGCCGTGCGCGCTGCCGAACCCTCGGGAGGGCCTGCCCCGCCGCGCGACACCGGCCGGGGGCCGGCGGGAGGGGCGCCGCACGCCGCCGACGGCGACCTCAAGGAGCTGACGAACCTCGCCGTGCAGGGCGACCCGGGGGCCATCGAGGTCCTCATCGCCGAGGTCCGGCCCATGATCGTCCGGTACTGCCGGGCCCGGCTCGGCCGGGTCTCCGGGCAGTACCACATCGCCGACGACGTGGCGCAGGAGGTCTGCATCGCCGTCCTGTCGGCGCTGCCGCGCTACCGGGACATGGGCCGCCCCTTCGCCTCCTTCGTCTTCGGCATCGCCGCGCACAAGATCGCGGACGCGCTGCGCAGCGCGGTCCGCGCGGCCGTCCCCACCGAGGACCTGCCGGACGGTCCGGACGACCGGCCCGGGCCCGAGGAGACGGTGGTGCGCTACATCGAGGCGCAGCGCGCCCGCGACCTGCTCACCCGGCTGCCCGAGCACCAGCGCGAGCTCGTGCTGCTGCGGGTCGTCGCGGGCCTGTCGGCGGAGGAGACCGGAAACGTGCTGGGCATGTCCGCGGGGGCCGTCCGGGTCGCTCAGCACCGGGCGCTGGCCCGGCTGCGGGTGATGGCGCGAGAGGAGTCGATCGCTTGACGGACCGCGGCCCCCTCACCGGCCTGCGGGGCGCCCCGAATCCGGCCGAGCACGCGCACCCCGGCGACTCCCCGGCGCCGCAGGGCGCGGCCGCCGACCTGGGCGAGGTGCGCCGCACCGACGCGCTGATCGAGTCACTGGCGGCCCGCCGCGC
>NZ_SMKY01000375.1 GCF_004349235.1 Actinomadura darangshiensis | reverse complement strand
GTTATGGGGGCGTCGTAGAACTGGCGGGCTTCTTCCAGGGCGGCTATCGGGTCTGCCCAGGGGCGTAGGTGGGTGAGGATTAGGTGGGCCGCGTTCGCTCCTTTTGCTAGGCGGGCGGCCTGGGCCGGGGTCAGGTGGACGTCTGCGGAGCCGGGGGTTTCCACGGCGGCGGCCGCCTCGCAGAGGAGGAGGTCCGTGCCGCGGGCCAGTTCCAGTAGTTCGGGGCATTCGCCGGAGTCGCCCGAGTAGGTGAGGCTCGTGGAGTCCAGCGTCACCCGCACGGCAAGGGCGGGGACCGAGTGACGGACCGGTGCCGTCTCGATCGTGAACGGGCCGAGCATGCGAATCGCCGGGGACGGGTCGTGCCAGTCGAGCGCGGTCGCGTAGGCGGGCGGATCGGTCGGGCCCAGCACGCGTTCGGACGTTCCGGCGGGGGCGATCACCGGGAGGCGTTTCGGGGCGCCGCGGCGGTCTCGTAGGTAGGCGAGCGGCATCAGGTCCGAGCAGTGGTCGCGGTGCGGGTGGCTGATCACCACGGCGTCGAGCTCGCATGGGTCGATGAAGCGTTGCAGGGGGCCCAGCGCGCCCGTGCCGGCGTCCAGGAGGAGCCGGAAGCCGTCGTGCTCCAGCAGGTAGCAGGAGCACGCGGCGTCCGGCCCCGGGACGGTGCCCGCGCAGCCGACGACGGTGAGGATCACGGCAGGACGCGGGCGACCAGGTCGGCGACGGCTCCGTCCGCGCACGGGCCGACCACGAGGTCGGCGGCGGCGCGGACGGTCTCGGCGCCGTCCCCGACGGCGGCGCCCAGGCCGGCGGCCTGGATCATGTCGAGGTCGTTCGGGTTGTCGCCGATCGCCGCGATGTCGGCAAGGGCCACGTTCCGGGAGGCGGCCAGTTCGCGAAGCGCCGCCCCCTTGGTGGCGCCCGGTGGGAGCGCCTCCAGGTAGGTGCTCTCCGAGCGGACGAGGGTGACGCCTTCGACGTTCGCCGCCAGCTGCTCTTCGGTGGGGTCCATCAGGCCGGGGTCGTCGCAGATCAGCATGACCTTGACGATGTCGTCGAGCAGCAGATCGCCCCAGGCGCCGATCCGGGTGAGCGTCATGCCGTCCCGGTGGGCGTAGTCACGCAACGCCTGCGAATCGTGGAGCGTGTGGGCGCGGCCTCCGCTGAACGCGACCGGCCACACGCCCTCGGGGAGGGAGCCGAACAGCATCGTGAGCTGTGCCCAGGCGGCAACGCCCAAGCAGCGCCGGTAAAGGACGGTGCCCGTGCTCAGGTCGACCACGCGGGCCCCGTTGTAGAGGATCGCCGGGGTGGTCAGGCCGAGCGCCTCGTAGTACGGGAGCGCGGCCGTCTCGCTGCGTCCGGTGGCGACGATGACGGTGCCGCCCGCGTCCATGAAGCGGCGCAGCGCCGCCAGGCTCGGCTCGACGATCTCCCTGTCGCGGCGGACGAGCGTCCCGTCCAGGTCGGTGACGATCCAGTCGACCGTGCGGACACCGGTGGTGCTCACGGCCGGGCACCCGTGATCTCGGCCATCACGGAACCGGCGAGGTCGAACCCGCCGACGCACGCCAGGTATCCGGGCGCCATGTGGTCGGGGACGCCGGGCTCGGCGCCGAGCGGCAGATAGGTCCCGCCCGCCTGCCGGACGAGGAGGAGGGCCGCGGTGATGTCCCACGCGTTGATGGACGAGTCGTACGCGACGTCCACCCATCCGGCGGCGACGTGCGCGAGGGTGAGCGCGGCGCTGCCGGGGCGGCGGACGGTCGCGAACGCGTCCACCATGTCGCCGAAGCGCCGCAGCGTGACCTCGCGGCCGGCGGCCAGGTCGCGCGGGCTCGGGTAGGACGTGGCGACGACGGCGGTCTCGTCGCGGGCGGCGCCCTTGCTCTCGATGCGGTTCCCGTTGCAGGTCGCGCCGTCCAGGGACGCGCTGAACATCTCGTCCCGCACCGGGTCGTACACCACGCCCGCGACGACCTCGCCGCCGGCGACGGCGCCGATGGACACGCAGAAGAACGGCAGGCCGACGGCGAAGTTGGCGGTGCCGTCGATGGGGTCCACGTACCAGCGGATGTCGCCGTCCGAGCCCTGCGCGCCGCCTTCCTCCCCCACGACGATGCTGCCCGGCGTCTCCTTGCCGAGGACCTCCCGGATGGTCTCCTCCGCCGCGCGGTCGTGCTCGGTGACCGGGTCGTGCATGTCGCGCTTGGTGTCGACCTCGGGACGCGAGCGGAACGCCGTCCGCAGCCGGTCCCCCGTGGCGCGAGCGGCGAGCTCGGCGATTCCGGCCAGTTCCCGCGAGGCGGGGACATCGACGTTCATGCGTCTCCTTCGATGGCGTTGGTGAGCAGTTCCAGCAGTCCGTACCCGTCGTCGACGACGGCGTCGGGACGGGCCCGGACCTCGTACGGGACGTCGTAGGTCCCCTTGGCGACCATCAGGATGTTCCCGCCGACGCCGGCGCGATGCCCGCAGACCACGTCCCGGTCGAAGTTGTCGCCCGCGTACCAGGCGTCCGCCGGCTCGATGCCGAGGGCGCGGGTGGCGATCCAGATCATCTCCGGGTTGGGTTTGCGGACGCCGGCCTCCTCGCTGTAGACCTCGAACGCGAGCCTGCCGTCCAGACCTGTCGCGGCGGTGAAGTCGCGGTGCACGGCGCCCGACAGCGCGTTGCTGACGACCGCGCAGGGGATGCCGGCCGCGTCGGCGGCGTCCAGCAGCTCGGGGATGCCGGGCCGGATGCGGCGGTCCTGCCGCAGCTCCCCCATCCGCTTGCACAGCGGCGTCGCGTGCGCGACGACGAGCTGGCGGGCGGGCGCGGGCCAGTCGGCGGCCACGTAGTCGCCCCAGAACGCGGTGTGGGTCATCTCGGGCGGCGCGTACGGACGGGACATCGCGTCCTTCCAGCACTTGTCCGCCGCGACGCCCGCCTTGATGTCGGCCTCGACCTCGGCGACGTCCAGGTCTCGGCAGCCCGCGCGGGTGAGGGTCTTGTGCACCTCCTTCGCCAGTGCCGCCGACCAGCCCTGGCGCCGGGACGTCTCGACCAGCACCCCGCCGAAGTCCAGCAGCAGTCCCCGCGGCCTGCGCATCGGTGCGTTCAAGACACCACCTTCGGGGTGGTGGTGGTCGCGTCGTCCCACGCGGACATGCGGGCGCCGTCCTCGGCGAACAGGTGGAGCCGTCCGGGGCGCGCCCAGCAGCGGAGCCGGTCGCCCGGCGCCGCCTCGGGGTCCTCGTGGGTGACGGCGAACATCTCGGTGTCGAGGACGCGCAGCTGCACGGTCCAGCTCGCCCCGGTCGGGAGGACGGCTTCGACGACGGCCTCGTCCGACCAGGCCGTGTCCGGTACCTCGTCCTGCGACGCCGCCAGTTTCAGCGCCTCCGGCCGGACGCCCACGCACCCCGGCGTCCCGAGACCGTCGGCGCGTTTCTCCGCGTACCGCAGCAAGGACCCGGCGAGGCCCGATTCCCCGGCCGGGACGATGTTCATCGGCGGGCTGCCGACGAACCCCGCGACGAACCGGTTGCCCGGCCGCTCGTACATCTCCATCGGCGGCGCCACCTGCTGCAGCTCCCCCTCCGACATCACCGCGATGTGCGTGGCCATCGTCATGGCCTCCATCTGATCATGCGTGACGAACACGACCGTCGCGCCGGTCTCGTCGTGGATGCGCTTCAGCTCGGCGCGCATCTCCAGGCGCAGCCGCGCGTCGAGGTTGGACAGGGGCTCGTCCAGGAGCAGGACGTCCGGGTCGACGGCGAGCATGCGGGCCAGCGCGACGCGCTGTTGCTGGCCGCCGGACAGCTGGGACGGGTAGCGGTCCATGCAGTCGGCGACGTGGACCTTCTCCAGGGCCTCCTTGGCGCGGGCCTTGCGGCGCTCCGCCGGGACCTTGCGCATCCGCAGCCCGAACTCGGTGTTGCCCTGGACGGTGAGGTGCGGCCAGAGCGCGTAGTTCTGGAAGACGAGGCCCATGTCGCGCTTCTCCGGCGGGACGTAGACGCCGCGTTCCACCGAGTCCAGGACCCGGTCCCCCACGCGGATCTCACCGCGGGTGGGCTGCTCCAGCCCGGCGATCATGCGCAGGGTGGTGGTCTTGCCGCAGCCGGACGGGCCGAGGAGGCAGGTGAACGAGCCGTCCGGGATGGTGAGGTCGAGGTCCCGCACCGCCGGGCGGGCGCCGCTGACGTAGGTCTTGACCACTCCGCTGAGGTGGATGGCCGGCATTGATCAACCTCCGATGCCCGAGGCCAGGCTGCTCTTGGTGAGCCGCTGGGCCAGGTAGGTCATGGTGAACGAGACGAGGGCGATGACGAGCACGACCCCGTTGGCGAGCTGGGTGTAGCCGTAGTCGACGAGCCCGATCGACAGGGTGGTGAGCAGCTGGGTCCCGGAGGTGGTCAGCATGATGACGATGCTGAGTTCCTTCAGCCCGGAGATGAACGGCAGCACGACGCCGGTGACGAGCGCGCCCCGCTGGATCGGGATGATGATCCGGACCATCCGGGTCGGCCAGCGCGCCCCGCTGATCTGCGCGGCCTCCTCCGGTTCGCGGCCGAGCTGCATCATCGCCGAGATCCCCGACCGGGATGAGTACGGCAGGTGCGTGACGGTGAGCACCAGGACGAGCAGCGTGATCGTCCCGTAGAGGGCGGGGACGGGCCCGCGCCGCACCGCGAACAGCGACAGGCAGGCGGCGGCGAACGCGATGCCGGGCACCAGGTACGGCAGGAACGACACCTGCCGCAGGAAGGTGGAGACGCGGCTCCCGGCGCCGCGCACGACGACGTACCCGATGAGCAGGCCGAGGAAGCCGCAGATCAGCGAGGCGAGCCCGACGATGCGCAGGCTGTTCCAGGCGGCCTCCCACAGCTCGCCGCCGCGCAGCAGGCCGTGCGGGAACCCGACGGCGCCCTCGATGTGGGAGCCGAACCAGTACCGCAGCGTGAAGTTGCCCGCCGAGAAGACGCCGGGCGTCTTGGTGACGGTGGACAGCAGCAGCGTCAGCACCGGGACGACGACGCTGGCGGCGAACACGGCCATGCCGAGGCCCCAGGCCGGCCAGCGCCAGCGGCGCAGGTCGCTGCGCCGGTCCATCGCGCCCTTGCCGCCGACCGTGACGAACCGGCGCTGCTCGCGGACCAGCCGCGTGTCGACCAGCACCACCAGCACGCCGACCAGGACGATCACCCCGGCGAGCGTGGAGGCGACGCCGGTGCTGCGGTCCCGGATCGCGTGGTACAGGCTCGTGGACAGGACGTTGTAGTCGCTCGGCAGCCCGAGGATGTACGGGGTTCCGAACGTGCCGAGGACGCGGCCGAGCACGAGCAGTACCGCCGACGACAGCGCGGGCAGCATCAGCGGCAGCGTGATGCGGCGCATGACCGTCCGGCCGCCGGCGCCGAGGATGCGCGCCGAGTCTTCCAGCTGCGAGTCGATGCGGCGCAGCGCGTTGCCGAACAGCAGCAGCACGAACGGGTAGTAGTGCAGCCCGAGCGTGACGATGATCGGCAGCGGCCCGTAGGCGAGCCAGTCGGGCGTGTGGATCCCGGCGCCCTGCAGGTAGCCGACCTGCCCGCCGGACCGCTCGTTCTTGAACAGCGACAGCCACGCCAGCGCGAACGTCCAGGACGGCAGCATGTACGGGACGACGAGCGCGCCGGCCAGGAACGTCCGGCCCGGGACGTTGGTGCGCGTCACGAGCCACGCCATCGACCCGCCGACGACGAGCGCGAACGCGATGACGCCTACCGCGATCGTGAGGGTGTGCCAGAGCGGCTCCCAGAACAGCAGGTGGCTGACGGGCGAGCGGAACACGCGCCACAGGTAGTAGCTCGTCCAGGACCCGAAGTCCTGCCCGGAGCGGGCCTCGTCGCCGTACTGGACGCGGCCCGCGTCCGAGACGACCGAGACGAGCGGGGCGATGACGAGGTAGAGCAGGACGAGGCACAGCACGAGGCCGAGCAGCACGGTGGGGTCACGCAGCAGGACGCGGGACCGGTACAGCACGCGCCGGCCCCGTGACGCCGGCCGTGCGGAGGCGGCGACCGCCATGGAGATCCTCCGGGGGTGGGGTCCGGCGGGGCCCGCGGGCCCCGCCGGAACAGGCGATCAGGAGTGGTTGACGCGCCAGAAGTCCTTGATGTCCTGGCGGCTGCGGAAGTCGGCGAGCAGCTGGTCGGAGGAGAACCGGTACAGCTGGGTGTTCCAGTCCGTCAGGCCCGGAGGGTTGGCAGGGCTCTGCCCGACGGCCTTGTTGCCGGAGACGCCGCCGCTGGCGGACTCAAGGTCGAAGCCCTCCTTCGACATCGCGAAGTGGACGAAGAGCTTGGCGGCGTTCGGGTGCTTGGACTTGGTCGCGATCGTCGCGAACTTCGGGTACCCGAAGCCGACCCACGGGTTGAGGCCCTCGCAGACCTTCATGTTGAAGTTCTTGTCCTCCAGGTCGCGGAACTTGGAGATGGAGAACAGGCCGATGCGCTTCTGCGTCTGGTTGGGGGCGCCGACGCCGGTGGCGACGTCCTCGTCCTCGGTGGTGAGCACCGGGTCGTTCTTCGCCAGGCGCTTCACCCACTCGTAGGCGGCGTCCTTCTCCTTGGTGTCGAGCTTGCCCTTGCCGAGCTGCTCGTAGGCGGCGGCGAGCTTGTCGTTGCCCTTCTCCGACAGCTGCGTGAACCACTGGGTGAAGACCTCCTTGCCCAGCGGGTCCTGCATCATGACCTTGCCCTTCCAGGCCGGGTCGGTCAGGTCCCAGATGTTCTTCACCAGGCAGCCCTGCGGGCTGAGCTTGGGGTTGTAGGCGAACACGTACGCCTTGAGGATCATCATCAGCGGGTTGCGGTCGGCCTCGCCGATGTCCTTGGCGAGGTCCGGCGGGATCCAGGTCGTGACGACCTTCTGCGGGAGGAGCTGGCCGACGAGCATGGGGCCGTCCTCGAACAGGCTGACGTCGATGGTGACGTTGCCGGCCTGCCCCTCCCGGGTCATCTTCTCCGCGGTCGCAGCGGCCTTGGACTTCACGCCCTCGGCCTTGATGCCGTACTTCTTCTCGAACGCGGCGGCCACGTCCTTGACGTCGCCGCTGCCGTCGTAGGCGAGGACGCTGCCCTCCTTCTTCGCGGCGGCGACGAGCGCGTCCAGGTCGAAGGACGCGGCGTCCTCGACGGTCGCGGTCGGCAGCGGCTTGTCCGCCGCCGCCTCGCCGCCGGTGGACGGCGCGCACGCGCTGAGCGCCGCCGTGGCGAGCGCCGCGAGCACGGCGACGCCGGCCCGTGCCCGGTGCCCTCTCGGGATGGTGCGGATCATGGTGGGTTCTCTCCTTGCGCTGCGCCGGCGGGCCCCCGGCCTGCGGCATCTTGGGGTGGGGTGGTGGATGCGGGGAGG
>NZ_SMKY01000374.1 GCF_004349235.1 Actinomadura darangshiensis | reverse complement strand
GGCCCGCCCCCGCCCGGCCGCAGGGGCGGCGGCGGCCTGCTGGTCGCCCTGCTCGGCGGCGGCCTCGTCCTGGTGCTCATCCTGGTCGCCGCCGTCGTGCTGGTCATGCGGAACGGCGATGACGAAGGCGGCGGGGGCGGCGGCGACGTCCGGCTGACGGTCGGCAAGATCGCCGGTGGCGCGGAGGCCAGGCCCCTTGCGGACGGGAGCCTCGTCATGGCCCGCCCCGGCGTCACGGCGCCGGTCGTCGACATCTACGAGGACTTCGCCTGCCCGCCCTGCGGCGGGTTCGACAGCAAGCACGACCCGATGCTCAAGCAGATCGCCGTCGCCGGGGACGCCAAGGTCGTGTTCCACCCGATGCTGATCTTCGGCGAGGCCACCCAGCCCGCGCACGACAACTCCCTGCGGGCCGCGGCGGCGCTGCGCTGCGTCGGCGACGGCGCGCACTGGCTGTCCTACCAGGACGCCCTCTACGCCCACCAGCCCGCGAGCGAGACCTCCACCGGCTACACGACGGACGAGCTGCTCCGCTACGCCGAACCCCTCGGGCTGACCGGCGACGACTTCACGTCCTGCGTCGAAGACCAGAGCTTCGCCGGCAGCGTGAAGACCGTCAGCCAGGGCTACGTGTCGTCCGGGATCCAGGGCACGCCCAGCGTGCGGGTCAACGGGCGCACGCTCGACTCGTCCGACATCCAGACCTCGTCGGCGCTGCGGCGCGCGATCGAGGCGGCGTCCTGACCGGCTAGTCTCACCGCGACGAGGGAGGTCGAGCGCGATGGCGTGGAGCTGGCGTTTGGAGAAGGCCGACGGGCGCCCGGTCGGGATGTCGGAGGAGACCTTCTCCACCCAGGCGGACGCGGAGAGCTGGCTGGGGGAGAACTGGCGGGGCCTGCGCGTCGGCGAGGTCGACAAGGTGACCCTGCTGGACGGCGAGACGGTCGTGTACGGGATGAGCCTGCACGACCCCGAGTGACCCGGGCACGGGAAGGGCCGCGGAGCGCGCTCCGCGGCCCTTTCGCACTGCGGGCGGGTCGCTTCGCGGGTCAGGGGCGCCGGCTCGGGCTGGCGGTCTTGTCCGGGTCGCGGATGACGGAATCGCCGAGCACGTCGTCGATGCGCTTCAGCACGTCGGCGTCCAGCTTCACCCCGGCCGCCTTCACGTTGTCGGTGACCTGTTCCGGACGGGACGCGCCGACGATCGCCGCCGACACGTTCGGGTTCTGCAGCGTCCACGCGATCGCGAGCTGCGCCATGGACAGCCCGAGGTCGTCGGCGACCGGCTTCAGGTTCTGCACGCGGGTCAGCAGGTCGTCGTTCAGGTAGCGCTTGATCATGTCGGCGCCGCCCTTGTCGTCGGTGGCGCGCGACCCCTCCGGCAGCGGCCGGCCCGGCTTGTACTTGCCGGTCAGCACGCCCTGCGCGATCGGCGACCAGACGATCTGGCCGACCCCCTCGCGCTCGCACAGCGGCACGACCTCGCCCTCGATGACCCGCCACAGCATCGAGTACTGCGGCTGGCTGGAGACGATCCGGTCGAAACCCATCTCATCGGCGATCTTGAGTGCGCGCTCGATCTGCTCCGCCCGCCACTCCGACACGCCGACGTAGAGGACCTTGCCCTGCCGGACGAGGTCGTCGAACGCCCGCATGGTCTCCTCGAGCGGCGTCTCGTAGTCGAACCGGTGGGCCTGGTAGAGGTCCACGTAGTCGGTGCCGAGGCGGCGCAGCGAGCCGTTGATCGACTCGCTGATGTGCTTGCGGGACAGGCCCCGGTCGTTCGCGCCGGGCCCGGTGGGCCAGTAGACCTTGGTGAAGATCTCCAGCCCCTCGCGGCGCTGCCCCTTCAGCGCGCGCCCGAGGACGTCCTCGGCGCGCGTGCCGGCGTAGACGTCCGCGGTGTCGAAGGTGGTGATCCCCTCGTCGAGGGCCGCCCGCACGCACGCGCGCGCCGCGTCCTCCTCGACCTGGGAGCCGTGGGTGAGCCAGTTGCCGTACGCGATCTCGCTGATCTTCAGACCGCTCCGGCCCAGGTTTCGGAACTCCATGCCACCGACCCTAGCCCGCGCATGATCGGTCCGGACGCGCCGGACGGCCCCGGCGCCCGGTCAGACCTTCTCCTTGTCGCCGACCCGCAGCTGGGGGTTCGGGACCCGCAGCCGGCGGATCTGCATGGCGCGCATCGCCGCGTACATGCCGACGCCCTTGGATGCCTCGCCGGGGAAGCGCTCGGCGGCGAGTTGCTTGATGCCGCGGCTGAGCAGCAGGCCCTCGGCGAACACGACGACCAGCAGCAGCGGCGGCGCGAACAGCACCAGCAGCCGCGCCGCCGGGATCGGCAGCATGCTCAGCAGCACGATCGCGAACATCGCGTACATGAGGTACGAGCCGACCGTGCGGCGCGAGTCGACGTAGTCGCGGGCGAGCCGGCGGACGGGGCCCTTGTCCCGCTTGAGCAGGTGCTTCTCGTCCCCCTTGGCCATTCCCTGGCGCGTTTTCACGCGGTCGGCGGCCTGCCGCTCCCGCACCTTCTTGTAGGCCTCCTTGCGGGTGGCCGGAGCGGTGATCGGCTGGCGGCGGAGCTTCTCGGCATCCCTGCGCTTGGGCGTGGGACGGCCCTTGCCTCCGGGCTTTACTACCTGAGGAGGATCCGCCGGGGCCTCCGGGGTACGACGCTTGAACACGGGATCAGCCTACCGGCTGCGAACATCGTGGCTGCCTCGCGCGTTAACGCGTAGGGTGATAAGAACCCCAGCAGTGGTCATTGAGCCCAGTTCACGACTGAGGCGACAGCACGAAGGGACCGGCGCCGCGCGATGAGCGTGATGAAACGAATGTCGATGATCTTCAAGGCCAAGGCCAACAAGGCACTTGACCGGGCCGAGGATCCTCGCGAGACCCTCGATTACTCCTACCAGCGTCAGCTGGAGATGCTGCAGAAGGTTCGTCGCGGGGTCGCCGACGTCGCCACCTCGCGCAAGCGTCTCGAGTTGCAGATCAACCAGCTCGAACAGCAGCAGACCAAGCTGACCGACCAGGGCAAGAAGGCGCTGCAGGTCGGCCGGGAGGACCTCGCCCGCGAGGCGCTGACCCGCCGCTCCGGGCTGGAGAGCCAGCTGAACGACCTGCGCGGCCAGTACCAGCAGCTGCAGGGCGAGGAGGAGAAGCTCACCCTCGCCTCCCAGCGGCTGCAGGCCAAGGTCGACTCCTTCCGCACCCGCAAGGAGACGATCAAGGCGACCTACACGGCCGCCGAGGCGCAGACCAAGATCAACGAGGCGTTCTCCGGCATCTCCGAGGAGATGGGCGACGTCGGCCTGGCGATCCAGCGCGCCGAGGAGAAGACCGACACGATGAAGGCGCGCGCCGGCGCGATCGACGAGCTGCTGGAGTCCGGCGCGCTGGAGGACTTCTCCGGGCCCAGGGACGACATCCAGGCCGAGCTCGACCGGATGGGCTCCGGCCCCGGCGTCGACCTCGAACTGGAGCAGCTCAAGGCCGAACTCGGCCAGGGCCCCGCGCCCAAGCAGCTGAACCAGGGCACCCCGACCGCGCAGCCGCAGCAGCAGCAGCACGACACCCCGCAGCAGGCCCCGTGGCCGAACAACCCCGGGGGTGCCCAGTGATCGTCCGCCTGATGGGCGAGGGTCAGCTGGACGTGGCCGACGGGGAGCTGTCCTCGCTGAACACCCTCGACTCCGAGCTGGAGTCGGCGATCGAGTCGGGCGACGAGACGGCGTTCCGCGCCGCCCTCCGGGCGCTGCTGGACAACGTCCGCAAGGTGGGCAAGCCGCTGCCGGCCGACAGCCTGGAGCCGTCCGAGCTGATCCTGCCGCCCGCCGACGCGCACATCGACGAAGTGCGCGCGATGCTGGGCGACGAAGGGCTCATTCCTGACTGACTGGACGGTGCCTGGAGTGGAGCGCCAGCGGAATGGAAGGCATCGGTCGGGAGTCTGGGGGGCGTCCCCCAGAGCGACGCGCACGAGGCTCCGGGTGATTGTGGACATCCAGGCACAAAACCCGGGTCTCGTGCGTTTCTACAAGTGAATCTGGATGGACTGGGGGTGGCCGCATGGCCAGGACGCGCTACGCCTCCGACCGGGGGCTGACATCGCGGATGCTCGTGACGATGTTCCTGCTGGGGCTGGTGTACGTCGTCTTCGTCGGGGCTTTTTTCGTTTTCGTGCCCAAGTGGGCCGGTGTGGCGCTGGCCTTCGCGGTGGTGTTCCTGCTCGCCCAGTACTTCTTCTCCGACCGGATGGCGCTGTTCGCCATGCACGGCCGGGTCGTCTCTCCCGAGGAGGCGCCCGAGCTGCACGGCGTCGTCGACCGGATCTGCGCGATGTCGGACGCCCCGAAGCCGAAGGTCGCGATCGCCGACACCGACGTGCCGAACGCGTTCGCCACCGGCCGGAACCAGAAGAAGGCCGTGGTGTGCGTCACCACGGGGCTGCTGCGCCGGCTCGACCCGGTCGAGCTGGAGGGCGTGCTCGCGCACGAGATGGCGCACGTCGCGCACAAGGACGTCGCGGTCATGACGATCGCGTCGTTCCTCGGCATCTGCGCGGGGCTGATCACCCGCTTCGGCCTCCAGTGGGGCCTGTGGGGCGGGTTCGGGCGCCGCAGCAACGACCAGAACACCGGGCTGATCCTGCTGGCCGTCGTCGCGGCCAGCGCGCTCGCCTACGCGGTCAGCTTCCTGCTCACCCGGGCGCTGTCGCGCTACCGCGAGCTGTCGGCCGACCGCGCCGCCGCGCTGCTGACCGGCCGCCCGTCCGCGCTGGCCAGCGCGCTGACCAAGGTCAGCGGGGAGATCGCGCGGATCCCGACGAACGACCTGCGGTCCGCGCAGGCGTTCAACGCGTTCTTCTTCACCCCGGCGCTCGGCAAGGGCTTCAGCGTCTCGTCGCTGTTCTCCACCCACCCGTCGCTGGACAAGCGGATCGCCGAGCTCTCGAAGATCTCCGACCAGCTCAGCAGGGGAGTCTGATCCGTGGGTTTCCTGGACACCCTCCTCGGCCGCTCCAAGCCGGCCAAGCCCGATCTGGACCAGATCTTCGGGCTGTCGACGGCGGCCGTCACGCTGGAGGCGGCGACGGGCTTCACCCCGACCGGGCTCGGGTCGGTGTCCTTCCGCGCGGCCGAGGGCGCGGCGTTCGCCCGGCTCCAGGCCGAGGTCCAGGAGCTGCTGGACGCCGACGAGGGCCCCAAGGTCGAGATCAGCACCGACTCCTACGGCTACACGTGGCTGCTCGCCACGCATCCGCCGCAGGAGATGCCCGAGCTCGTCACCGACCTGCACGCGGTGAACGCGACGCTGGAGTCGGGCGGGTTCGGCCCGCACCTGCTGTGCTCGCTGGTCGGCTTCAAGGGGCCGGACGGCCGCAGTCTCGCGCTCGTCTACCTGTACAAGCGCGGCACGTTCTACCCGTTCGCGCCGCTCCCTGGCAACAAGCGCGACAACGCGCTCGAACTCCAGGTGCGCGGCGCGATCGGCGCCGACCTCCCCTTCGAGGACGACCTCGGCCGCTGGTTCCCCGTCTGGGGCGCCCCCGGCCTGTGATCCGGACGAGCCTGTGACCGGCTAGGGGAGGGCGAGCATCTGGTCGAGGGCGATCCGGGCGTAGTGCGCGGTCTCCCCGTCCACCTCGATGACGTTCTCGACCTTGCCGGCGGCCAGCGACTCCAGCGACAGGACCAGGTGCGGCAGGTCGATCCTGTTCATCGTCGAGCAGTAGCAGACGGTCTTGTCCAGGAACATGATGTTCTTGTCCGGGTGCGCGTTCGCCAGCCGCCGGACGAGGTTCAGCTCGGTCCCCACGGCCCAGGCGGAGCCGGGCGCTGCGGACTCGATGGCCCTGATGATGTACTCGGTCGAGCCGATCCGGTCGGCGGCCGTGACGACCTCGTGCCGGCACTCGGGGTGCACCAGGACGTTCACGCCCGGGACGCGGGCCCGGACGTCGTCGACCGACTCCTTGCTGAACCGGCCGTGCACCGAGCAGTGGCCGCGCCAGAGGATCATCTTGGCGTCCCGCAAGCGCTGGTGCGTCAGGCCGCCGTCGCGGCGGTGCGGGCTGTAGACGACGCAGTCGTCCAGCGAGAAGCCCATCTCCAGGACGGCGGTGTTGCGGCCGAGGTGCTGGTCGGGCAGGAACAGGACCTTCTTGCCCTTCCCGTAGGCCCAGTCCAGGGCGCGCTTGGCGTTGGACGAGGTGCACACCACGCCGCCGTGCCGTCCGACGAATCCCTTGATGTCGGCGGAGGAGTTCATGTAGGTGACGGGGACGACGTCGTCGGCGATGCCGGCGTCCTCCAGGACGTCCCAGCACTCCTCGACCTGGTCGAAGGTCGCCATGTCGGCCATCGAGCAGCCGGCGCCGAGGTCGGGCAGGATCACCCGCTGGTGCGCGGCGGTCAGGATGTCGGCCGACTCCGCCATGAAGTGGACCCCGCAGAACACCACGTAGGGCGCCTCGGGGCGGGCCGCGGCCTGCTGGGCCAGCTTGAACGAGTCGCCGGTGACGTCCGCGAACCGGATGACCTCGTCGCGCTGGTAGTGGTGGCCGAGGACGAACACCTGGTCGCCGAGGGACGCCTTCGCGGCGCGGGCCCGCTCGACCAGGGCCGGGTCGGAGGCGGGCGGCAGCTCGCCGGGGCAGTCCACGCCGCGTTCGCTCGCGGGGTCGGCGCCGCTGCCGAGGAGCAGCAGCGGAAGGTCGCTTACCGGGGTGGTCACGGTGTCTCCCTTCGCGACGGAGGCTTATCGTCGCTTTGACGACTAATGATGGCACATCCGGGCGGCGGCGTTGATGTGACGTAGAACGCACCGTCCCCTAGCGTTAAACACGGCAGATAAGCGGAATGGCCAAGTACCGAGGTACGTTGTCCTACGTGAAGAGGCGTACGACGTCCTCCAGGACAAGCGACAGTCCGCCGCACCGCGGCGCAGCGAGACCCGGGAGCTGAACACATGACGGTTTCAGGCGAGACCACGCAGGAGACCACGCAGGAGGGCGTCGTCCTCACCGACGCCGCCGCCGAGAAGGCCAGGGGCCTGCTCGAGCAGGAGGGCCGTGACGACCTTGCGCTGCGTGTCGCCGTGCAGCCGGGCGGCTGCTCCGGCCTGATCTACCAGCTCTTCTTCGACGAGCGGGAGATGGACGGCGACCAGATCCAGGACTTCAGCGGCCTCGCGGTGCGCGTGGACCGGATGAGCGCCCCCTACCTGACGGGCGCCACGATCGACTTCGTCGACTCGATCGAGAAGCAGGGCTTCACGATCGACAACCCGAACGCGTCGGGCTCCTGCGCCTGCGGCGACTCCTTCAACTGAGCGCCGCCCCAGTACAGGGCTCGTGAGGGGGCGGGCCGGGCGACTCGCCCGGCCGC
>NZ_SMKY01000373.1 GCF_004349235.1 Actinomadura darangshiensis | reverse complement strand
GCCTTGCTCCGCCCCGCGGCTGCGCGAACTGGACCTGCTGCGCTTCATCGCCGCGGGCGCCCTCGTGCTGCATCACTTCGCCGGGGTGCGCAGCACGATCTGGCCTGGACGGGACGCGCAGAAGATCTATCCCGAACTGGCACCGGTCGCGCATTTCGGCTACCTCGGCGTCCAACTGGCCTTCCTGATCAGCGGCTTCGTCATCCTGCTGACCGCGTGGGACCGGAACGCGGGCGACTTCGCCATCGCCAGGGTCGTACGGATCTACCCGGCGTACTGGTTCAGCGTCCTGCTCAGCGTGGTGCTCTTCATGATCTGCGGATCGGCGGTGCCTTACGGTGACGGGGACAATCCCGTCCAGAGGCTGCTTCCGAACCTGACGATGCTCCAGGACGGCATGCACGTGCCGTCAGTGGAGGTCCTCTACTGGGTGCTATGGGTGGAGCTGCACTTCTATGTGCTCATCGCGCTTCTCGCTCGCGCCGGCATCACCTACGGCCGCTGCGTCACCTTCATGGTCTCCTGGCTCCTCCTCGGCGCCTACGCCAAGGAGTCCGACAGCGAGCTGCTCCAGCGGCTGTTCTTCCCGGAGACGGCGCCCTACTTCATCGCGGGAATGGCGTTCTTCCTGATCTACCGTTTCGGGTCGAACCTCGCGCTGTGGCTGATCCTCGCGGCGTCCTGGGCTCTGTCGGTGCACTACCTCGTGGACGGCATCAGCCCGCTGAACGCCTGGAAGGGCGTCCACGAGATCGTGATCCCGGTCGTCCTCGCCGTCTTCTACGCGGTCATGGCGCTGGTCGCCCTGCGAAAGCTCTCCTGGCTGAGGTGGCGCGGCCTCACCCTCCTGGGGGCCGTCGCCTACCCGCTCTACCTGATGCACGAAACGGTGGCGCGGGCGATCGTCAAGGTCTTCTTCCCACACCCGATCCTCGACCGGTTGATGATCCTTCCGGTGATCACCGTTGCCGTTCTGGCGGCGGCGTTCCTCGTGCACTTTTTGGTGGAGCGTCCCCTGCAGGCGCTGATGCGTCCGCGGCTCGCATCGGCGATGGCGCAGATCCGCCGGAACGGAGCGACGCCGGAGCCCGCGCCACCCGAACCCGAGCCCGAACCTGAGTCCGACGCCGGCGGCCGTCCGCAGCGCGATGCCGCTGCGGTTCCACCGGCGTCGGTGCCTTAGCCTGATCACCATTGATCCAGGCGGTCGACCTGATCCGTTCTCCCAGAGGGACGCGTCCGAAGGGTGTGTGATGCTCGGCGTCAAGCCGCGAAGACGCGCCAGGCCGCGACGACGGGTGTCGGCGGTGCTGGTGGCGGCTTCCCTGGTGCTCACCGGATGCGTGCAGGCCGCGTCCGGTGACGGGAAGAAGGGGAAGGACGCCAAGGCGTCGGCGTCCCCGGCGCAGGGCAAGCGGCCCAACATCGTCTACATCCTCACCGACGACCTGTCGTGGGACCTGGTCGACTACATGCCGCACGTCAAGGCGCTGCAGAAGCGCGGCATGACGTTCTCGAACTACTTCGTCGCCGACACACTGTGCTGCCCGTCCCGCGCCACGATCCTGACCGGCAAGTACCCGCACAACACCGGCGTCCGCAGCAACGACCCGCCGACGGGCGGGTTCGACGTCTTCAACGCGCGGGGCAACGAGAAGGACACCTTCGCCGCCGCGCTGCAGAAGGCCGGCTACCGCACGGCCCTCATGGGCAAGTACCTCAACGGCTACGAGCCGACGGAGAAGCAGGGCTCCTCGCGCACCTACGTCCCGCCCGGCTGGACGGAGTGGCAGGTCACCGGCCTCGGCTACGCGAACTACAATTACAACCTGAACGGCAACGGCACCCTCACCCACTACGGGCGCTCGCCGAACGACCACCTCAACACGGTGATCACAGCCAAGGGCGTCGACTTCGTCAACCGGTCCGCCGACGCGAAGCAGCCGTTCATGCTGGAGATGTCGACGTTCTCGCCGCACGCCCCGGCGACGCCCGCGCCCGCCGACGCGCACAAGTTCGGCAACGTCAAGGCGCCTCGGACGCCCGGGTTCAACGAGCCCGACATCCGCGACAAGCCGGGCTGGCTGCGCAAGTACCCGCGGCTGAAGCCCCGCCAGGTCCAGGCCGTCGACAAGGCGTTCCGCGAGCGGGTGCGGGCCGTCCAGTCGGTCGACCGGATGATCGGCGCGCTGGAGGCGGCCGTCAACGCGAAGGGCCGGGGCGCCGACACCTACTTCGTCTTCAACTCCGACAACGGCTACCACCTGGGGCAGCACCGTCTCGTCGAGGGCAAGCTGACCGCCTACGACACCGACATCCACGTCCCGCTGGTCGTCGCGGGACCGGGCGTCCCGGCCGGGAAGACCGAGGCGAGATTCGCGCAGAATACCGACATCTGCCCGACATTCCAGGAGCTCGCCGGCCTCAAGCCCGCCGAGTCGGCGGACGGGCGCTCGCTGGTGCCGCTGCTGCACGCGCGCCCGGTGTCGGACTGGCGGACCACCGCGTTCATCGAGCACCTCGGCCCGAACTACAGCCACGACGACCCCGACCTGCCGAAGAAGTACGGCGGGAACCCGCCGACGTACTACGCCGTCCGCACGGCGAACGAGCTGTACGTCGAGTACGAGAACGGCGACCGCGAGTACTACGACCTCGCCAAGGACCCCTGGGAGCTGGGCAACCTGTGGGTGCAGGCACCCGAGGCGCGCAAGGCCGAACTGAAGTCGCTGGTGGCCTCGTACCGCGGCTGCGCCGGCGCCAACTGCCGCGACCTCTGATCCGGCCGGATCACGAGTTCGTCATCGTCTCCGCCGCGGCGGACGACCGGGACGCGGCCGCTACGTAGGCCCGGCAGACCCCGTCCTCGCCGCGCTGGGTGGCGGCCTCCAGCAGGCCCTTGCCATCGCCCATGGGAAGCAGTGACGAGCTGTAGTTGAAGCAGACGATGTCCGAATCATCCGGGTCTGCTGGGAACGGTACGTGGACGGGTGCGGGTACCTCGTGCCAGCCGGTGCCGCTGTTGGCGAAGAGGGTGGTGCCGCTGGACTCGCGGACGAGGCCGCCCTCGGCATCCCGGACGGCCCCGCCGCCGATCAGGATCGTCCCCTGCGGGCCGCCGCCGGGAACCCAGGTGACCGTGGGCGCGTGGTAGAGGCTCCGGCCGTCGGCGGTGCGTGCCGCGGTGCCGCGCGAGGCGGGGTCGCCCCACGTCCAGCCGTCCGCCGACTTGCGGTAATGGATCTTGCATGACGCGGAAGGGCCGCACACCTCGTACACCATGAAGTAGGTCCCGTCCGCAAGCCGTCGTACCACCGGCATGCCAGGGCGGTCGTGCCGGCCCGCGGCGACGACCACCGTGGCCGGACCCCAGGTCGCGCCGCCGTCGGTGGAGGCGACCTCGGCGATGACCTGGTCGTGGCCGGGTCGCGTCTCGTCGGAGTAGTAGCAGACGAGCCGCCCCTGCCCGTCGACGGCCAGTTCGGGCTCCCACAGGCCCTGGTCCCAGGGCGTCCCCTCGGCACCGGTCGCGCAGCTCGACAGGTACGACCAGTGCCGGCCGCCGTCCGCGCTGCGCCAGACGCGCAGTTCGGGACGGCGTCCCGGCGCATGGTTCTTCATGCCCGCGGTCCCCGCCCAGAGCAGCGTCCCGGCGGGCTGGGCGCCGAGCCGGCGGGGGAGCTCGAACAGGCTGCCGCAGCACGAGCCGCGTCCGCCGGCCGCGGCCGGGTCGAGGATCTCCGACAGCATCCGGAACGTCCGGCCGCCGTCCGAGCTCTCGTAGAACCGCGCCATGTCGGTGACGCCGTCGCCGGTCGCCGACGCGACGCCGAGGATGATCCGGCCGTCCCGCAGCCGGACGAGCCTCGGGTACATCGCCTGCCGGTCGTCCACCTGGCGCTGGGCGAACGGGGAGAAGGCGGGGGTCTTCGCGGCGGCCCGGCTTGGGGCGCGCTCGGTAGCGGAGGCCGTGCAGCCGGCGAGCGCGAGGACGGCGGCGAGCGCGATGGACACGGCGCGTGCCGACCGCCCACGTTCGCTCATCGCCTGCTCATCGTCGGCTCGTCATACGGTGAGGCCCTGGCTCATCCAGCGCAGCACCTGCGGCAGGACGCGCTTCCAAGTCTGGAAGTTGTGGCCGCCGCTGTCCAGGACGAGCGAGGACGCCCGCATCGGCGGCTTGACGAGCGAGAGGAAACGCTGCGTCTCGTCCTTGTTCTTCTCACCGACCTTGCTCGTCGTGACCAGCACGGAGATGGGCGGCTGCGGACGGTGCCGCAGCCGCCAGAACAGGTCGTTCTCGTTGCGGACCGCCTGGCTGCCGCCGTAGAGGTCGCCCGTCGTGATGTCCTTGATCGCGCCGTAGTAGCCGGAGAGGGACGCGGCCTTGGAGAACACGTTGGAGTGCCGCATCGCGAGTTTGAGCGAGCAGTAGCCGCCCGTCGACAGGCCGAACGCGCCCCAGCCCTTGCGGGCGTCCGAGACCCGGTAGGCCGAGCGGACGGCCTCGGGCATGTCCTGAGAGAAGAACGTCGCTGTCTGCGGCCCGCCGGGGATGTCCAGGCACTCGGTGTCGCGGCCCTTCACCATCGAGGGACGCAGCATGACGTACACCATGGGCTGGATACGTCCGGCCCTGGCCTCGTCCCGTGCCGTCTGCGGCACCTTGATCTGCGTGATGAGGTTGCGCTGTGCGCCCGGGTAGCCGCTGAACACCACCGAGACGGGGAACCGGCGCTGGTTCGCGCCCGCCTGGAAGTACTGCGGCGGTAGGTAGACGTAGGCGCGCGCGTGCAGGCCCGACCGGATCCCGCGGATGTCGACGGTGTCCAGCCTGCCGTCGCGCTTCGGGGTGCCGCCGATGGACACCTCGGGCTTGCGCCGGATCAGGTCGGCCGTGACGCGGCCCCCACCGCGCTCCTGCTTCTGGACGAGGTGCCCGCTGCCGACGCCCGCCGCGCCGACCACCTCACCCCACGACCCGTAGAAGCCGAAGTGCCGGTTGACCACGGCGAGCACCGTCAGGGTGACCAGGGCCTGGCAGACGACGAGCGCGCCCGCGCGGGCGGCGATACGCCGGACGCCCGGACCGGCGAGGCGCCCCCACCCCCACACCGTCGCCGCCAGTACGGCGACCACGGCGACGATCAGCAGGCAGGTCAGCGGCCAGCCGGTCAACGACACACGGGCTCCTCACCTTGGGGTCGGCGACTGCGATGACAACGGACATTACCGCTCTTCCTGATCGGCGGGCGCGGGCCCCCGTCCAGGCGCCGCCGGGGGTTTCGGCCGGACCGCCACCTGTGGGCGGTGGCCGGGTGTGGCCAGTATGGCGGGGAGGGTTGTCCAATCTTTGGCGCAGGTGGGCGTGGTGACCGAATTGGTGGCAGACGCGAGATGTCTGTATCCCGGTTCCGTTGAACGAGGCGCGGGAACGCGGGAAGCTCTTTACCCTGTGTAGGAAACCGACCGTAAGTATTCGAACCGGCACCCCCCAGGCGTTTCATACATTCCCGCGACTCCCAGGGGTCTCTCGACGTGACGGACATGGCGAGCGGGTCCGCGATGGCGCGGCTCACACAAGCCGACCGCGTCCACGTGGGCTGGCGCTACGCGCAGGTGCACCCCGATCCGGGGCCGCCCCCGGGGCTGCCCGCGGAGCCTGAACGCGCGCCGCTGCCGCCGCCCGCGCGGCGCCCCGGCGAGGACATGGCAGGCCGTCCGCTGCGCATCGCGTTCGCCGGGACGCTGGTGTTCGTCGTCCTGTTCCTGGTGTGCGGCATCGCCGGGATCATCCCGTGGGCGTTCGCCGGGGTGGCGCTGCTCGCGTGCGCGGTCGTCCTCGCCATCACCGGGGGCGGGCTGTGGCGGGACGAGCGGGTCGTCCGGGAGAGGCTCGCGCACGAGCGCGGCCAGGAGGAGCGCGAGCGGGCCGCACGCGAGCGCAAGCGGGAGGCCGCCGAGAAGGCGTACGTGAAGGAACGCGCCGACTGGGAGCGCCGCCAGTCGGCGTACGAGAGCCAGCGCGAGTGGTACCCGGTTGCCGTCCCGCCCGGCGTCGACCGCGTAGACGTCGTTGGCGGGACGCTCGCCGGCTGGTCGGCAGCGGTCACCACCATGGGCGCGGCCCGCCTGGCGGTCGGCGCCCGCCTGACGGTCATCGACCTCTCCGAGGGCGCCGTCGCCCACGACCTGCTCCGGCTCGCGGCCGACCGAGGCGACGACCCCCTCGTCTGGGTGCTCCCGAACGACCTGCCCCGCCTGGACGTCACCCGCGGCCTGAACCCGGAGGCGCTCGCCGACGTCCTCTCCCTCGTCGTCAGCGCAGGCGAAGAAGAAGGCGGCACCCGCGACCTGTCGTTCGACAACTCGATCCTGGAACGGCTCATCGATGTCCTCGGCCCGGACACCACGATCCCGCGCATCACCGCCGCCCTGCGCGTCCTGGCCCAGGTCGGCGACCCCCGCGACGACCTGGCCAAGGGCCTGCTGACCGACGACCAGCTGGAGCGCATCGCGACCCTCTTCGGACGGGACGCCACGGACCGCATCGTCGTCCGCCGCGCCTGGGCACTGGAGGCGCAACTCCGCAAACTGGAGAAGCTCGCCACCGAACCGGTGCGCCTGCCTCCGTCCCGCCTGCACGTCGTCTCGATGGACCGCCGCGCCGGCGTCCTGACGAACCGAATCCTCGGCACCTACGTAACAACGGCGCTGACCCACCGGATCCGAGAAGCGCCCCCAGGGGGCCGCTGGGCCCACACCCTGTTCCTCTGCGGCGCCGAGAAGCTGCGCGGCGACGTCCTGGACCGCCTGATCGACGCCTGCGAGGCAACCGGGACCGGCCTGGTCCTGATGTACCGCTCGATCCCGGGCCACGTACGCGAACGCCTGGGCCGCCGAGGCCACGCCGCCGTCGGCTTCATGCGCCTCGGCAACCCCGAGGACGCCCGCGTCGCCGCCGAGCACATCGGCGCGGGCCAGCCGCTCCTGGTGGCCGAGATAACCGACGCCGCAGGCGAGACGCTCTTCGACGTGGCAGGCGAAAGCTACGCCAGCACGGTCGCGTTCGCGCGCCCCCGCGGCGACGGCCTGACCGACCCCGTCTGGTCCCCACTGCCCGCGCCGGCGGCCGACGACTCCGTCCTGGTGGAAGGCATCAGCTCCGCGACCGCCTGGGGTAGGACGGTCGCCGACCGCCGCCACCCCGACAAACAGCGCTTCCGTGAACTCCTGATCGAGCCCCCGCAACTGCAAGAACTACCGCCCACCGCAATGGTCTTCACCCACTCAGGCGCAACAGGCCGCCGCACCCTCCTGGTGGACGCGAACCCCGGCATCATCACACTGCCGACCGCCCACTCGATGGAGTTCGAGGAGTACCTCCGCGAACAACAGGAGATCCCGCCTGCCCCCGAAGAGGAAGCCCCGGAAGACCCGCCCCAGGAG
>NZ_SMKY01000372.1 GCF_004349235.1 Actinomadura darangshiensis | reverse complement strand
GGGGGTGGCGGGCGGCGCCTGCGTCGCGGGCGGCTGGCTCGGCTGGGCCTCCGGCGGCGCGGGCCGCTCCGGCTTCGGCTCGGGCGCCGGCTGCTTCGGCTTCTCCGGCTCGTCCGGGGCGGCGTGCCCGAAGCGGAAGTAGTCGTGCAGGTCGTCGGCCGGGATGACCTTCGCGTGCCTGGCGTCCGCCGGCATCTCCAGGATCCAGCCGGGACGGATCAGGCTGGCGATCGTCAGGCGCGTCCCGTCCGGCTGGATGTGGCCCTTGTTGAGGGAGTAGATCTCCTTGTACCGGCGGCCTTCGCCGAGGCACTTCTCGGCGATCTCCCAGAGGCTCTCGTGGTGCCGTCCCTCCGGCGGATGCACCCGGTAGATCTTGGTGGTGGCCGCCTTCTCCGCCGGGCTCGAGACGGAGGTGTCGGGGAGCCGGGTGGTGGCGGCGGGCTGCGCGGGCGCGGCCGGGAGCCGCTGGAACTCCTGCGCCTGCGGCTGCACCCGCACGGCGGGCGGATGCTGGGAGAGCCCGCCGGAGAGCGCCGGCATGATCGCGGTGGTGGCGCTGAACAGCAGCAGCGCGGCCACGACGAGCCGGTGGACGAGCGACTGCGTCCCGCCCGCGAGCGGCACCCGGGCGGGCACGCCGACGCCGCGGATCCCCGCGTACACCTCGACGACCACGCACACGGCGAGCTGGAGCCAGGCGAGCCACACCAGGGCGACGAGGATCGCGATGAGCGCCCCGGGCCCGACCTTGTGGGTGAGGTCGGACGCGGACGGCACATGGTCCGGCAGCGGCGACCCGAAGAGCGTGATCAGTGCGAACGGGACCCCGGCCATCAGTGCGGTCAGCGCGACGAGTGCGCCGATCCCGGCCAGCACGTCGCCCGTGCTGCGGCCCTTGTTCACCCGGACTGGTGTCCTCTGGCTCTGCCGCGTCACCATCGCGCCCCTGCCGTTCCCCGGTCTCCGGACGTCGTCCTCATCGTAGGTCGGTTCTCGCCGATGCTCACGGGTTTCCTCCCGGGCCGCCCGTGACGGGGCGGGCGGTCGCGCCGGACGTCAGCTGGAACTCGCCGAAGCCGGGGATGATCCCGAGGAACTGCGGCCGCACGCTGATCCGCACGGTCACGGCCACCTCCTGCTCGTCGGCGTCGCACTGGGACCCCGTGACCTGGTCGCCGTAGGACGCGACCAGGTCGCACGCCGCCGCGCGGGCGCGCCCCGGGTCCAGGACGGGCCTGCCGGTCTCGCGCAGCGCGTCGGTGTCGATCTGGTCGGCGCCGGCCCGCGCCGCCTGCTCGGCCATGTCGGCGGCCCGCTGCCGGGCGTGGATGGCGAGCCCGCCGTCCACGAGCAGCCCGGCCAGCATGAAGACGATCGGGGTGAACAGCACCGTGTACATCGCGATCGTGCCCCGGTCGCGGGGCTCGCCGGTCATGGCGCGTCTCCGGGGGGCCCGCCGTCCGTGCCGCGGTAGCTGAAGGTGTCGATGGGCGCGATCGCGTGGCCCTGGAGGCGTTTGCTGCCGGGCAGCCCGATGAACGCGAGGTCTCCGAGGTCGACGTCGCAGGTGATGGTGACGCCGACGCGTCCGCCCGGCCCCCAGTCGGACACGTCGGTCTGGACGCCGGGGCCGCCGGCGCACCAGTCGGTGCCGCGCAGCCCGGCGGCGGCGGTCTCGGCGGCGAGGCTCTGCGCGGACGGCGCGCTGCGCGCGATGGACGCGGCCCGTGCGGCGTCCCGTGCGGCGCCGTCGACCTGGCTCTTGGCGTCCACCATCCGCCCGGCGCCGGCGAGGAACAGCAGGAACGCGATGAAGACGGGCGTGACGAGCACCATCTCCAGCGACATCGACCCGCGCTCCGGCGTGCGGTCTCTCATTGCGCCGCCCCCTGCTGGCAGGCGATGCCGGAGCCGACGTCCGGCCGGAAGCACTCGATCGGCCCCTGCGAGCGCTGCGACACGTGGAACGTCATGAACGGGACGACCTGGACCGCCTCGCCGCTGACCTCGACCCAGCGCTCGTCGTTCTCCTCCCCCGCCGTGACCTGCAGCCCGCTGAGCAGGCCCGGCCCGATCTCCTGGACGCTGCCGGCCGCCTTCGTGGTGGCGGCGCCCTCCCAGCCGCCGCCGACCGGGGACGTGCGCGCGACCCGTGCGCCCGATTGCGCCGCCGCGAGCGCGACGTGCCGGGCGTGGAACACCATGGCGAACTGCACGACGACGAGCATCACGAGGATGAGGAGCGGTGTGAGCAGCGCCCACTCCATCGACGACGCGCCCGAGTCATCCGGCCGGGCGTTCAAGGGCCGCATCGGGGGTCAGCCCGTGTTGATGCTGTTGGCCTTGTCCTGGATCTTCTTCTGGATCACCGCGCCGATCGTGATCGCGATCAGCGCGAGGATCGCGGTGATGATCGCCCATTCGATGGCGGACGCGCCGCGGCTGCGCTCCTCCTCGTCGGCGTCCCGCAGCCGGGCGATCCTGGCGCCGAGCATGGCGCGCAGATAGACGACGATCGGATCGTTCAGCGGATTCATCGTGACACCTCCAGGTGGTTCGGGGGCGGCCCATCGGTACGGGACGTCATGAGGCGAGGACCCGCATCAGGGCCGGGTAGGCGAGGAAGACGAGGAAGCCGGCGCACAGGAACAGCTGCGCGACGAGCATCGACTGGGAGCGCTCGCCGGCCTTGCCCTCCAGCTCCGACAGCTCGCGGCTGCGCATCGACGCGGCGCGGGCGGCGAGGGACTTGCGGACCTGCGCGCCGTCGTCGGAGACGAGCGCGAGCGCCCCGGCGAGGTCGCGCAGCTCGGCGATGTCGAGCTCCTCGCCGAGCCGGCCGAGCGACTGCCAGGGCGTCTGCCCGGTGATGCGGGCGTTGGACAGCGCGTCCCGGATGCGGTGCATGGCCCAGCCCTCGCCGACGTTGGACGCGGTCATCAGCGCCTCGGGGACGCCGCGCCCGCCGGCGAGGTTCATCGAGACGAGGTCGAGGAACGCGCCGACGACGTGCCGGAAGTCCTGCCGGCGGGCCTGCGCCTCCTGCCGGAGCTGCATGTCGGGGAAGAAGAAGAACAGCACGGCGAACAGCACGCAGATCCACGCCGGGACGGCGACGGACGAGCCGAGCCCGAGCAGCGTGAAGTAGGCGACGATCAGCGGGATGAACAGCAGCGCGGCGGCGGGCAGCAGGAACTTCGAGGCGAGGAACGCCTCCAGCGACCGCTCGGTGATCGCGAGGTCGGCGCGGATCCCGCGCAGCCGCCAGCCGCGCGCCTCGCAGAACCGCGCCAGCTCCCGGCCGACCCGCGCGCGCATCCCCCCGACCTTCTCCAGCGTCGGAGACATCCGCCCGGCCTGCTGCTCCTCCAGGTCGCGGCGGCGGGTGGCGTCGAGCGCGGCCATCCGGGCGGCGAGGCCGGGACGGGCCGGGAACAGCGCCCGGACGAGCGCGTACAGGCCGAGGCCGACCACGGCGCCCGCGATCATCGCGCCGGTCACGGGGCACCGCCCCCGTCCGGGGCCTGCCGGGCGCGCAGCGGCAGCTCCTGCGGGCCGCCCGTCTTGCTCTGCCAGCCCGCGACCGTGCTCGGCACCTCGCCGGGCACGCCGGGCTGGACGGTCTGCCGCGGCTCGCTGAGGAACCGCCCCGGCAGCTCGTACCGCGACAGGCGGCGCAGCCACAGGAACGCGGCCCCGTACAGGGCGACGACGAGGCACAGGACGAGCTGGCCGAGGAAGTCGTCGTACGGCTCGACGTAGGAGTGGTTGAACACGGCGAGGGCGAGGGCCGTCCCGACGGAGACGGCGACGACGATCCGGACGCTGCGGCGGGTGGCGCGCCGGTCGGCCTCCACGCGGCGCCGCATGTCGAGTTCGGCGCGGGCGGAGGTCGCGAGGGCGCTGAGCATGTCGCGCAGGCCGGGGCCGCGCAGCTTCGCGTTGAGGATCAGCGCGGCGATCACCAGGTCGGCGGACGGGTCGTCGAGGTCGTCGGCGAACCGGCGCAGCGCCTCCGGCATCGGGACGCGGGTGTGCAGCCGGTCGACGAGGCTCCGGAGCGGCTGCTGCAGCGCGGGCGCGGCGGCGCGCTGCGAGGCGGGGATGGCCTGTTCGAGGCCGACGGCGCCGGCGATGGTGTCGCGCAGCGACTCCGTCCAGCCGGCGAGGGCCTCCAGGCGCGCCATGCCCCGGCGTTCCTCGGCGGCGCCGCCCGCAAGGCCGTTCCAGGCGAGGACGAGGGCGGCGGTGCCGGCGGCGGCGATCGGCCAGCGCGTCACGATCAGGACGAGGAAGCCGACGATGACGGCGACGGCGGTGCGGGTCGTGAGGGTGCGGACCAGGTCCTCGCGGCTGCGGCCCCGCGCGGGCCTGGGCCGCGCGGGCAGCCCGCGCAGCGCGACGACCAGCAGCAGGAGCCCGCCGCCGACCGCGGCGCCGGTGACGATGGCGAGGAGCAGGTCCGGCGTGTACATCACCAGCCACCCCCCGCGGCCGGGTCGTAGCCGGTCTCGGCGAGGTCGGCGGCGCACGCGATCGGCGCGGCCGGCACCGCGTGCCCCGCGGGCCCGAGCGCGAACACCTCCGACGACAGGACCCGCCCGTCCACGCCGGTGACCTCCCGGACGCTGGCGACGTAGCGGCGCAGCCGCCCGCCGGAGGCGTAGTCGTTGCGCTTCTCGATGAACACGACGAAGTCGATCGCGCCCGCGATCAGCATGTGGGTCGCCTCGACCGGTAGCCGCTCCTGCGACTGGATCGCGTACGTCGCGACGCGGTTGAACACCTCGACGGAGGAGTTCGCGTGGATCGTCGACAGCGACCCGTCGTTGCCCTGCGTCATCGCGTTCAGCATCGTGACGATCTCGTCGCCGAGCACCTCGCCGACGATCACGCGGGACGGGTTCATCCGCAGCGACCGGCGGACCAGCTCCGCCATCGAGATCGCGCCCTGCCCCTCGGAGTTCGGCAGCCGCTGCTCGAACGCGACGCAGTTCGGGTGCAGCTCGGGGAACGCGTCCAGGCCGAGTTCGAGGGCGCGCTCGACGGTGATGAGCCGCTCGTCCTGCGGGATCTCGTTGGCGACGGCGCGCAGCAGCGTCGTCTTCCCCGCGTTCGTCGCCCCCGCGATCATGAGGTTCTTGCGGGCCAGCACCGCGGCGCGCAGGAACTGCGCGATCTCCTCGCTGAACGTGCCGTTGCCGACGAGGTCGGCGAGGAACACCTTGCCGAGGCGGGCGCGGCGGATCGACAGCGCGGGCCGGACGGTCACGTCCATCACGGCCGACAGCCGGGAGCCGTCCGGGAGGCGCAGGTCGAGCTGCGGGTTCGCGGTGTCGAACGGGCGCGACGACAGCCCGCTGTAGGCGGCGAGGATCTGGATCAGCTCGACCAGCTCCTCGTCGCTCTCGGCGACCGGCTCGCCCATCACCTCGCGGCCGTCGGCGTACCCGATGAACACCCGGTCGCAGCCGTTGATGTCGATGTTCTCGATCTCGGGGTCCTCGAGGAGGGGCTGGAGCCGGCCGACGCCGAACAGCGCGGCGTGCACGCCGGCGGCGAGCGCCTCCTCCTCTTCGGCGTTCGGCGGGCGGCGGCCCGAGGTGATCTCGCCGCGCGCGAACTCCTCCAGCACCTGGCCGATCAGCGCGCGGGCGAACTGCCGCTCGTCCTCCCCGGACATCGGGGGCAGGCCGTTGGCGGCGTCGAGCCGGCGCTGCTGCGCCAGCCGGTCGCCGACCTCCTGGCGGAGGCGCTTGACGAGCCCGTGGTCCATCTAGTGCCTCCCCTCGTCGAGACCGCCGGCCGGGACCTGCTGGGGCGGCGCCTGCGCGGGCGGCGGGACGTCGCGGCGCTCGGGCGGCGGCGCGGACGGCGGCACGGGGAGGCGGCCGGCGATCTCGCCCGCGACCTCCCGGGCCGACCGGATGAGCAGCGAGCGGTCGAGCCGCCCGCCCCAGCTGCCGGACAGCAGGTCGGCGCCCTTCGGGTCGAGGGCCAGGCCGCCGAGGACGGTCACGTCCGGCGGCGGGGGCCCCTCGGCGGGGCCGGAGGGGCGGCTGCGCAGGCCCGCGAGGATGCGGTCGACCTCGGCGATCGAGCCGCGGAAGTCGCGCGGGTCGGCGAGCACCAGCACCCCGACGGGCGGGCCGCCGCGCAGCTCCCCGGTCAGCGCGGCGACGCGCTCGCGCAGGTGGGCGACCTGTTCGAGGGTGGCGCGGGTGAGCAGGACGACCAGGTCGGCCTCGTGCATCAGGTCGGTCAGCGGGCTGCCCGCGCCGAGCCGGCCGCAGTCGGCGAGCACGTCCACCGGGGCGAGGCCGGCGAACGCCCGGCCGAGCGGGCCCCACAGCCAGGTCATCGCCTGCGCCTGCTCGGCGTTGGTGAGCCCGACGAGCACGTCGAGGCCGCCGACGAGCCGCTGGCAGTGCTCGGCGACCTGGTCGGGCCGCAGCCCGCGGCGCGCCGTGGCGGCGAGGCTGAGCAGCCCGCGGGACGGGTTGAGCGTCCCGCCGCCGCCGTCCGCGGGGTCGCCGGCGGGCAGCCGGTAGACGAGGTCGCCGCCCGCCTGGTCGCACTCCGCGACCAGCACCGGGCGCGGCCACACGGCGCCGAGCGCGACCGCCGCGGTCGTGACGCCCGGCGCCCCCTTGTCGGCCGCGAGCGCGATCAGTGCCACCGTCAGTTACCGCCCGTGCCGGGATTCTGGGTGCCGCCGCCCTGCCCGCCGCCGGTCTGCCCGCCGTCGGGGACGGGCTCGACACCGTTCTGGTTCTCGTTCTGCTTGGCGGGCTTCTCGGTGTTCGGAGGCTGCGCGGGCGCCTGGGTCCCGGGCGGGATGAGCGCGAGCGCGATCGTCCCGGCGGAGGCGGCCTGCGTCACCCCGGCCACGTCGGCGGGCAGGACGGCGACGTCGACGCTGGTCTGCTCGGACCGCAGCCGGGTCGGGCCGCCGCTGTCGCCCCGGCCGACGTTCAGCACGACCGCGTCCCGTGCGAGGACGGTCCCGGGGCGCGGCCCGCCGTCCGTCCCGCCGCCGACCGCGTAGAGCATGACGTGCCTGCCGGGGTCGACCTCGGCGGACGGCAGCTGGCCCGGTTTGAGCGCGAGCCCGACGGTGAGCCGGCCGTCCGCGGGCGCGCCCGCGGGGACGATCATCGAGTTGGTCAGCAGCGCGCCCGGCACCAGCCGGACGGCCGCCGCGCGCTGGGTCACCTTCGTGCGCTCGGACCAGGCGAGGTACTGGATGCCGGTGTCGCCGATCTGCACCTCCTGGAGGGCGCTCGCCGGGATCTGCTGCCCGGCCGCGACCGGCTGGGCGATCCGGATGGCCGACACCCGCTCGCCGCTGGCCATCACGAGGTAGGCGCTGGCGAGGGCGCCGCCGAGGATCAGCAGCACCGCCAGCGCCGCGAGCGCCGGCTTGCGTTCCCGGGGGGACGCCGGGAGCCGCTGGCCTCCGGAGGTGCCGAGCCCCGACCGGCCGAGCCCCGCCGTCCCGCCGGACGAGCCCGCCGCACCACCGCCGGAGAC
>NZ_SMKY01000371.1 GCF_004349235.1 Actinomadura darangshiensis | reverse complement strand
TTGAGATCGCCGTAGCACAGCGTCCGCAGGGGCGTTTCGCGGCCGCGGAGCCCGAACTGCCGGAAGGCCACGGCCGAGACCTGGTTAGCGGCGGTGTTGACTCGGTGCAGGGTGTCGGTCAGCGCCGCCGCCTGCTGAGGCGTCGGCAGCAGCTTCACCTGCACCACCAGCTTCACAGTACGTGACCATATCATTACACTTCAAAGCGGGTCCGGAACCCGGCCCGGCGGCACTGACGCGCCGCGTACTTGGGGAAGCGATTCCTTCCAGCCCTGAAGGATTGGGATGTCTCGCTAGAAGCACGCTGAACTCTGTCGGTGGCGGCCGGTACGTTGCCGTCGACCGAGGAGGGCAGGGCCGATGGGGACCTGGGACGTAGGGCCGTTCGACAACGACCACGCCGCGGATTTCACGGGCGACCTCGACGACACGCCGGCGCCCGAACGACCGGCGCTGATCCGCCAGGCGCTGGAAGCGGCGATGCGGGAGGAGAGCCTCGACGGCCACGTCGGCGACATCGCGGTCGCCGCCGCCGCGATCGTCGCGTCCCAATGCCCGGACGGCGAGCCGTGCGACCCGGTCTACGGGCCCGAGAAGCCGCTGTCCCCCCTGCCTGCGGACCTGCGGCCGCTCGCCGTCCAAGCCCTCGACCGCGTCACCGGCCCCGGCTCCGAGCTCGCGGACCTGTGGGCCGACGCCGGCAGCCTCGCGGAGTGGCGGGCCGGCGTCGACCGCCTCCGCGCGGTCCTGTCGTCAGAAGGCTGAGGAGCCGTCCGACGGGACGATCTCGTGGCCGAGCGGCGTCAGCGAGATCGGGATCAGCTTGAAGTTGGCGATGCCGAACGGGATGCCGATGATCGTGATGCACAGCAGCACGCCGGTGACCAGGTGCCCGAGGGCCAGCCACCATCCGGCGACGATGATCCAGATGACGTTGCCCACCAGCGAGGCGACGCCCGCGCCCCGCTTCGGGACCGCCGTCCGGCCGAACGGCCACAGCGCGAACACCGCGATGCGGAACGCGGCGATACCGAAGGGGATCGTGATGATGAGGATGCAGCAGACGACGCCGGCGGCTATGTAGCCCAGCGCCATCCAGAACCCCGCGAGCACCAGCCACAGGACGTTCAACAGCGTCCGCACGAAACCCCTCCCGACCGCAGCACAACCGACCTCAAGGATAGATCGACTCCGCCGCCCGTGCGGGCGGGTCAGAAGTGGCCGTCGAGGTCTGCGAGGAGGGCGCGCTTGGGCTTGGCACCGATGATCTGCCGGACGACCTCGCCGTCGCGGTAGAGGTTGAGGGTGGGAAAGCCCATCACGCCGTAGCGGGACACGATCTCGGGATGGTCGTCACCGTTGATCTTGGCGACGGTCAGGCGGTCGCCGTGCTCGGCCTCGATCTGCTCAAGGATCGGCGCGATCATCTTGCAGGGCGGGCACCAGTCCGCCCAGAATTCGACCAGTACCGGCTTCCCGGCGCGGAGCACCTCGGCGTCGAAGTTCTCGCTCGTCAGTGTGATCATCGGTCCCCTCCGGGAATAGCGCGCAGCCGGGGCAGGCGCGGGTCAGCTGGCCGGCGACGTCGGCGCGGCGGCGGATGAGGGCGCGGATCTCGGCGTCGATCTCGGCCAGTTTGCGCTGGTAGACGGCGACCGATTCGGGGCAGGCCGCGCCGTCGGCGTGGCCGGCGCGCAGGCAGTCGACGAACGGGCGGGTGTCGTCCAGCGTGAAACCGGCCGCGAGCAGCGAGCGGATCTCGGCGACGAGCCGCACGTCCGACTCCTCGTACTCGCGGTAGCCGTTCGCCGCCCGCCGCGCCGGCAGCAGGCCCTGCTGCTCGTAGTAGCGCAGCGTGCGGGTGCTGGTGCCCGCGCGTGCGGCCAGTTCCCCGATGCGCATCCGGCCCTCCTCGCCATCCTCGCTTCCGTGGCCGATTGCGACGCTATCCCCTGACACCGGCGTCAAGGTCAAGCCGCGGGACGGGCTCCGGGCCCGCCCCGCGGCTTGAGGGTCAGCGGCCCTGGAGGCTGCGGGCGTTGTCGCCGAACGTCCAGCCCTTCGAACCGTCCCAGTTGATGGACCACGTCATGAGGCCCTTCAACTGGCCGTTGAAATGGTTCCACGCTTGGCCGACCAGGCTCGGCGACATGTAGCCGCCGCCCGCGCCCGATTGTGCGGGAAGGCCCGGGACCTGCTTGTCGTACGGCACCCGGATGGTGGTGCCCTGAATGGTCAGGCCGTTGTTCAGGCATTCGGTCTGCTTGACGAAGCCCTCGACCGTCCCGGCGGAGTAGGAGTCACCCGAGCAGCCGTACATGCTGCCGTTGTAGTACTGCATGTTGAGCCACCAGAGGCGGCCGTTGTCGGCGTACTTCTTGACGATCGGCAGGTAGGCGCCCCAGATGGACCCGTAGGTGACGCTGCCGCCGGTCACGTAGGCGGTCTCCGGCGCCATCGTGAGCCCGAAGTTGGCCGGCATCTGGCCGAGCACGCCGTCGATGATGCGGATCAGGTTGGCCTGCGACGCGGACAGCCGGCCGATGTTCCCGCTGCCCGTCAGGCCCGTCTCGATGTCGATGTCGATGCCGTCGAAGTTGTACTTCTTCAGAATCGGCACGACCGTTTCGACGAACCGGTCGGCGACGGTGCTGGAACTGAGGTCGATGCCCGCGGTCGCACCGCCGATCGACATCAGGATGGTCGCACCGGCGGCCTTCGCGGCGCACATCTCGGCGGGAGTGGCGACCTTGACGGTCGAGTCCATGCCGTCCTCCCACAGGACAGTGCCGTCCGAGCGGATGACGGGGAACGCCGCGTTGATCACGTTGTAGCCGTGCTGCTTGATGGCGGGGTCACCGATCGGCGTCCAGCCGAACGGCGGGTGGACGCCGTTGGACGCGCCGTCCCAGTTCTCCCAGTAGCCCTGCAGCACCTTGCCGGCGGGCTTGGACTTCACGGCGCAGGTCTCGTCCTTGGTGTCCGGCGGAGGTGTGGTCGGCGGGGGTGTGGTCGGCGGGGTGGATCCGTCGCAGGCGCCAAGGTCGCGCCACAGCGTCGGCGTGGAGGCGGGGTTCCAACCGGCGCCCTGGTAGGCGGTGTGGGCGACGAGCGCCTCGTAGCCGCGGCCGCTGTAGGCGACCTTGTCGCCGGCCTTGTACGAGGCGCCCTCCGTCCACGCCGAATACGCGCAGGCGGTCAGGGACGCGGGCTGGGCGGACGACGGCGCAGGCATCGCGACCAGCGCGCCGAGCGACACGACGAGCGCTGTGGTGGCGGAGGCCAGCGCGGCGGACCATCGCCTGTGCTTGGAGGTGAACTTCACGGGGACGACTCCTCAGCAGAACGGGACACAGAGGAGCCGGTGCAGGAGCCGAACAGGTCCCGCGGACGGGACCCTCCCAGAGCAAGGCGCATACGACCGGCATGGACGCCAGTAGCAGCGTAACCGCGCCGGCCTAGACCGGGAAGGCCCCTCCGTAGTCGGGCAATTGGATCGCCTCGGCCGTCTTGCGGGCCATCTTGGCGACCATCCCCTTGCCCGGCAGGTAGGGGATCAGCGCGTAGTAGCGGTTGAGCAGCGCGATGACGGCACGGTTCTGCGGAATCATCAGCTTGGCCACGCCGTCCCCCATCTTCTGGCAGCCGGCGACGTATTCGCGTAGGACGTCCTCATAACGCACGTAGGCGCGACGGTGGTCGCCTTGCGCGGCGGCCAGTTCCCCTGCGAGGACGTAGGCGCCGACGACCGCGAGGCCCGTCCCCATGCCCGACAGTGAGGACGGGCTCCAGGCGGCGTCACCGAGGAGGGCGACGCGTCCGCGCGACCAGCCGTCCATGCGGACCTGGCCGACGGAGTCGAAGTAGAAGTCGGACGCGTCCGGCATGGCGGCGAGCAACCGGTCGCTCTCCCAGCCGTTCCCCGCGAACTGCTCGACGAGAATCTCCTGCTGGCGCGCGACGTTGTGGCGGTCGAGGTCCAGCAGCGGCGAGCCGAAGTAGAAGACGGCCTTGGCCTCGGTGTTGTGCCGGGCGCTGTACATCGCGACGAGCTTCCCGCCGGTGCGGAAGGCGTGCCCGGTGTGGTCGAGGCCGAGGTGGTTCACGGTCGTGAAGATCGCGCAGTAGACGCCCAGGTGCCGGATGGCGGCTTCAATCCCGAACGCCAGGCGGCGGACGTTGGAGTGCAGCCCGTCCGCGCCGATGACCAGGTCGAACCGCCGCGGTTCGCAGCGTTCGAAGGTGACCGTCACCCCGTCGCCGTCCTCGGCGAGGGACGTGATGGAGTCACCGAAGATGTATTCGGTGTTTCCCTTGGTGGCGTCGTACAGAATCCTCGCGAGGTCGCCGCGCAGGATTTCCACATCACCGGCGAACAGGTCGGCGGGCATCCGCGCCTGCACCTTGCCGTTCCTGTTCACGTACGCCATCGCACCCATGCCGGTGCGGGCGCGTTGGACGTCGTCCAGGATCCCCATCTGGCGCAGGACGGACAGGTGCGCCTCACCTCGGAAATCGACCGCGTAACCGCCATCCCGCATGTCCGGCGCCTTTTCCACAATGGTGGGGGTGAAGCCGTATCGGTGCAGCCAGTAGGCGAGCGCGGGCCCCGCGATGGACGCCCCGGAGATCAAGATGTTCATGCCGCTGAGCCTTGCGCGCGGCGCTCACCAAACCCTCACCACCGCGACCACCGACTCCGGCACCTGGCAAAGCGCGCCGCCCAGCTTCGGCCGATCGCTCAGCGTGCGATTACCGCCGCGATGGCTGCTTCTGGGAGACCGGCAAGGCGCAGGGCGTCCGCCCTGGTCGTAGGGCACGCGACGCCGCGCAGGGCCGCGGCGGCATCGAGGAGGCCGCGCCGCTCATTTTCATCGGACGACTCGGCGAGGGCCTCGACGCCGCGGGCGGCCTCGGCGAGCGCGCCGATCATGGCCGCCGACTCGATGGCCTGCCGGTACCTGTGCTTGGCCACGTCACGGTCACCGCGGGCGGCGGCGATCCGGCCTAGGCCGATCAGGGCGCCGACCCGGTTCCCGGCGCTCTTCACCCAGTGCGCGTCGAATCGTCCGAGGGCGTCGCTGTAAAGGCGTTCCGCCTCGTCCAGGTCGCCTGCGCGGAGAGCGATGTCGCCGAGTCCGCGGAGTGCGGCCGCCAGGTAGGTGGGGCTGCCGGCGCGGCGGGCGAGACCGGCCGCGCGCTCGTAGTCGGCGCGGGCCGCGTCGGATCCGGCCTGGTAGTCGCCCCGGTTAACGAGGAGGTCTGCGCTGTCCTCCAAGGCGCCGAGCCGCTCGGTGAGGGCGAGCGCCTCGTCCGTCAGCTCGATGGCCCGCGCGTCGTCGCCGTCCTGGTGCGCCAGTCCGGCGAGTGCGTCCAGCGCCATGGACGTGCCCCACCGGTCGCCGAGCGCACGGAACTCGCGGACGGACGCGCCGAACTCCCGTCCGGCCGCCGCGGTGTCGCCGTCGGCGAGCTCCGGAAAGCCAGCGACGAACCGGGCGGCGGCGCGGGCCCAGGGGTCCGGGCCGTTTCGGTGCGCGGTGACCAGTGCGTACGCGTCCCGGGCGCCGGGGCCGTCCACGTTCCGCATCAGCCACAGGAAACGGACGAACGGGTAGCGGCCCGGCGTCGTCGTCAGCACGGCTTGGGCCGCATCGCGATACCGCTGCCAGGTGTCGGACGCGGCCAGCAGCACGCAGGTTACGTACTCTTCGCCGAGCCCGTCCGGCGGGGCCTCGATGACGTCGAGGAGCTTCGCGGCCTGGGCGGCGACCGAGCCGGTCAGGCCACGAACCCACAGGTAATTCGACATGGACGCGAACAGCCGCAGCGCGACTTCCACGTCCTTCGCCTCGACCGCCCAGCGCAACGCGACCAGCAGATTGTCGTGCTCGGCGGCCAGAACCGGCAGCCATTCCAGTTGCTCGGCCCGCCGCAGATGCGGATCGGCGGCCTGCGCCAGTTCCAGGAAATGCCGCGCATGGACGCGCCGGACATCATCGGCCGCATCGAGCCGCTCCGCCCCGTACGCGCGCACCGTCTCCAGCATCCGGTAGCGACCGTCCGACAGGTCCAGCAGCGACTTGTCGACGAGCGACTCCAGCACTTCGCCGCCGCACACCTGCCGAGCCGAGGTGACCGGCGCACCGCCCGCGAAAACAGTGAAACGCCCGGCGGTCCGCCGTTCGGCGTCGTCCAGCAGGTCCCAGCTCCACGCGACGACCGCGCGCAGGGTGCGGTGCCGCTCGTCCGCGGTGCGGCTGCCGCGCGTGGGGATGCCGAGCCGGTCGTCCAGCCGGGACGCGAGATCGGCGATGTCCATCGTGCGCAGCCGCGCGGCGGCCAACTCGATCGCGAGAGGCAGGTTGTCGAGCGCGTCGCAGATCCGCTGGACGACCTCGGGGCCAGCCGCGAAGTCGCGCCGCACGGCGGCCGCCCGGTCGGTGAACAGCCGCCCGGCCGCGCCTCCTTCCAGCGGACGGACGGGCCACAGCGCTTCACCGGTGATGGTGAGCGACTCGCGGCTCGTAGCCAGGACGCGCAGGTCAGGGCAGGCTGCGAGCAGTCGTCCAGCCAGGGAGGCGACGGCGTCGACGAGGTGCTCGCAGTTGTCGAGGACGAGCAGAAGCGTCCGCCCGGACAGCGCGGCGATGAGCCGCTCGATCGCCAGGCCGCCCAGCCGGCTCTCCCGAAGCCCGAGCGCACCGAGCAGTGTCTGCGGCAGGACGGCCGCGTCCCGCAGCGGCGCGAGCTCGACGAAACACACGTCTCCATGCACACGACCGGCGACCTCGACGGCCAGCCGAGTCTTCCCCACCCCGCCGGGCCCGACAAGCGTGACCAGTCTGGACGCGTCGAGGAGTTCGGCGACACCGGCCACGTCGCCGTCCCGTCCCACGAAACTCGTCAGCTGCGCGGGTGGCCCGGCAGCCGCAAGAACGTCGGCTCGGAGCAGTTCTTCATGGAGCGTGGTCAGCTCGGACGAAGGGTCGGTGCCCAACTCGTCCGCCAGACGCCGCCTCGTCTCCTCGAAGGCCGCCAGCGCCTCAGCCCGGCGCCCACCGTCCCGCAGCGCCCGGATGTACAGCGCCGCGAGCCGCTCTCGCAGCGGATGCCGTCCGACCAGCTCACGCAGCTCGGGGACGACTTCGCCGCCGAGCCGCAACTCGGCCTCGATGCGGTCTTCGAGGGCAGCGAGCCGCCGCTCGTCCAGCCGGATCCCCTCGCCGCCGCCCAGATCGGCGAGCGCGGGCCCGCGCCACAGCCCGAGCGCCTCCCGCAGAAGCGCCGCCGCCCGCCGCGCATCTCCCGCACGCAGCGCGGCCCGCCCCTCATCGGCGAGCCGCTCGAACCGGCAGGCGTCCACGTCCGCGGGCTCCACCAGGATTCGATAACCGCCATCGGACCGCTCGATCACCGGCCCCAGCACCGACCGCAGCACCGACCGCAACCGCGACACCTGCGACTGCAGCGCGTGGCCCTCGCCACCACCGCTCGCCTCCGCCAGCCGTCCGGCCTGGACGGCCTCCCCCGGCC
>NZ_SMKY01000370.1 GCF_004349235.1 Actinomadura darangshiensis | reverse complement strand
GTGGTGGAGGACGGGCGGTAGTCCATGGCCTTCTGGGCCATGGGGCTCATCGCGGCGGCGTCGGCGGTGGAGAGGCCGGCGTACTCGTCGTCCTGGTAGCCGATGACGCGGGACGCCCAGTCGTAGAGGAGGCGGCGGTCGGTGTCGGGGACTCCCATGATGTGGGCGAGGGTCCAGACGGGCAGGTCGGCGGCGAGTTCGACGAAGTCGGCCGGGCCGTCCAGGGCGGAGGCGACGAGGGTGCGCGCCCGCTCGTTGATCGTGTCCTCCAGGGCGCGGACGGCGCGGGGGGTGAACGCGGCGGCGACGATGCGGCGGAGGCGGGAGTGGTCCGGCGGGTCCTGGTTCAGCATCATCGCGCGGACGAAGGCGAGGTCCTCGGGCGTGTCGGGGTCGCGGATCTGGGTGGCGCCGAGGTTGGAGGAGAAGAGGTCCGGGGAGCGCAGGACGTGTTTGACGTCGGCGTGCCGGAAGACCGCCCAGTAGCCGGGGCCGGCGGGCCAGGGGCCGACGGCGGGTTCGGGGACACGGGCGACCGGGGTTTCGGCGCGGAGCTCCCGGAACGCGTCGTAGGGGACGCCGGCGGCGTAGGTGGCGGGCAGGAAGATCTCCTCGTGCATCCCCTCAGCGTGCATCATGTCGGGGTGACGTTGAAGCCTGATGAGATTCTCCGTGACAACTTCGCGCCCTGGGTGCTCGATCTGGGCCTGGTGGCCGAGGAGGTGGGCGACGGGACGGCGGTGCTGCGGCTGCCCTGGTCGGATCGGCTGGCCAGGGAGGGCGGCGCGCTGTCGGGGCAGGCGCTGATGGCGGCGGCCGACACGGCGGTCGTGCTGGCGGTGTCGGGTGCCAGGGGTGCCTTCGTGCCGATGACGACGGTGCAGCTCAGCACGTCGTTCCAGCGGCCCGTGGTCGGACGGGACGTGCTCGTGAACGTGGAGCTGACCAAGCTCGGCCGGACGCTGGCGTTCGCGGAGGTCGACATGACGGCGGATTCGGTGACCGTGGCGCGTGCCAGCGCCGTTTACGCCATGATCGGCTGATATGACGCGTATCGAGAAGGTCGCCGTCGCGGACGGCGAGTTCGACCTGCACGTGTGGTCGCCCGAGGGCGGGGGGCCGGGGGTCCTGCTCCTCCAGGAGATCTTCGGTGTGGGCGACTACATGGAGGCGGTCGCCGAAGACCTGGTGGCGCTCGGGTTCGTTGTGGCCGCGCCGGACATGTTCTGGCGAATCCAGCCGAACTGGACGACCAAGCACACCGAAGAGGCCCTCCCCAAGGGGATGTCGATGGTCTCCCAGTTCGACTGGGAGACGGGCGTCGAGGACGCTAAGGCGGCGCTTGCCGTCCTCAAGGGGCTGCCAGAGGTGGGCAAGGTGGGCGTCCTCGGGTTCTGCTTCGGGGGGATGCTCGCGTACCTGCTGGGCGCCAATGCCGAGGTGGATTCGCTGGTGTCGTTCTACGGGTCTGGTGTGCCGGACGCGCTGGAGCAGCTGGACGCTGTACAGGCTCCTGTCCAGTTCCACTTCGGTGGGGCCGACGCCTACATCCCGCGCGAGGACATTGCCAGGGTGGAGGAGGCCGTCCGCGGCAAGGACAACGCCGAAATCCACGTGCAGGAGGACGGCGGGCACGCGTTCCACAACCGGAAGGCGCCGATGTTCTACCAGCCAGGGCCCGCGGAGCGCGCTTGGCGGCTCACAGAGGAATTCCTCAAGCGGACGCTGTCATAGCGCCCAGGACGGCAACGGTTCGCAGTGGGGCAGCCAGTCGGCAGGGGCCGTGCCGAGGATGCCACCCACGATGGCGCACGTTGTGTCGATGTCACCGCCGGCGGCTGCGGTCGTCCAGAAGGCGGCCTTGTAATCGCCAAGGTGCCTTGCGGCGGCCCAGAGGGTGAAGGGCACGGTGTCGTGCGCGGCGACTTGGCGGCCGTTGCCGAGGATGGCGGACGCGGTCGACGGGTCGCTGATGGTGAGCAGGCGCCGAGCTTCGACGATCCCCTTGCGCACCGTGCCCGGCGGGACGTGTCGAAGGATTTCGTCGATGAACTTGCCCGGTGGTGGTCCGGTGGGTGCGATGGCTGCGGCGACGGCCACGGCGATCGTGCCCGCGACCGCCTCGGGGTGCGGGTGCGTGACCTCGGCGGAGAGGACGGCTTGGCGGGCCGCCTCTGTGGGGTCGTCCACGAACCAGGCGCCGAGGGGTGCGACGCGCATCGCGGCACCGTTTCCCCAGGAGCCCGCGCCGTCGAACGGTTCTCGCGCGAGGGTCCGCCAGTCGCCTCCTTCGCGGACGAGCCGCAGGAGGCGTCCTGTGGACGGACCATAGCCGCGGTCGAAGTCGTGTCGTTCGGCGAAGCTCGCGGCAAGGGCGTCCTGGTCGATGGCTCCATGGCGGGTTAGGACGAGGTAGATGGACGCGGCCATCTCGGTGTCGTCCGTCCACTGCCATGGGCCAGGGGGAAGTGTCTGCGCTTCGTAGGAGGCGCGGTTGGCCGGGACGAAGAACTGCGAGCCCAACGCGTCGCCCAGAGCGAGGGCTTGGAGCGAGGCAAGGGACGTCATGCGGGTTCCAAGGCTAGGCGGGACAGTTCTCTGCGGGACGAGATGCCGAGCTTCGGGTACGCCTTGTACAGGTGGTATTCGACCGTCCGCGGGCTGAGGAAGAGCTGGGCGGCTATCTCGCGGCTGCTCGTCCCGGAGGCCGCCAACCGGATGACCTGGAGCTCCTGCGGGGTGAGACGGTCGACGAGGTCCGGGGCGGTAGGGACGGACGGTCCGGACTCGCCCGTCGCCCGTAGTTCGGCGCGCGCGCGGTCCAGCCATGGGGTCGCGCGTAGGCGTTCGAAGATTGACAGTGCCGAACGGAGCGGAACGCGGGCGTCGGACCGGCGACGGGATCGGCGCAGGAACTCGCCGTAGAGAAGTTCGGTGCGAGCGCGTTCGAACGGCCGTGACGCCTGTTCGTGCAGCCGGATCGCCTCGACGAAGGGCTCCTCGCTGTCCGAGACCAGGGCCTCGCAGTGCAGCGCCATGGCAAGCGCCCAGGGCTGCTTCACTGCCTCGGCCCAAGCACGGAAGCGCGAAAAGGCGTCGCGGGCGACGTCCGGGCGGCCCAGACGGACGGCGGCCTCGACCTCGTCGACGGCGGAGAGCTGGGCGCCCGTGCTGTGCCGGCGCGGGCCTCGGGCGATCTCTTCGAGGCGGCGCAGCGCGTCGTCGTGGCGGCCGAGCCCGAGGTCGAGGAGGGCGAGGGCGCTGTCGGCGAGCCCGCCCGGCGGTGGCGGCGCGTGCGCGATCAGCTCGCGGAGCCGGGCCTCGTCGCCCTCGATCGCGGCGACGCGGGCCAGGACGGCGCCGAGGCGCCCCTCCCGGTGGGGGCGGCCCGTGTCGCGGGCCAGCGCGATCGCCTCGGCGACGGTCGCCTCCGCGTCCGCGTGCCGCCCGGCCGCGATCTGCGTCTGCGCCTGGACCTGCAGGACGTTCGCCAGCTCGCCGACCCGCCCGTGCCGGCGGCCGTCCGCGACCTCGGCGGCGGCCAGCGCGAGCGCGGCCGCGTCGGCCCCGATGACCAGCGCGAGCTGCGCGCCGCGGACGCGGTCGCCGGACCCGGCCCGCGCCTCGGCGACCGGCCCGGCGAGCAGCGGCGAGCCGCCGGCATGGTCGCCGCGGGCCAGCAGCGCGAGCCCGCGGACCGCCGGGTCGTCCGGCAGCAGCTCGGCCGCCCGGAGCACGGCGGGCAGCTCCCCGGACGTCCACCCGTACATGGCGCCGGTCCGCAGCATCGCCGCGCGCTCGTCGCCGGCGGCGCGGTCGACCATCATGCGGGACGCGGCGCGCGGGTCGCCGCGCTCGTACTCGACGGCGGCGTGCACCCGGCCGAGGCGGGCGCGGTCCGACACGGCGGGGCCGAGCTTCTCCGCCTGGACGGCCATCTCCTCGGCCTCGTCGAGCCGTCCGGCCTGGAGGACGATCGACGCGGCGGCGGCGAGCCGCGCGGCCCGCGCCGCCGGTTCCGGGGTCAGGTCGGCGGCCTGCCGGTACAGCGCCGCCGCCGTCCCGTACCCGGCGCGGTCGCGGGCGCGTTCGGCGGTCGCCTGGAGTTCGGCGGCGACGTCCTCGTCCGGTCCGAGGGCGGCGGACGCGCGGTGCCGGGAGCGGCAGTCCAGGTCGTCGGCGGACTCGGCCAGCGCCCGGTGGACGGCGATGCGCCGCGCCGCGACGGCCCCCTGGTAGGCGGCCGCCCTGATCAAAGGGTGCCGGAACCGGATGCTGCGCCCGGTGACCTCCACCAGCCGGGCGTGCTCGGCCTCCTCCAGGTCGGCGAGCCCCACCCCGAAGGTGTCCGCGGCGGCGAGCAGGCTCGGCATGTGGCCGCGCCCCTCGGCGGCCGCGATCAGCAGCATCAGCCGGGTCGCCTCCGGCAGCCGGCCGATCTGCGCCTGGAACGAGGCGAGCACGCGGTCGGCGACGGGCAGCGGGCGGGAGCCGTCCTGCATGCGGTTCCCGGCGGCGGCGAACTCCTGCAGGGCGAGGGGGTTGCCGGCCGCCTCCCGGACGATGCGGTCGCGGACGATCGGCGTCAGGTCGCGGGCCGCGAGCAGCCGCTCGGCGTCGGGCCGCGGCAGCCGGTCGAGGCGCAGTTCCGGCAGGCCCGTGGCCGTGAACGCGTCGTCGTCGCGCGCGGCGAACAGCATGACGACGCCCTCGGCCGCCAGCCGCCGCGCGGCGAAGAGCAGCGCCTCGGCGGTCGCCGTGTCGAGCCACTGCGCGTCGTCCACGACGCAGAGGACCGGCCCGCCGGCGTCGGCGAAGTCGGCGAGCAGCGTCAGGACGGCGAGGCCGGTGGCGAAGCGGTCCTGCCCGGGAGACGTCTCGCCGAGCGCGGAGCGCAGCGCGGTGGCCTGCGGCGGCGGGAGCGCGTCCAGCCGGTCCCGGACGGGCCACAGCAGCTGGTTCAGGCCGGCGAACGCGATGCCGGACTCCGCCTCGATCCCGGTGGCCCGCAGGACGCGCGGGGCCCCCTCCGCGGCCTGCGCGAGCAGCGCGGACTTGCCGATGCCGGCCTCCCCGCGCAGCAGCAGGACGCCGCTGCGCCGCCGGTCGCGCGCCTCGTCGATCAGCGCGGTGATCCGCGCCTGTTCCTCGTTCCGCCCGTAGAGCACACGCCCAAACTACGGGGCCGGACTACTGGGCCGAATACCGAAACCCTACGGATTCGCTCCGTAACCGGCGGCTCGTACGTTCATGACCAGCGACAGGCCAGCGACAGGCCCGCGATAAACGCCATCAGGAGGACGTCATGCAGGAACTGTTCGAGCCGCTGTCGACCGGGAAGCTGGAGCTGCGCAACCGCCTCGTGATGGCGCCGATGACCCGCAGCCGGGCGGCGGACGGCGGCACGGTGACCGAGCTGACCGTGGAGTACTACCGGCAGCGCGCCGCCGCCGGGTTGATCATCACCGAGGGCACGCAGCCGAGCGTCCAGGGCCAGGGCTACATCTCCACGCCCGGCCTGCACGCGGACGACCAGGTGGCGGCCTGGCGGGCGGTGACCGGCGCCGTCCACGCCGAGGGCGGGCGGATCTTCGCCCAGCTGATGCACGCGGGGCGCGTCGGCCACCCCGTCCTGTACCCGGACGGGCGGCCGCCGCTGGGGCCGTCGCCGATCGCGTCCGGTGAGAAGCTGTTCACGCCCGAGGGGATGCTCGACCACCCCGTCCCGCGCGAGATGAGCGTGGACGACATCGGGCAGGCCGTCGCGGACTTCGCCGCGTCCGCGCGCAACGCGATCGAGGCCGGGTTCGACGGGGTGGAGCTGCACGGCGCGAACGGCTACCTGATCCAGCAGTTCCTCAGCGACGGCAGCAACGCGCGGACCGACGCCTACGGCGGGACGGTCGAGAACCGCATCCGGTTCGCCGTCGAGGCCGTCCGGGCGGTGGCGGACGCGATCGGACCCGAGCGCGTGGGCCTCCGCGTGTCGCCCGGCGGCACCGCGAACGGCGTCCACGAGAGCGACACGCCGGAGCTGTACTCGGCGCTCGTGGCCGCGCTCGCCCCGATCGGCATCGCGTACCTGCACATCATGGAGCTGGGCGACCGGAAGACGACGCTGCGGATCCGCGCCGAGTGGCCCGGGACCCTGATCCTGAACCCGCACCCGACGCCGCAGTCGTTCCCCGCCAGGCCGGAGGCCGGCATCGAGGCGCTGCGCGAGGGCGTGGCGGACGCGGTCGCGTTCGCCCAGCTCTGGCTCGCCAATCCCGACCTGCCCGCCCGGATCAGGGCCGGCGGCCCCTACAACGAGGCGGACCAGGCGACGTTCTACGGCGGCGACCACCGCGGCTACACCGACTACCCGGTGCTGGCCTGACCGGACCAGCGCAGCCCCGCACCGCCCGGGGGTCGGTGCGGGGCCCGCGTGCGTCCGGAGGTCAGAGACCCGGGCGGACGCCGCCGCTGAAGTTGCGCTTGTAGTACCTGGTCAGCTTGATCTTCTTGACCTTCTCGCCGGAGTTGGGCGCGTGGATCATGTAGCCGTGCCCGGCGTACACGCCCACGTGGCTGCGGCCGCCGTAGAAGAACAGCAGGTCGCCCTTGACGGCGCCCTTCCAGGAGACCTTCTTGCCGACCGCCTTGTAGATCTGCTGGGTGGTCCGGGGCAGTTTCACCCCGGCCTTGCGCCAGGCTCCTTGAGCCAGGCCCGAGCAGTCCCACGAGCCGGGGCCGTCGCCGCCGTAGCGGTACGGGTCGCCGATCTGCTTCGCCGCGTACTTCACGGCCGTGGCCGCACGCGTCTTCTGCTTCGCGGCCCGGGACTGCTTGGCGGTGGCGGCCCGGCCCGGTGCCGTGCCGGGTGCCGCGGCGGGCGCCTTGACGAGCGCCGCCCGCTGCGGGACGGCCGCCTGTGCGGGCCCCGCCGCGAGGACGGACGCGCCGACCGCGGCGGTCGTGGTGAGGACGAGGCCACCGGTGGTGATTCCGGCCTTCAGGGGGTTTCGAGGGGTATGCAGAATGTCTCCAGACTTCGCGGTTGCTGCCTGCCGGGCAGCCGTCACCCACCGGTCTTGATCGGAAGGTTCGGGATGCCGCGGCCGATTCCAGAGCGTCATTAGATGGGGACGCAGAGAAATGGCGGCCGCTTCCGGCTCCATGCCTCTCGGCGGCACGGATTCGGCGTCCGACGGCGGTTTCCGGGCGAGGTCCCATGGGGGGACGACCTGGGGGGTCCGCGCTGGCTTCCGTGTGGTGGCCGGGGCGCGCCGCCACCGCGCGTCGGTTGCGTGTTCTGTTGTCCGGGCGGCTGATGTGCCGCATGAACCGGGCAGGAAGCTAGTCAGAGCCCGCGGATCCTGGCAAATCGAAAGGCCATTTATTCGGCACCCGTACCGTCCGGTTGAGACGGCGGTCCACCGTGCTGCCAGCAACGATCAGCGGCGCCATTCAGGAATTGTGAACCGAGTCACAGCAAGCCGTTCAGCGGGGCGTTCATTTATTGATCTGTGATCTGAGGCACAGTCAAACCCGCCGGATCCGGCCACGTCCGGCCATTGACGGCGGGGCGCGAGGGCCCTGTAGTCCGAAGGAGATTCATGTCCCGCGTCCGGAGGGAACCCCGTGTTTGGGAGCCCCGTGTTTGGGAGTCACGTGTTCGGCAGGTCCGGCAGGGCACGTCCCGTCCGTCTCCTCTC
>NZ_SMKY01000036.1 GCF_004349235.1 Actinomadura darangshiensis | reverse complement strand
GGGCGCCCTCGAACCCGAGCACGGCCAAGCACCCGGCCCCGCTCGGCCCCTCGTCCTCCAGCCCCCGCCCACCACCATCCGACCGACGAGCTACGCTCGGCCCTCCGATGGCGGTCGGGTCGGCGAGGCCGACCATGGTCTCGGCCTCGTCGGACAGCCGCAGGACGGCGGGCAGCGGGCCGTCCTGGGCGAGCCGGCGCAGCGCGGCGGTGCCCTCGGCGAACGACGCGAACCGCCAGCCCTCGTACTCCTTCGCCGCCGGCACGGGGTGCACCCGCACCCGCACGGAGGTGATCACGCCGAACGCGCCCTCCGAGCCGAGGACGAGCTGCCGCAGGTCCGGCCCGGCGGCCGACTTCGGCGCCCGGCCGAGGTCGAGCGTCCCTTCCGGGGTGGCGGCGGTCAGGCCGACGACCATGTCGTCGAACCGCCCGTACCCGGCGGACGCCTGCCCGCTCGACCGCGCCGCCGCGAACCCGCCGATCGACGCCCACTCGTACGACTGCGGGAAGTGCCCGAGCGTGTAGCCGCGCTCGTTGAGCAGCGCCTCCGCCGCCGGGGCGCGCAGGCCGGGCTGCAGGACGGCCGTGCGGGACACCTCGTCGAGCGAGACGAGCCGGTCCATGCGCCGCAGGTCGAGGGCTATGAACGCGGTCACGCCCTCCGGTGCCAGGCCGCCGACGACGGAGGTGCCGCCGCCGAACGGGACGACGGCGATCCGCCGCGCGGCGCACGCCTCCAGCACGGCGAGGACCTCGTCGTGGGAGCCGGGCAGGACGACCGCGTCCGGGGTGTCGGAGGTGTCGCCGGCGCGGATGCGCAGCAGGTCGGGAGTCGACTTGCCGCGGGTGTGCCGGACGCGCGACTCGGTGTCGGCGCGGACGTTGCCGTCCCCGACGACGGCGGCGAGCGCGGTCAGGTCCTCCCCCGGGAGGCGGGGGGCGGCGGCCTTGACGTCCGGCAGCGCGGCGGGCGGCGCGTCCGCGGGCCGCACGCTGAGCAGGTCGCGCAGCAGGCCGACCATCGGCTCGGGCAGCGGGGCCGCCTTCGCGGGGTCGCCCCAGCCGCTCCACAGCATGTCCGGCGTCTCCGTCATCGCGCCCCCTTGTCCGTGTGGCTTACACTGTGACATATGACGTCTACTCGTCACAACAGGAACGGCGCCCGGACCGCCGACGACACCGTGCTCGACGCCGCGCGCGACTGCGTGCTGGCCGTCGGGGTGCGCCGCACGACGCTGACCGACATCGCCCGCCGCGCCGGCGTCTCCCGGATGACGCTGTACCGCCGGTGGCCGGACGTCCGCACGATCGTCGCCGACCTCATGACCCGCGAGTGGACCGCGATCGGCAGCGCGCTGCAGCCGCCCGACGACGGCCGCCCCGTCCGGCCCCGCATGGTGGACGGCCTGGTCACCGGCGTGCGGACGTTCCGCGACCACCCCCTGCTCCGCAAGATCATCGAGGTGGACCCGGAGCTGCTGCTGCCCTACCTGCTGGACCGCCGCGGCGCCAGCCAGCGGGTCTTCCTCGCCTGGTTCGAGGAGGCGATCGACGCCGGGCACCGGGACGGCACCATCCGGCCCGGCCACCCCGCCCGGCAGGCCCGCGCCCTGCTGCTGGTCGTCCAGTCCTTCGGGCTGTCGGCGCCGACGATGCTCGACGCCGCCGACCCCGGCCTGGACTCCGACGCCTTCGACGCCGAACTCCGCGAAATCCTGGAGAGGATGCTCGCCCCATGAACGTCTCCCGACCCGACCCGCGCACCTCGCTCAACGCGGCACGCCGGGAGCGCGAGCTCGCCGCGCTGCCGGAGGAGGTGGTGGACGTCCTGGTCGTCGGCCTGGGCGCGACCGGGGCGGGCGCCGCGCTGGACGCCGCGTCCCGGGGGCTGTCCGTCGCCGCGATCGACGCCCACGATCTGGCGTTCGGCACGTCCAGGTGGAGCTCCAAGCTGATCCACGGCGGGCTGCGCTACCTCGCCCAGGGGCAGCTGGACGTCGCGCACGAGAGCGCGGTCGAGCGCGGCACGCTGATGCGGCGCACGGCCCCGCATCTGGTCCGGGCCCTGCCGTTCGTCCTGCCGCTGACGCCGCTCGTGTCCCGCTCGCAGGCGCTCCTCGCGGGCGGCGGGATGCGCGCGGGCGATCTGCTGCGGCTCGCCGCCCGCACCCCGCGCTCGGTGCTGCCCGGCCCGCGCCGGCTGTCGGCGGTGGAGACGCTCCGGCTCGCGCCCGCGCTGCGCCCCCACGGGCTGCGCGGCGGCCTGCTGTCGTGGGACGGGCAGCTCGCCGACGACGCCCGCCTCGTCACGGCGATCGCCCGGACGGCGGCCGGGCACGGCGCCCGCGTCCTCACCCGCTGCCGCGCGGTCGAGCTGACCGGCGACGGCGCGCTCGTCCGGGACGAGGCGACCGGCCGGGAGTTCACCGTCCGGGCGCGGTCGGTGGTCAACGCGGCCGGCGTGTGGGCGGGCGGCCTCGTGGACGGCGTGCGGCTGCGCCCGTCGCGCGGCACCCACCTGGTGCTCCGGGCCGAGACGCTGCGCGGGCTGACCGCCGGGATGCACGTCCCGATCCCGGGCGCGGGCAGCCGGTTCATGCTGGTGATGCCGCAGGGCGACGGCCGCGTCTACGTGGGCCTCACCGACGAGCCCATGGACGGCCCCGTCCCGGACGTGCCGGTGCCGTCGGAGGGCGAGATCGGGTTCCTGCTCGACGTGCTCGGCTCGGCGGTCGACGTCCCGGTGCGCCACGACGACGTGATCGGCGCCTTCGCCGGGCTGCGGCCCCTGCTGGACGCCGGGCACGGCGGCGACACCGCGGACCTCTCCCGCCGGCATGCCGTGCTGACCTCGCCGGACGGCGTCGTCACGATCGTCGGCGGCAAGCTCACGACCTACCGGCGCATGGCGGAGGACGCCGTCGACGCGGTGGTGCGCGCCCGCGGCCTGCCCGCCGGGCCCAGCTGGACGGCCCGGCTCCCCCTCGTCGGCGCGGCCCCGCGCGCCCGCCTGGACGCGCTGGACGCGCCGACCCGCCTCGTCCAGCGGTACGGGGTCGAGGCGCCGCTGCTGGCCGCGCTCGGCGAGCGGGACACGGCCCTGCTGGAACCGGTCGTGCCCGGGCTGCCGGTGACCGGCGCGGAGCTGGCCTGGGCGGTGCTGCACGAGGGCGCCATGGACGCGGGCGACCTGCTGGACCGCCGCACCCGGATCGGGCTCGTCGCCGCCGACCGGGAGGCCGCGCTGCCCGCGGCGGAGGCGCTGCTCGCCACCCCGCCTGGTTTCGCCGCGATCCGTTAGGTTACCCTTACCTAATCGATTGAGCGAAGATCGACGGGGGGCTCACTTGACGCGGGGCAAGGGCTGCGGGCACTGCCCGGGAAGCCACACCGGCGAGCGGCCGTGCCTGGCGACCGCGACCGTGAAGGCGGGCGCCTGGCTGCTGGTCGAGCATCCCGGCCCCTGGCCCGAGCGCGTCGAGGACCTGCCCGGCCCGGAGCCGGTCGCCGAGGCCGTGCGGAACGCGAAGAAGGCGGGCGTCCGGCCGCAGCTGATCCGCCGCCCGGGCCGTCGCCGCGCCACCCCGCCGCTCCAGGTCTACGCCGGCTTCGCGCGCGGGACCGAGGCCTGGATCGAGGGGCGCGAGCTGGCCGATCCGGCCGAGCTGGCGGCGCTCGATCTGCACGCGCTGGCCGAGGGCCGGTCACCGGGCCTCGGGGAGCGGGTGCCGGACCCGGTGCTGCTGGTCTGCACGCACGGCCGCCACAACGCGTGCTGCGCCCGGACGGGTGCGCCACTGGCCCGTGTCCTCGCGACGCGTTTCGACCGTCTCGTCTGGGAAACCACCCATGTCGGCGGTGACCGCTTCGCAGCGAACCTGGTATGTCTTCCCCACGCGCTCTCCTACGGCGACCTCGGCGAGACCGAGGCCGTGACGGCGGTGGACGCCTACCTGCGGGGCGAGGTCGTCCTCGACAGGCTGCGCGGACGGGCCGGGACGCCCGAGCCGGCGCAGGCCGCCGAGCACTTCGTCCGGGCGCACACGGGGTGCCTCGGAGTGGACGACGTGACCGTGGAGTCGGTCATTGGAACAACCCGGTACGAAGCGGTCGTTGTTGCTCAGCAGAGCCGTTACCGGGTGATCGTCGAGGCCGTCCAGCAGCCCGACCCGTGCGGGACCGGGTGCGGCGAGAACCAGCGAACCTACGTTGTTAGGGAACTCACCCTTCTCAACGAGGCGGCGCTCGTGTAATCTCCATGAGGCCCCATTCGAGGGTCTCCCTGTCGCACGTCCCCAGGTTTCCGGAGTAACCGGACGGGGAACAGAGCGGCAACTCCAGACGTTGGAACATTCGGCGCTTCTGACTCATGTCACCTGAAGCATGTCGAGCGTCCATGTCCCGTTTTTGTTCGAAACCAATCAAGGTGGGTGTTCCATGGCTCAGGTACGTCGGCAGGCAAACCTCCCTCGTCCCAGCTGGGGCTGGCAGGACGCCGCGGCGTGCCGGGGGGAAGACCTCGTCCTCTTCTTCGGTCCCGACGGCGAGCGCCAGCCCGAGCGCGAGATCCGCGAGCGCAAGGCCAAGCAGATCTGCATGGGCTGCCCGGTCCGCACGGAGTGCCTGGACTACGCCGTGTCCCGGCCCGAGAAGTACGGCACCTGGGGCGGCCTCAACGAGGACGAGCGCGCGTCCGAGCGCCGTCGTCGTATGCGCCGCGCCAACGCCGCCTAAACGAGAACGACAGGCCGCCAGAACGCTCCCATCGCGAACCCCGGCACGCCACCTGAAAACGTCACGGCCCCGCCCCGCGGGGCCGTTTGCGTTGCCCGGGCACGGTCGCTCCCGGCCGGACCCGGGCCGTCCCGTCACATCTGCGTCACAGATGCGTTACATCGTCCCACGACATTCCTCGCGGACGCCTTTTACCGCATCAGGTTCCGCGATGTGGCCCATTGACAAGAATGACGCGGCACACCATTCCGGCCGGGTCGCCGGGCGGCACCGCTCAGGTCGGCTCCGGGCCCTCCCCTGCCGCCCGTGCGGCACGGTCCAGCCAGGCGATCACGTCGTCGTCGGTGAGCTGCTCGAAATCTCGGTACCACTGGCCCACGGCGCTGAACTCCCATGGCGCGGCCGGCACCACCACGTCGTCCGCCTCGGTCTCCAGGCTCCGGACGGTCTCGGCGGCGCCCACCGGCACCGCGAGGACCAGCCGGGACGGGCCCCGCTCGCGCATCGCCCGCACCGCCGCGCGGGCGGTCCCGCCGGTGGCGAGCCCGTCGTCCACCACGACCACCGGGCGCCCGGCGACGTCCGGCAGCCGGCGGCCGCCCCGGTAGGCCGCCACCCGGCGGTCCAGCTCGGCGCGCTCGGCCGCCACGGTGCTGGCCAGATCGTCCTCGCGGAGCCCCAGCCGCGCCAGCAGGCCGGCGTCGAACACCGGGGCGCCGCCCTCGGCGATCGCCCCGACGCCGAGCTCCGGCTGCGGCGGGTATCCGATCTTGCGGGTCACCAGCACGTCCAGCCGCGACCCGAGGCGCCGCGCGATCTCGTGCCCGACCGGGACGCCGCCGCGCGGCAGCGCGAGGACCGCGGCCCCGTCCAGCCCCAGGGGCGCGAGGCGCTCGGCGAGCACCCGGCCCGCCTCGGCGCGGTCGGTGTAGGGGAGGCGGACGGTCCGCGGCCGCCGGAAGTCATCGCGAGCCGGTCTGTTCCAGGGCATCGGCGCACCCCCTTTCCGGGGTGACCCCTACCCGTTCAGGAACCGGTGAGCCACCTCAGCGGGTTGTCGTGCAGGATCGCGCCGAGGGTGCCGTCGTCGGCACCGGCGGCGCGCAGCGCGGGCAGGAACGTGTCGAAGAGGTACCCGAAACCCGCGCCGCCGTAACGGGCGACCTGGGCCATCCGGGAGACGCCGGTGCTCAGCAGCACCCGGTCGGCGTGCCCGGCCTCCAGCAGGTCCAGCACGCAGCGGACGCGGGCGGCGACGGCGGCGCGGCCCTCCCCCGCCAGGCCGAGCGTGCCGAACGAGACGTAGCCGCCCGTCTCGGCGATCTTGCGGTGCTGGCCGGAGTCGTCCACCCGGTCCTGCTGGCCGACCGCGACGCGGTCCGGGGCCAGCCCGGCGGTGGTGAGGATCTCCAGCTGGGCGAGGCCCGCCCGCCCGTACGTCGCGACGGACAGCCCGGAGTAGCGGGCGGCCTGCGCGGCGGCCCGCAGGCACAGCTCCTCGGTCTCGGTGGGCGCCTCGCCCCAGGTGCCGATCTCGCCGATGACCCCCGGCAGCGAGTTCGTGCCGTCCATGCCGAAGCCGACCTCGGCGAGCAGCCGCTCCGCGAGCCGGTCGACACTGGACGGGCCGTACGGCTCCTGCCGCGGGGCCGTCCCCCCGGAACGACCCGCCGTGCCGGCGGCGAGCGTCTCGCGGACGAACCCCGGATGGAACGGCTCCGTGAACACGCCCGTCCCGGCGACGACGGCGACCCGGGCGCCCGCGCTGATCCGGGCGAGCGCGGCGGCGTTGCGCCCCATGCCCGAGCACGTCAGGTCGACGACGAGGCCGAGGCCGTGCTCCTTGCGCAGCGCCACCAGCTCGCGCTGGACGGCCTTCTCCTCGTCCAGCCACCGCCCGGGGTCGGACGGGGCCTGCTGCGGGCGGGCCGGCCAGCGCAGATCCATCTGCAGGTGCTCGTGGGAGAGCACCGGCCCGGTGATGTCGGACGTCGCGATCGTGCCGGTCACGGTCCGGAGCCGGCCGGTCTCCTCACGGGGGGTCATAGCACGCGAGGCTACGACATGTTTGCCCTTTTCAAGACCTTATCGGAGGTTGTTTTTACTCGTCGCTCCCTGGTCGCGGGGCACCTGCGCGCCCTCGGCCTCGCGCTCGGCGCGGACCCGTGCGGTGTCGCCGCTCGGCCACCGCCGGTCGATCTCGGCGTTCAGGGTGGCCCCGATCAGCACCGCGAGCGCCGCCACGTACAGCCAGCCGAGGACGGCGATCGGGGCGGCCAGCGACCCGTACACCGACACCCCGCTGAGCGACCCGGCCAGGTAGATCCGCAGGCCCGCGCTGCCGACGATCCAGATCAGCAGCGCCAGCGCGCCGCCGGGCACCTGCCGCCACCAGGACGTCCGGACCGGGATGCTGAGGTGGTAGAGCAGCGAGAGGAAGATGATCGACAGGCTCACCACGACCGGCCAGTACAGCAGCTGGACCGCCGCGGCGCCCTCCGGCAGCGCCTGCCGCACCAGCGTGGGCCCCGCCACCAGCAGCGGGATGGCGATCAGCAGGAGCAGCAGCCCGATCAGGTACAGCACGAACGCGCGCGTCCGGGTGCGGATCACCCCGCGGACGCCGGACAGCCCGTAGGCGATCGTGATCGTGTCGACGTAGACGTTCGTCGCGCGCGAGCCCGCCCACAGCGAGATCAGGAAGCTGATGGACACGATGTCGGGGCTGCCGCCCCGGACCACGTCAGTGATCAGCGGGACGACGACCGAGTCGACGGTCGGGCCGGTCAGCACGGTGTGCGCCTGCTTGATCACCCAGTCGCTGACCTCGGTCATGGTCTCGTGGCTGAACAGGCCGCTCAAGTGGCCCATCGTGCCGATCAGCCCGATGACGAGCGGCGGCAGCGACAGCAGCGCGAAGAACGCCGCCTCGGCGGCCAGGCCGGTCACCCGGTAGCGGAACGCGCCGATGGCGGTGCCCTTGGTCAGGGCCCAGCCGATGCGGGGCGCCGCCCGCGCACCCGCGCGGGCACGGGAGAGCACAAGGTCGCGCCTCCGGGGCTCAGGGCCTTGCCGGCCGTCCTCGGAGTCGGAGTCCCCGGCCGGGGGGACGCCCGCGGCGTCGGAGACGGTGGTCACACCGCCCCACCGTAGAGCGTTACGCGCCCGGAACATGCCGCATCGCCCATTTCACTGGTCTGCTCCGCGCGTGGCGTGCGAAACGCCTCCCCCGCCCGGTCGATCCGCGGCGTCATCGCCTGCCCCCTGCACATCCCTTGGCCCATACCCGCTTTGACGGCACGGAACGTCGTCCCGACCATGATCGTCCCTGACCGGCCACGGTGAACCGGGCATTTGCCTCCATGGGTGACAATGGAAGACATGATCTGCGAGTCGTGCCGTGAGCGCCGCCACAAGGAGTGCCGTGGCGGCTCATGGTGCGACTGCCAGCATCGCACCGAGCCAGCGACGCCCGCCCCCGAGCGCCCCGGGACCCGCCCCGCGACCGGCGACGACGCCGAGCCTCCGGTGAACTGGAGGCGGCAGGGATGACGCATCTCACCCGTCCGCATGCCGGACGTAACTGGACAGTCCGCGAGACGGCATGTCAGAGTCTTGGTATGACTGCCGCGGACCCGTTGCTGGCCAAGCGCCGGCACGTCGACTTCCTGCGCGTCCGCAGCGCGATCTGTTGGTGACGCCCCGACCACGCCCCTGAACGACGGGCGCGTGGCGCATCGGCGTCACCTTTGACTTGAACCTGCTCAGCGTCGAGCCGGCCGCCTCAGAGCGCCGGTGCGCTACGCGTCCCTCACGACCACAGATGAGGACGCGCGCCGTGCCACCCGCGATCAAACGCAAGAAGTCCGAAGGCCAGTGGGCCCTGGGCTACCGCGAACCGCTCAACAAGAACGAAGAGAACAAGAAGAACGACGACGGCCTCAACGTCCGCCGCCGCATCATCGACATCTACTCCAAGACCGGCTTCGACTCGATCGACCCCGCCGACCTGCGCGGCCGGTTCCGCTGGATGGGCCTCTACACCCAGCGCAAGCCCGGAATCGACGGCGGCAGGACCGGCGCGCTGGAGGACGAGGAGCTCGAGGACCGCTACTTCATGATGCGGGTGCGGATCGACGGCGGGCAGCTGAGCGGCCCGCAGCTCCGCACGATCGCCGACATCTCGACGAAGTACGCGCGCGGCTCCGCCGACATCACCGACCGGCAGAACGTCCAGCTGCACTGGGTGCGGATCGAGGACGTCCCGGCGATCTGGGACGCGCTCGAAGCGGTCGGCCTGCACACGACGGAGGCGTGCGGCGACGTGCCGCGCACCATCATCGGCTGCCCGCTCGCCGGGATCGCCGCCGACGAGGTGATCGACGCCACCCGCGACCTGCGCGAGATCCACGACAAGTACATCGGCTCGCCCGAGTTCTCCAACCTGCCGCGCAAGTACAAGACGGCGCTGTCGGGCTGCACGTCGCACTGCACCGTCCACGAGATCAACGACATCGCGTTCGTGGGCGTGGTGAACGAGGCGGGCGAGACCGGCTACGCGCTGTACGTCGGCGGCGGCCTGTCCACCAACCCGATGTTCGCGCAGAGCCTCGGCGTGTTCGTGAAGCCGGAGCAGACCAGCGTGGTCTGGCACGGCGTGACGTCCATCTTCCGCGACTACGGCTACCGGCGGCTGCGCGGCCGCGCCCGGCTGAAGTTCCTGATGAAGGACTGGGGGCCGGAGAAGTTCCGCGAGGTGCTGGAGAACGAGTACCTCGGGTACGCGCTGGCGGACGGCCCCGACCCGGCCGCGCCGGTCGCCCGCCGCGACCACGTCGGCATCCGCCCGCAGCAGGACGGGAACTTCTACGTCGGCTTCGCCCCGCGCGTCGGCCGGGTGAGCGGCGAGATGCTCGGCGTCATCGGCGACCTCGCCGAGCGGTACGGCTCGGGCCGGGTCCGGACGACCATCGAGCAGAAGATGGTCATCCTGGACGTCCCGGAGGAGAACACCGAGGAGCTCGCCGACGAGCTGGCGAAGCACGACCTCCAGGTCCGCCCGTCCACGTTCCGCCGGCAGACGATGGCGTGCACCGGCATCGAGTACTGCAAGCTCGCGATCGTCGACACCAAGCAGCGCTCCATGGACCTGATCGACGAGCTGGAGAAGCGGCTCCCCGACTTCGACCAGCCGCTCACGATCAACGTCAACGGCTGCCCGAACGCCTGCGCCCGCATCCAGGTCGCCGACATCGGGCTGAAGGGCCAGCTGGTCGTGGACGAGAACGGCGACCAGGTCGAGGGCTTCCAGATCCACCTGGGCGGGCAGCTCGGCGCCTCGTTCGGCAAGAAGGTCCGCGGGCTGAAGACGACCTCGTCCGGGCTGACCGACTACATCGAGCGGATCGTCCGCAACTTCGACGAGCAGCGCGGCGACGGCGAGACGTTCGCCGACTGGGTGCACCGCGCCGACGAGGCAGACCTCAAATGAGCGAGCGCATGGCGCCGTTCTACTGCCCCTACTGCGGTGAGGAGCAGCTGGAACCGCGCGCCCCCAGCGATTTTCCCGGGGGGAGTGGGGGGTCGTCCCCCCACAAGGACGCGCACGGTTCCTGGTTCTGCCCCGACTGCCTCCGTTCGTTCACGTTGAAGTTCCTCGGTGTCGGGGCCCCCGCCACCGCGAGCAAGGAGATCCCTCGGTGACTCTTCTGGAGACCGACAGACCTACCCTTGACCTCGAAGACATCGTCGAGTCGGCAGCCGCGGCGCTGGAGGGCGCCCCCACGCTGGAGGTCATCCGCTGGGCCGCGGCCACGTTCGGCGAGCGCATCTGCCTGACCTCGTCCATGTCGGACGCGGCGCTGATCCACCTGGTGTCGAAGGTCAAGCCCGGCATCGACGTGCTGTTCGTCGACACCGGCTACCACTTCGCCGAGACCGTCGGGACGCGGGACGCGGTCGAGGCCGTCTACCCGGTGAACGTCATCAACGTCACCCCGTCCCGCACGGTCGAGGAGCAGGAGACCGCGCTCGGCCCCCGCCTGCACGGCCGCAACCCCGACCTGTGCTGCCACCTGCGGAAGGTGGAGCCGCTCGGCCGCGCGCTGGAGGGCTACATGGCCTGGTTCAGCGGCATCCGCCGGGACGAGACCGCGAGCCGCCGCGACCGCAGGGTCGTCGAGTGGGACCGCAAGCGCGGCATGGTCAAGGTGAACCCGATCCTGGACTGGACCCAGGACGACATGCACAACTACATCGAGGACAACGGGGTGATCGTCAACCCGCTGCACTACGACGGCTACCCCTCGATCGGCTGCGAGCCGTGCACCCGCCCGGTCGCGCCGGGCGAGGACCCGCGCAGCGGCCGGTGGGCCGGGATGGGCAAGACCGAGTGCGGTATCCACCTGTGAGCGTTCCGGTGGTGGCGGTGGCGCACGGGAGCAGGGACCCCCGCGCCGCCGCGACCGTCACCGCGCTCCTGGACGCCGTCCGGGCCCGCCGCCCGGACGTGCCCGTGCACGCCGCGTTCCTGGACCACGCGCCGCCCGCGCCCGACCGGGTGCTGGACGGCCTGGCCCGCGGCGGCGCCGGTGAGGCGGTCGTCCTGCCCCTGCTCCTCACGGCGGCCTATCACAGCAAGACCGACATCCCGGGCGTCCTCAACCGGGTGCGGGGCCTGCATCCGCGGCTGCGGCTGCGCACGGCCGGCACGCTGGGCCCGCACCCGCTGCTGATGGACGCCCTGGAGCGGCGGCTGTCCGAAGCGGGCGCCGAGCCCGGCGACCCGGACACGGCGGTCGTGCTCGTCTCGGCGGGCTCCAGCGACGCGTCCGCGAACGCCACGATCGCCCGGCTGGCCCGCGAGTGGCGGCCGCGCGGCTGGTGGGACGTGACGCCGGCGTACGCGTCCGCGGCCGGGCCGAAACCGGCCGAGGCGGTCGCGGCGCTGCTCGACGCGGGCGCTCCGCGGGTGGCGGTGGCGTCCTACTTCCTGGCGCCCGGCCACTTCGCCGACAAGGTGCGCAACGAGGCCCTGGCGGCCGGCGCGTCCGCGGTCTCGCCCGTGCTGGGCGCCGCCCCGGAGATCGCGGACCTGGCCGTCCACCGCTACGACGAGGCGCTGGAGGCCGCCCGCGCGGCGACCGCGGTCTAGACGGGTAGAGGGCCCGCCCTGAAGCGTGCGGACCTCGGCCACGAGCCCGACGAGACACACGACCGCGACTTCGCGCCGGTGAACGAGAAGCCCGACGCCCGCTGAGCGCTACCGCCGGTCCTTCCACCAGGTGGCGAGGGCGCGGCGCAGCGGGGTGTGGTGCTCGTCGTCGACGATCTTGATGTCGCCCATCACGGCGGTCGCGGCGACGCGGACCACGGGGACGCGGGCGCCCGGGTGCGGGTCGCGGACGGCGACCCGGCGGTCGCCGAGGAAGTTGTGCCCGGACAGCTCGACGGTGACGCCGTCCGGCACGATGATCTTGACGTCGCCCATCACGGCGGTCGCGGTGATGAGCACCTCGCCGCTCGGCACCTGGGCGCCGCGCAGGTCGAGCTCGACGTCGCCCATCACCGACACCGCCTCCAGCGGGCCGTCGATGCGGCCGACGATGCGCTCCTTGCAGTCGCCCATGACCGCGCTGAACCGGCGCTTGACCTGCAGGGGCGCGGGGTTCGCGCCGGGCGCGCCCATGCCGGGCAGGTCGGCGGTGATGTGGTCGAGGTCGCCGCGGCTGACGGCCGCGTAGGCGGCCTCGGTGCGCTCGGTCAGCTCCTCGAAGGTGAGCCGCCCCTCCACCGAGGCGATCCGCAGCCGCTCGACGACGGCCTCCCGCTCGGCGTCGGACGCCCGGACCGGCGCCGCCGCGGCGCCGCCGGGGGCGGTGATGTCCAGGGCCTCGGAGTGGACCTCCGGCCGCCGGTCCGCTGGGCGGCTCGGGCACGGCCGCTCGGGCTGCGGACTGGACTGACTCATGATTTCGAAGGTATGCCCCCGGCGCCGCCGGACAATCCGCCGCGCGGACGAGATCGCCCCACCACCTTAGGAGGATGGACGTCCGGCCACCGCAGAGGCATGATCATTCGTTGTCCCGAACGTGGTTCTGTATCCTGCGAGCCGACGGTGCAGGACGTAGGGAGCGCACGGTGACGCACGAGGTCTTCAACCAGGTCCCCCCGCTCGCCGGGCACGACACGGCCGACGACGCGGTCCTGCTGGACGGGCTGGCGCGCGAGGGGGCCGGGTGGGCCGAGCCGGAGGTCCGCGAACTGGGCCGGCTGGCGGGCGGCGAGCAGGCGCAGGACTGGGGCCGCCTCGCCAACGAGAACCCGCCCGTCCTGCGCACTCATGACCGCTACGGGCACCGGGTCGACGAGGTCGAGTTCCACCCGGCCTGGCACAAGCTGATGACCGTCGCGGTGACGCACGGCCTGCACGGCTCCGCCTGGGCCGACTCCCGCGAGGGCGCGCACGTCGCCCGCGCCGCGAAGTTCTACACCTGGCGCGTGGACGCGGGCCACGGCTGCCCCGTCTCCATGACGTACGCGGCGGTCCCCGCGCTGCGCCAGTCCCCCGACCTGGCCGCCCAGTACGAGCCGCTTCTGGCCAAGCCGGAGTACGACTTCGGGCTGCGCGCCCCGCTCACCAAGAACGCGCTGCTCGCCGGCATGTCCATGACGGAGAAGCAGGGCGGTTCGGACGTCCGCGCCAACACCACCGAGGCCGCCCCGCAGCCGGACGGGACGTACCGCCTCACCGGCCACAAGTGGTTCACCAGCGCCCCGATGTGCGACGTGTTCCTCACCCTCGCCCAGGCGCCCGGCGGCCTGACCTGCTTCCTCGTCCCGCGCGTCCTGCCGGACGGCACCCTCAACCCGCTCCGCCTGATGCGCCTGAAGGACAAGCTCGGCAACAGGTCCAACGCGTCCTCCGAGGTGGAGTATGACAACGCGGTCGCCTGGCCGGTCGGGGACGAGGGCCGCGGGGTCCGCACCATCATCGAGATGGTCAACATGACCCGGCTGGACTGCGTGATCGGCGCGGCGTCCGGGATGCGGCTCGGCGTCACGACGGCCGCGCACCATGCCGCGCACCGCAAGGCGTTCGGGAAGTACCTGATCGACCAGCCGCTGATGCGCAACGTCCTCGCCGACCTCGCGATCGAGTCCGAGGCCGCCACGATCACGATGCTGCGGCTGGCGGGCGCCACCGACCGCTCGGTGCGCGGCGACGAGTCCGAGACGGCGTTCAAGCGCCTCGCCCTCGCCATCAGCAAGTACTGGATCTGCAAGCGCTGGCCGGCGCACGCCGCCGAGTCCCTCGAATGCCTGGGCGGCAACGGCTACGTCGAGGAGTCGGGCATGCCCCGCCTGTTCCGCGAGTCCCCCTTGAACTCCATCTGGGAGGGCTCCGGCAACGTGGCGGCGCTGGACGTGCTGCGCGCGATGGCCAAGGAGCCGCAGACGGTCGACGCGGTCTTCGCCGAGATCGAGCGGGCCGCGGGCGCCGACGCGCGCCTCGACGCGGCCGTCCGCGAGGTCAAGACGTCCCTCGCGGACCTGGCGACGATCGAGGTCCGGGCCCGCCGCATCGTCGAACGGCTCGCACTCGCACTGCAGGGATCCCTCCTGGTCAGGCACGGCCACCCGGCCGTCGCCGACGCCTTCTGCGCCACCCGCCTCGCCGGCGACTGGGGCACCGCCTTCGGCACCCTCCCCGCCGGCCTCGACCTCTCCCCCGTCATCGACCGCACCACACCAAAAGCCGGCTGACCCCGCCCTCGGCACCGCCATCCAGGCCGAGATGGTGGTCAAGAGGCAGTGGAACGAGTTCGGCGAACCGCCCACCGCCTCCTGCCGCCACCGACGACGTTGTCGAAGGCGGCTAGTTAGTCACTTTCCGTTACTTGGAGTTCTTGGACGGTTGTGGTGTGGATCGCCGGCGAGGCTTCGGCGGAGTCTGATTTCGGGTCCGCGGCGGCGTCGTCGACGACCTTGGCGATCCATTCCAGCAGCGGCATTCTTGCCGCCTCGGCTGCCTGGGTCCACAGATCTCTGCGGCCGGCATCGAGGTTCACCACGACCTTGGTCGAGGGTTTTCCGGGAATCTCGCCCGCCCGTTCGCGTGCGCGCCTGAGTTCCGCCCGGAGGCGTCGCGTCGACCATTTTTCCTTTTCCGCGCGCTCCAGCCATCTGTCTTGTTCGATGTTCGGGAGCGCGGCGGTTTCCGCGTGGTGCTGCAGGCTCAGCGCGTCCCGTCTGCGCCAGGCCGGGAAGCGGCGCGCCACCCAGGCGTAGTTGCGCAACGTCTGGTAGTCGAGGGCCGTCTCCTCCAGGACGAGGCGGTAGCGGTCCGGGAAGCGCTTCTCGCCGTATACGAGCCAGTCGCCGAGCCACCAGGCGGACGAATCATTGATCATCTTGAGGTTGCGGCCGATGTGCAGCCAGGATTCGAAGGTCAGGCCGGATGGGATGTGCAGTTCGGCCCGTCTGGCCTGGACGCCGGCGTCGGCGCCGAGACCCGCTTGGACCGACCACCGTTGCGTGCTGCGGGGTGTTCCCGATGGGGCTCGGCGCGGCATGGGCGCCCCGCCCCCGGGATGCGTCCGGCCTCCGGACGGCACATTGTTCGGCGCCGCTCTCACCATGGTCCCCTCCTCGCGGGGATCGCTTCTCGAAGGTGCACCGGAACGGGGACCGCGGCACACCGTCCCCCGGTGGGCTTCGAATCCGCACTCTCGCAGATTTGGGTTCGCAGCCTCGCCGTCATATCGTGTCGACGGGCCCCTGAGAGCCATTACAGCAAAATACACTGGTTCTGCGAATTCGGTTTCGTCAGGCGTTGGCGCGTCGCCCGAAAAACTGAAGCACGACCGTCATCCAGGGCGCCGCCGCCATCCGCGTTTGTCCCTCGATCGGTACACCTGATCATCATGCAGTAGCAGGCGCCAAATAGGCCATTGATTATTTCCTGTGTTCGGCGTGAAAAATTCATGTCCGCGGGAGGGTGCGGTGAGCACGGACTGTCACACCGTGCCAGCGATTCGTTACGCATCAAGCAACCCAGGTTGACAACCCTCGATTAAGCAACCTAGGTTGCTTGCATGACGGGAATCGAGGTTCCCGCCTCGCCGGACCCGGACGAGCGCCAGGACCCGGGCGAGCGGCTCGCGGCCGTGGTGGCCATGCGCAGGCTGGCCGACCGGATGGAGGACGCGGCGGTCGAGGAGGCCATGCGGGCGGGGTGGAGCTGGTCCGAGGTGGCCGAGGCACTCGGTGTGACGCGCCAGGCCGTCCACAAGAAGCACGCCAAGCGGCTGATCGCCGCGGGGGTGCGGCTGCGAAGGAGGACGTGATGCCGCAGATCTTCGGCATGTACATGCACGCGGTCATGGAGCGCGCGGCGGCCGAGGCGCAGGCGATGGGCTCGAAGGACATCGAGGCGGAGCACCTGCTGCTCGCCGTCGCCCGCGAGCCGGAGGCCACCACTCGCGAGCTGCTGGACTCGGCCGGGCTGGACTATCAGACGATCAAGGACGCGCTGCAGAGCGAGTTCGAGCAGAGCCTCGGGGCGGCCGGGATCTCGGTCACCGACCGGGACATGCTGCGCCCGCGCAGGTCGATCCGCAGGCCGTCCGACGCGGGCGCGTCCGCCAAGCTCGTGCTGGAGCGCGGGATGGCTGCGGTCGGCGACAAGAAGGACCTGCGTCCCGCGCACATCCTGCTCGGGCTGCTGGAGCTCAAGGCCGGCACGGTGCCGCGCGCGCTCGCCCTCGCCGGGGTTGACCGGGACGAGCTCAAGGCGCGCACCCGGGCCGCGCTTCCCAGGGCCGGCCGGTAGGCCGCGGACCCCCACACGAAAGGCGAGTCATGGGACCGAACGGGGAAGTCGTCGTCCGGGTCGAGGGGCTGCGGATGCGCTACGGCACCACCGACGTGCTCAACGGTGTCGACTTCGAGGCCCGCCGGGGCGAGGTGCTGGCCATGCTCGGGCCCAACGGGGCCGGCAAGACGACCACGATCGAGATCCTCGAGGGATTCCGGATGCGCTCCGCCGGCCGCGTCGAGGTGCTGGGCACCGACCCCGCGCACGGCGGCGAGGACTGGCGGGCCCGCATCGGCATCGTCCTGCAGTCCTGGCGCGACCACGGCAAATGGCGGGTGCGCGAGCTGCTGACCCACCTCGGGACGTACTACGCAGGCCACTCGACCCCCGAGATCGAGCGGCCGTGGAACGCCGCCGAGCTGATCGCCATGGTCGGGCTGGGCGAGCACGCCGGCAAGCGGGTCCGGATGCTGTCCGGCGGCCAGCGCCGGCGGCTGGACGTGGCGATCGGCATGCTCGGCCGCCCGGAGCTGCTGTTCCTGGACGAGCCGACCGCCGGGTTCGACCCGCAGGCCCGCCGCGAGTTCCACGAGCTGGTCGTCAAGCTGTCCGAGGAGGGCACGACCACCATCATGCTCACCACGCACGACCTGGCCGAGGCGGAGAAGCTGGCGGACCGGATCGTGATCCTCGACCGCGGCCGGATCATCGCCGCGGCACCGCCGACGACGAGGCGAACGCGAAGAAGCCGGTCCAATGAGCGCGAACAGCACGGCGATCCGCTCGGGGTTCGCCCGCGGGATGATCGAACTGCGCCAGGCGTTCTGCGGGTCCGAGCTGGTCAACCAGCTGCTCTGACCGGTGCTGACGCTGGTGGCGATCTTCTTCTACCGGAACCGCGAGTTCCGGCACACCGGTTTCGAGCTGGGGTCGCTCGTGCTGCCGAGCGTCCTCGGCATGTTCGTCGCGCTCGGCCTGATCGTGGTGATGCAGTACCTGACCGTGGAGCGGGAGGACGGCACGCTGCTGCGGGCCCGGGCCACCCCGCACGGCATCCGCGCCTACTTCATCGGCAAGCTGTTCATGACCTCCGGCTGCGTGGTGGCCTACCTGCTGATCCTGCTGGTGCCCGGCGCGTTCATGGTGTCGGGGCTGCGGCTCGGCGCTGCCGGCGCCTGGCTCACGCTGTGCTGGGTCCTGCTGCTCGGGCTGGTGGGGACCCGGTCGATCGGCGCGGTGCTCGGCGCGCTGGTGCCGAGCCCACGCGCCGCCGGGGCGATCACGCTTCCGGTGATGGCGGTGGTCTCGATCTCCGGGGTCTTCTATCCGATTACCGCGCTGCCGGGGTGGCTGCAGGGGACCGCGCAGGTGTTCCCGGTCTACTGGCTCGGCCTCGGTATGCGGTCGGCGCTGCTGCCGGACGAGATGGTGCAATGCGGGCGTTGAAGGTACTTCTCGCCGAGGAACAGGACATGATCCGCGGGGCGCTGGGCCAACGTCGAGAAGGTGCAAACCGCTTTGGCGCGGTTCGGCGAGCACGGGCTGCTGTTCGAGGAGTCGGGCGGCTGCATCAGCCTGGTCGCGGTCGACACCGAGCACGACCCCGAACCCGAACCGCCCGCCACGGCCCCTCACCGCGTGCTGCTGGACCTGAAACCGGTGTCGCGGTCGTCGCCGTAGCCCGTTTTCGTCCCCGTTTCAGGCCGGACGATCGGTGCGTTGCCTTGCGTACCGGGTGAGGACGGCGGCGCCTGCGGCCTCGGCCGACTGGCATTCCAAGTGGGTGAGCGGGCCGCCTTCGGGGAAGAGCCGCTCGCCGCCGCCCAGGATGGTGGGGAAGGTCAGCAGGCGGTACTCGTCGATCAGGTCTGCGGCCATCAGCGTGTGGACGATGCTCAGGCTGCCGGTGATGATCACATCACGGCGCTCTCGTTCGACGGCTTCCACGAGGTCGACGTCGATCACCTTTGAGTTCGGCCACGCCGAGGTGTCGGGCAGCGTGCGGGAGGCGACCAGCTTCGGCACGGCGTTCATGCGTGTGGAGAAGGGGTCGGTGCGTCCCGGCCACAGCTGCGAGAACTGCTGCCAGGTGCGGCGCCCCAGCAGCATGACCCCGTCGTCCAGCGAGCTTCCGAGCTTGAACTTGTCCCCGGCGACCGTCTCGGGACCGTGCCGGAACGCCCAGCCGCCGCCCGGAGTGCCCCCGGACCCGTCCGGGTCGGACACGATCCCGTCCAGGGTGATGAACTGAATGACGATGACGCTCACGATGGGTGTCCTTTCGATCGATGCTCACCGGTGTGTACCGGCGGCAGCGGCTCGACTCATCGCATCCAGCGAAGTTTTTCTGAAAGCTCACACCGACATTGCCCCGCCCCGAGCTACTTCTCCCGTGCCGATGTCGTGGCGCACGCGGACGCGCTGGTTCACCCGCAGTGCGCCGTCGGACCGCGTGATCGAGAAGGTGCCACCGCCGTCGCAGGCCAGCCGGTGCCGGTAAGCGGAACCGGACCCGTTGAAGGTGTCGGTTTCGGTCACGGCCACCACCCGGCAGGTGGTGACGCGTCCGCGCTCGTGCAGCAGCCACGCGCTGAACCAGGCCGGAACGGTACCGGCGAAGATCAAGGCGACGACTCCGGCGACCACGGCGACGGCCAGCCCGACGGGCCGCGCCCCGGCACCGGCCAGTAGGAGGGCCATCCACAGCCCCATCAGCATCAGACCGGCAACGACGAACATCAGGATCAGCGCCCATCCCCGTATGCCGTCCGGCCCGTCGATGATCGCCCACGACATGCCGAACACCGCCGTGGCGAACAACGACAGCAGCCCCACCGCCGTCACGCATCTCAACAGCCGCCGCACACCGGCCTCCTCCGTCCGCCCACGACTGGCGCCGCCGTCAAGGATCGCACCGGCTGCCCGGGAGCGTCCCGCCACCCCGGCCACGTCCTCGCGGCCTACATGGCCTCCGGCACCTGGATCGAGAGACCCGCCGGCTCGCCTGGCCGGGTCTGCTGGACGGCGTGGTGCAGCGCGCTGACGAAGGCGGTGGTCGCCGGCGGGTCCGGCGGGTCGCCGTAGGTGGCCAGGTAGACGTGCCGTTGGAAGTCGCGAAGGACGCTGGCCTCGATTCCGGGCGCGCGGTGGGTGCGCAGTGCCAGCCCCGGCATGGTGATCACGCCCATGCCCGAGGCGACCAGTGCCTGCTGGACGATGATGTCGTCGCTGGTGTAGGCGATGGGCGGGACGAAGCCCGCCTTGTCGCAGGCCTCCAGGAACTCGCGGCGGCAGTTCTCGCAGCCCGCGATCCAGGCGGAGTCGCGGTTGCCTGCCAGTGTCTGGCCGGGTTCGAGGCTGAGCAGGTACATCGGGTCGTCGAACAGGTGCGCGGCGCGGATGTCGTCCGGTGTCGCTTCGTCGTAGCGGAAGACGACCGCGACGTCGACCTGCCCGGCCCGCAGCAGGTCGAGTGCCACCCGCGGGTGGGCCTCGATCAAGCGCAGTTCGAGGCCGGGGTGCTCGCGGCGCAGGGTGCCCGCGGCGTGCGGCACCAGCGCGGCGAGCGCCGACTGGAAGCCGGCGACCCGGACCCGGCCGGTGCGCAGGCCCACCATCGCGGACAGTTCCGCGGCCGCGGTGTCGACCCGGCCGACGATCTCGGTGGCGCGGCGGGCCAGGTGCTCGCCCTCCGGGGTGAGCCGGATGCCCCGGCCGGCCCGCTGGACGAGCCTGGCGCCGGTCGCGGCCTCCAGCCTGGCCAGATGATGGCTGACGGCGGGCTGGGAGTAGTTCAGGTGCTTGGCCGCCTTGGTGACCGAGCCGTGCTCGGCGACCGCCGCGAGGACCCGTAACCGCAGGATATCCAGCATCCATCAATGATACGCATGGGTCACCCCGAGTATTGGCATTAGACGAATGAGTCGGCGCACGGGACGCTGATCGGGACGACCCCGCTCAGCGGAGGAGGACTCGGCGATGACCCGCTCACTGGCAACGCTCACCGATCTCGTCGCGGCGGTGCGCAAGGCGATCGACGTGCGCACCGGTTGGCCGGACACCGCGGACCTGGTCGCCGATCAGCTTCGGGCCCATCTGCCCGGCCCTGAGGTCCTGACGCCCGATCAGCGTCTCGGCCGGCCCGACCGGGTTGCGGGCCACCTGCTGCACGCCGAGCCCGACGGGGCGTTCTCCGTCCTCGGCCTGGTCTGGCGCCCCGGGCAGAGCACCCGGATCCACGACCACATCACGTGGTGCGTCGTGGGCGTGCTTTCGGGCATCGAGCACGAGGAACTGTTCGACGAAGCGCTCAACCCCATCGGCGCGCGGGACAACCGGCCCGGCGAGGTCAGCGGCTTCGCGCCGCCCGGCGACATCCACCGCATCCGCAACGCCGGCGACGAGACCGCCCTCAGCCTGCACATCTACGGCACCGACATCACCCGTGTCGGGTCCAGCGCCCGCCGCTACTACGACTGAGGAGCTCGAACCATGGACCAGCACGCCATCGACGAGGTGCTGAACCGCCCGCTCAGCCAGGAACTGCTGGCCCGTGACCTGGCCAGGCTGGCCTTCGTCGCCCTGGACGGCACCCCGCGGTCGATCCCGATCGGAATCGTCTGGAACGGCACGGAGATCGTCATGTGCACGGCGACGAACGCACGGAAGCTCCCGGCGCTGCGCCGCAATCCCGCGGTCGCGCTGACGATCGACACCGAGTCGCACCCACCGAAGGTCCTGCTCATCCGCGGCCGGGCGGAGCTGGATGCCGTCGACGGCATCCCGGACGAGTACCTCCAATGGAACGGCACCTATGAGATGACGCCCGAGCAACGGGCCGAGTGGGAGGAAGGCGTGAAGTCGCTCTACCTCGGCATGGTCCGGGTCGTGGTGAAGCCGACCTGGGCCAAGCTGATCGACTTCGAGACGACCCTGCCCACCGCCATCGAGGAACTCATGCAGCAGCAGAAGGAACGCCAGCTGGGCTGAACACGCACACGCGCGGCCCCGCCGGCATCCTCGTCGTGCTGGCCGAGCAGACCGAGTGACCGATCAGTGAACGGCCCGGCGCCGGAACGGGGCCGTCTCCGGCATCAGGATGACCCTCAGCTCGGGATCGTCGCGGAGAGGGCGCGCAGATCGTGGAAAGCTTGATGGAGATGCGCGTCCAGGCTTTGTGAGGGATCGTCGATCCAGGCTTGGGCGGCTTGGTGAAAGGCCGCCCAGCCGGTCTGGGCGGCCAGGGTGGCGAGCCGGTCGCCGACACCGCGCTGCCGCAGCGCCTCCGCCACGGCCCCGGTGAGCGACGCGGCCTTGGCCAGCTCGCGTTCGCGGAGCGCCGGTGTCGCGGCGATGACTTCCAGTCGCGGTTCGGAGAACGGGCGATTGTCCTCAAGGATCCGTCCGGCTTTCTGAAAGGCGCTGAGCAAGATCTCAAGCGGCTGCAGACCATCGGGGGCCTCGGCCACCGCTCGCATCAGCGCGGCGCGCAGGTCGGCTTCGCCGTCGAAGAGCACCTCGCGTTTGTCCGGGAAGTGCCGGAAGAACGTGCGTTCGTTGACGCCGGCCCGCGCGGCGATCTGAGCCGTGGTGGTCTGGTCGAACCCGTGTTCCCGATACAGCTCGAGGGCCGCCTGCTGCAGTCGGCGACGCGCTTGCGCTCCACTCCGTGGCACCTTCCGAGGCTACCGCATTGCGCCAGCGACTGGCGTTACGTGTAGAGTCAGCGACTGGCGCTAAGTAGTGCCAGTCACTGGCGTTAACATGGAGGACGTCTCATGCACGTGTTCGTCACCGGCGGTTCCGGCCTGACCGGCCCCACCGTCGTCGCCGAGCTCCTCGCGGCCGGCCACACCGTCACCGGCCTGGCGCGCTCGGACGCCGCCGCCGCCCGGCTGGAGTCACTGGGTGCCACGCCGCACCGCGGCTCCCTTGAGGATCTCGACAGCCTGCGCAGCGGCGCCGAAGCCGCCGGCGGCGTCCTGCACATGGCCTTCGGCGGCGACTTCGCCGACCCCGACGACATGACCAGGCGCGACCGGACCGCGATCCGGACGCTCGGCCAAGCGCTGGAACACTCGGGCAAGCCGTTCGTCAGCACCTCGGGCACGCTGGTCATGCCCGCGGGCCGGGAGAGCACCGAGAAGGACGAGCCCGATCCGTCCGGGATCGCCGGTTTCCGCATCCCGGGCGAGCGAGCCTGCCTGGACTTCGCCTCACAGGGAGTACGCGCGAGCGTGGTCCGGCTGGCTCCCACCGTCCACGGCCCTGGGGACTACGGTTTCATCGGCATGCTCGTCGCCACCGCCCGGAAGACCGGCATATCGGCCTATGTCGGCGACGGCGGCAACCAGTGGCCCGCGGTACATCGGCTCGACGCGGCGATCCTGTTCCGCCTGGCGTTGGAGAAGGCTCCCGCAGGCAGCGTGCTGCACGGAGTGGCCGAAAGCGGCGTCACCCTGAAGAGCATCGCGCAGACCATCGCGCAGGGCCTCGATCTGCCCACCGCCTCACTGACCCCGGACGAGGCCGCCGCGCACTTCGCAAGCCCGTTCATGGCCGGTGTCTACGGCATCCACTCCCCCGTCTCCGGCTCCCGCACCCGGGCACTGCTCGACTGGTCGCCCACTCACCCGACCCTCCTCGACGACCTGAAGCACGGCGACTACCTCACCACGCCGACCTCCTGAGCTCGCGCGGCCTCCCGCCTCCCAGGTGGTGCAGGATGGCGGAAGGACAGGCGCGTATCACCCGGGAGGGAACGATGCTGTTCAGGCAGGAGGTCCTTGAGGGGATCGCGGGCGGGCGGATCGACCGGGTGTTCCGGGTGTGGGCCGAGCCCCGGGTCCGCGCGGGGAGCACCCAGCGCACCCGGGCGGGGATCATCGTCATCGACTCGGTCACGGCCGTCACCCCTGAAGAGATCACCGAGGACGACGCCCTGCGTTCGGGCTTCAAAGACCGCGCGGCGCTGCTGACCGCCCTGTCCAAGAGCACCAAGGAGGGCGGCTACCACCGCGTCATGCTCCACCTGGGCGGCCCCGACCCCCGGACGGAACTGGCCGCGAACGCCGACCTGACCGAACAGGAACTGGCCGACCTCAAAGCCGCCCTGGACGCCATCGACAACCGCGGCCAACGCGTCCCCTGGACCCGCGAGGTCCTCCGCCTCATCGAGGAACACCCCGGTCTGCGCGCCCTGGGCCTGGCCGAACACCTGGGCCGCGACAGACTCCCGTTCAAGGCCGACGTCCGCCGCCTCAAAGCCCTCGGCCTCACCGAAAGCCTGGAGACCGGTTACCGTCTCTCCCCGCGCGGCAAAGTCCTCATGGCCTACCTACGGTCCTTGACCGAATGATCCGCCCCCAGGGCGAGTTCGACCCTGTCTGACCCGGCCGGCCGTCGAAGCGCTTGCGGTTCTCCGCCAGGGCTGCGCAGCCTTCCCGGCATGCGCACCTATCGGGATCTCTTCCGCGTGCCCGAGTACACGCCGCTCTTCGCCTCGTCCACCGTCCAGACGACCGCCCAGACCGTCAGCGCGCTGGCGCTCGGCACGCTCGTGTACGACTCGACCCGGTCGCCGCTGCTCTCGGCGCTGAGCATGTTCGGCGGGTCGTTCGCCCAGATGGCCGGCGCGCTGACGCTGCTGTCCGCCGCCGACCGCCTGCCGCCGAGGACGGCCCTCGCCACGACCGCGCTGGTCTTCGGTGCCGGCACGGCCCTCCTCGCGGTGCCCGGTCTGCCGATCGCGGCGCTGTTCGCCATCGTGCTCGGCCTCGGGCTGGTCGCGTCGCTCGGCAGCGGCGTCCGCTACGGGCTGCTGAGCGAGATCCTCCCGAAGGAGGGCTATCTTCTCGGGCGCTCGGTCCTGAACATGTCCGTGGGGACCATGCAGATATGCGGCTTCGCCGTCGGCGGCGTCCTGGTCGTCGCGCTGTCGCCCCGGGGCACATTGCTCACCGGCGCCGGGCTCTACCTCCTCACCTCGGTCATGGCGGTCGCCGGGCTGAGCCGGCGGCCGCCCCGGGCGGACGGGCGGCCGAGTGTCGGGCAGACGTGGCGCACCAATGCGCGGCTGCTCTCGTCGGTACCGCGCCGGTACGCCTACCTCGCGCTGTGGGTGCCGAACGGCCTGATCGTCGGCTGTGAGGCCCTGTTCGTCTCCTACTCTCCGCAGCACGCGGGCCTGCTGCTCGCCGTCGCCGCCGCCGGCATGCTGATCGGTGACACCGTGACGGGACGCTTCGTCCCGGCGCACCTGCGCGAACGCCTGGGTCCGTCGTTGCGCCTTCTGCTGGCCGTCCCCTACCTGGTGTTCGCCGCCGGGCCGCCGCTCCCACTCGGCGCGGCGGCCGTCCTGCTGGCCTCCGTCGGCTACGCGGCGACGCTGCTCCTGCAGGAGCGCCTCATGGCCCTGACCCCGGTGTCCATGCACGGCCATGCTCTGGGCCTGCACGCGTCCGGCATGCTCACGATGCAGGGCGTCGGCGCGGCTTTGGCGGGTGGTGTGGCGCAGGTGGCGTCTCCGGGGGCCGCCATGGCGATCATGGGCGCCGCCTCGGTGGTCGTCACGCTCGCACTGGCGCCAGGTCTGCGGCCGCTTCCCGGGCTCCGGCCTGCTGAATGAACCAATTCGTCCCCTCGTACGCGCAGGTTCGAGAAGATCCGCTCATATTATTGCAAGTTCGCTCTAAAACGCTCATGCTATGCCGCGAGGACCCCCCGACGGCTCGAACGGATTGGAGTTGTCCGTTGCATGTGCGTCGCCTTCCCACCCTGCTGGTCGCGTTCGCCACGGTCATCGTGAGCGCGGTCGCGCTGCCGCCGGCCCACGCCGATGGCTGGCAGCCGAAGACGCCCCCGCTCACCACTCCCTGGACCCACGAGGTGGGTCCGGACAACGCCCTGCCCGACTATCCCCGTCCGCAGCTCACCCGGAAGCGGTGGCAGAACCTCAACGGCGTCTGGCAGTTCGCGGGCGCCACGGCGGGCGAGAAGCCGCCCGTCGGCAAGGATCTGGACGAGCGGATCCTCGTCCCCTACCCGGTCGAGTCCGCGCTCTCCGGGATCGCGCGGAGCGTCCAGCACATGTGGTACCGGCGGACGTTCACCGTGCCGAGCGGCTGGCGGAACCGCGGGCAGCGGCTGGTCCTGCAGTTCGGCGCCGTCGACCACACCGCGAAGGTGTACGTGAACGGCCGCGAGGTGGCCGCGCACACCGGCGGCTACAACGCGTTCTCCGTGGACGTCACCGACGCGCTCAATCCCCGTGGCGCGCAGGAGCTGATCGTGGGCGTCGACGACCCCACCGACATCGGCCACCAGGCCGTCGGCAAGCAGCGCAAGCCCGGCGACGGGATCTTCTACACACCGGCATCGGGCATCTGGCAGACGGTCTGGATGGAGCCGGTGGCGGGCGCGCACATCGGCGACCTCACGACGACGCCGGAGCCGTCCGCCGGGAGGCTCCGGCTCACCGCGAACGCGTCCGCCCCGGGCGGCACGGTCGAGGCGATCGCCTACGCCGGGCACAAGCCGGTGGGCAGGGTGACGGGCAAGGCCGGCGATGAGCTGTCGATCCGGATCCCGCACGCGCACCTGTGGACGCCCGACGACCCGTACCTGTACAGGCTGAAGGTCCGGCTCCGCAGCGGCCACACGGTCGTGGACGAGGTCGGCTCCTACTTCGGCATGCGGTCGGTCAGCCTGGGCAAGGGCGAGGACGGCAAGACGCGCATGCTGCTCAACGGGAAGTTCGTCCCGCAGGTCGGCACGCTCGACCAGGGCTACTGGCCGGACGGCATCTACACGGCGCCGACCGACGAGGCGCTCAAGTTCGACCTGGCCGCGCACAAGAAGCTCGGCTTCAACATGGTGCGCAAGCACATGAAGGTCGAGCCCGACCGCTGGTTCTACTGGGCCGACCGGCTCGGGCTGCTCGTGTGGCAGGACATGCCCGCCATGTTCGGCGGCCACGAGCCGTCCGCCGCGGACAAGAAGCAGTTCGAGGCCGAGATGCAGGCCATGGTCCGGCAGCACGACAGCCACCCGTCGGTCATCGTGTGGGTGCCGTTCAACGAGGGCTGGGGCGAGTACGAGCCCGGGCGGATCGCCGACACGGTCAAGGGCTGGGACCCGAGCCGCCTCGTCAACGCCGACAGCGGCGTCAACTGCTGCGACTCGCTCCCCGACAACGGCGAGGGCGACATCTACGACGACCACACCTATGTCGGGCCCGGCTCCCCACCGATCCCGCGCGGCGACCGCGCCAGCGTCGCCGGCGAGTACGGCGGCCTCGGCCTCAAGGTCGACGGCCACATGTTCGACCCGGCGGGCAGCTTCGCCTACGAGATGACGCCCGACTCGGCCACGCTGACGCGCCGCTACACCGAGGTGCAGGACGGGGTGCGCAAGCTCGTCGTGAAGTGCGGCCTGTCCGCCTCGGTCTACACGCAGATCACCGACGTGGAGAAGGAGGTCAACGGCCTCTACACCTACGACCGGCAGCAGCCGAAGATGGACGCCGCGAAGGTCCGCGAGGCCAACCGGTCGATCATCGCGGCGAAGCCGTCGCCGGACGGCGGCGACCAGCCGCCCGGAACCCCGGGCCTGGAGGGCGTGAGCTTCTACCCGTTCGGTGAGGGCAGCGGGACCACGACCGCCGACGCGGTCGGGGACCACGACGCCACGCTCGTCGGCGGGCCGCAGTGGACGACCGGGCACGACGGACCGGGCCTGCAGCTGAAGGGTTCGAGCCAGTTCGCGGACACCGGTGCGGCGATCCTCGACACGACGGGCAGCTACAGCGTCTCCGCCTGGGTGAAGCTCGACCGCCGCGGTTCGTTCGCCACCGCCGTCAGCCAGGACGGGCCGAGCAACAGCGCGTTCTTCCTGCAGTACTCGGGAGCCGACGACCGGTTCGCGTTCAGCTTCGCCGGGGTCCGCGCGCTGGCCCCCGCGGCGCCGGAGACCGGGAAGTGGTACCACCTGACCGGTGTCCGCGACGCCGCCTCCGGGTCGCTCACGCTCTATGTGGACGGCCAGAAGGCGGGCGCGGCCGAGTCGTGCCTCGGCGACGCCTCCACCGGCCACACGGTGATCGGCCGCGGGAAGTTCGGCGGCAACCCGGTCGACTTCTGGCCGGGCGCGCTCGACGAGGTCCGCGTGTTCGACCGCGCACTGTCCGCGGCCGAAGTGGCAGAACTCGCCGGCTGATCCGTTCGCTTGCGGCGTGTCGTTGTTATCGAGGTCCTGATAACAACGACACGCCGCAAGTGAACGCGGGGGTCAGCGGGCCTCGCGGAGGCGGCGGGCAGCGTCCTCGGGGAGGATGTCGCTGATGAACGCGCCTGCGCCCGACTCGCTGGCCGCGAGGTATTTGAGCTTTCCCTCGGCGCGGCGCGGTGTGAACACCCTGATGGACAGGTGCGCCAGGCCGGGGTCGGTGCGGGCGGGCGCCTGCTGGAAGTGCGCGATGTACGGGGCGGGCGCGTCGAAGAGGCGGTCGAAGCGGCGCAGGACGTCCCGGTAGAGCACCATCAGCTCGAAGCGCTCATCGGGCTCCAGCTCGGGAAGCCCCGTAACGTGCCGGTACGGGTAGATGTGCACCTCGTACGGCCAGCGGGCCGCCGCGGGGACGAACGCCACGAAGCGGTCCGATCGGGCGACGACCCGTTCCGCGGCCCGTTCCGCGGCCACGATAGAGCAGAACAAGCAGGACCCCTGCTCGGCCCGGTGGCCGCGCGCCATCTCCAGTGCGCGCGCCGTCCTCGCCGGGACGAAGGGGTAGGCGTAGATCTGCCCGTGCGGATGGTGCAGGGTCGTCCCGATCTCCACTCCGCGGTTCTCGAAGACGAAGACGTACTCGGTGTCGGGGCGCCGGTTCAGTTCGGCGGTCCGGTCCGTCCAGGCGCGCGCGACCGTCTCCAGACGCCTGTCCGGCAGCAGGGAGAACGACGAGTCGTGGTCGCTGGTGAAGCACACGACCTCGCACCGCCCGCCCGCGGGCGGGCCGCCGAGGGAGGGGAACCGGTTCTCGAACGTGGCGACGTGGTAGTCGGCGGCCGGTATCTCGCTGTGCCGGCCGTCCGCCGACGGGCACAGCGGGCATTCGCTCTGCGCGGGCAGGTGCGTGCGGTCCTGGCGGTGCGCGGCCATGACCACCCACTCGCCCATCACCGGGTCGAGCCGCAGCTCCGACCTCGGCCGCCGCGGAGGCAGCGGACGCCGGTCGGGCGCCGAGCGGTCGTGGCCGGGTTCGTCGTCGAAGTAGATGAGCTCGCGGTCGTCGGCCAGCCGGACCGACGTGCGCGGAGAATCCTGGGCGTCCAGGGCTTCGTCCCCCGTGTCGAAGACCGTCATGTGAGCCTTTGCACCCGGCTCAGGTAGCGCTGCACGACCACGACCACGGCGAGGAACGTGCCGCTGACCACCTGCTGGTAGGCCGAGGTCAGGCTGCCGATCTGGTTGATGATGTTCTGGATGACGCCGAGCAGCAGCACGCCGGCGAGGGTTCCGGACAGCGCTCCGGCGCCGCCGGTGAGCAGCGTCCCGCCGATGACCACGCCGGCGATGACGTCCAGCTCCATGCCGGTGCCGAGGATGGTGACGCCGGACGACAGCCGCGCGGCGTTCAGCGCGCCCGCCAGCCCGGCGAGCAGGCCCGTCAGGAGGTAAACGAGGATCTTCGTGCGGGTGACGGGCACGCCCATGAGGCCGGCCGCGTCCTCGCTGCCGCCGACGGCGAACACGTGCTGCCCGAACCGCCCGCGCTGCAGGACGAGCCCGCCCAGCACGAACAGCAGCAGGGTGATGTACACGGGATAGGACAGGCCGAGGAACTTGCCCTGGCCGATCTCCGCGAAGGCGTCGCTCTTGACGAGGTAGGTCTCGGCGCCCTCGTGCGAGATGGCGAGCATCAGGCCCCGCGCGCCGAGCAGGCCGGCGAGCGTGACGATGAACGGCGCCATCCCGGTGCGCGCGATGATCCAGCCCTGCGCGAGGCCGATGGCGCCGCACACCGCGAGGGGCAGCGCCAGCGCGGCGGCCCATCCGTACTGGGACGCCCACGCGGCGAGCACCCCGCCCAGCGCGAACTGGGACCCGACGGACAGGTCGATCCCGCCGCTGATGATGACGAACGTCATCCCCACCGCGATGATCGCCAGGAAGGACGAGCTGACCGCGAGGTTGGCGAGGTTCGCCGTGGAGGCGAACCCGTCGAAGGCGGCGGCGCCCACGCCCGCGACGAGGAGCAGCACGATCGGCGCGCCGTACTGCTGCAGCAGCCGTCCGGTCCGTTCACCGCGGGCCGAGGCGGCGCGCGGCTGCGCCCCGGCGGCGGGAGGGGGTGCGGTGGTGAGCGGTGTCATCGGGTCATCCGTTCCCTGGCTGCGTAGACGGCGACGAGGATGATGGCCGCCTGCACCATCTGCGTCCCGGACGACGGCAGGTCGTGCTTGGTCAGCGTGGAGGCGAGCAGCTGCATGAGCAGCGCGCCCATCACGGTGCCCGCGACCCGGACGCGGCCGCCGGTCAGCGGGGTGCCGCCGACGACCACCGCGGTGATGGCCGACAGCTCCATGAGCAGGCCGAGGGAGGTGGGGTCCGCCGCCTGGATCCGCGCGGTCGACAGGATCCCGGCGACCGCCGCGAGGACGCCCGACAGCATGTAGACCAGCAGCAGCACCCGCTTGACGGGCAGCCCGGACAGCTCGCTGGCCCGCCGGTTGCCGCCGATCGCCACCAGCCGCCGCCCGAACGTGGTGCGGCGGACCAGGAACCCGACCACCGCGACCACCGCGGCCGCCACGAGCACGACGTACGGAACGCCGAGCACGCTGTCGCCGCCGAGCGACAGCAGGGCGGGGTCGCGGAAGTCCTCCAGCTGCGGGACGAACACGTTGGCCAGGCCGCGCAGCCCGACCAGCAGCGCCAGCGTCGCCACGATCGGCTGCACCCCGACGAACGCGACCAGCGATCCGCCCGCCAGCCCGCTGACCGCGCCGGCCAGCAGCGCCATCAGCACCGCGGGCACCAGCCCGTACCCGAGGTACAGCGCGATCATCGCGGCGGCCATCGACATGACCGAGCCGACCGACAGGTCGATGCCCTCGGTGCCGATCACCAGCGCCATGCCGAGCGACACGATCAGTACCGGGGTCACCTGGACGAGCTGGTTCCGGAAGTTGTCCACCTCAAGGAAGTGCGGGGTGAAGAACGCGTTGAAGACGAGCAGCACAGCGACGGCGAGGTAGACGCCGTAGTCCTGCAGCCACGCCAGCACGCGGGCGCGGTCGAGCCCCGCCCAGGGGGAGGCCGTCACCTCGGCCATGTCAGTTCTCGTCCTTTCCTGCGGGGTCCGCTTCCGGCGCCTCGTCTGCGGGAGCCCCGTCCCCGGGGGCCTCGTCCCCGGGGGCCGGGCCGGCCGCGGCCGGGGGTTCCGGCTCCGCGGCGATGGCCGCCATGACGCCCTGCTCGCTCACCTGGTCCCCGGTGAGCTCCCCGGCGACGGCGCCGTCGCGCAGGACGACGACCCGGTCGGCCCCCTCGACGAGCTCCTCCAGGTCGGAGGAGATCAGCAGGACGCCGAGGCCCTCGCGGGCCAGCTCGTCGATCAGCGTCTGCACCTCCGCCTTCGCGCCGACGTCGATGCCGCGGGTCGGCTCGTCCAGCAGGAGGACCTTCGGCTCGGTGGCCAGCCACCGGGCCAGCAGCACCTTCTGCTGGTTGCCGCCGGACAGCTCGCCGACCCGCTGGTGCATCGAGGACGCCTTGATGCGCAGCCGCTTCATAAACGTGCCGACGATGCGGTCGATGCGCGCGTCGGAGACGATGCCGGCCCGGGAGAGGCCGGGCAGCGCGGCCAGGGCGATGTTCTCGCGGATGGACAGCGCCGGCACGATGCCCTCGGCCTTGCGGTCCTCCGGCAGCATCGCGATGCCCGCCTTGGTGGCGTTCGCGGTGGTGGGCCAGCGCAGGGGCGTGCCCGCGACGACGACGGTGCCCGCGTCCAGCGGCAGCGCGCCGGCGATGGCCTTGGCCGTCTCGCTGCGTCCCGACCCGAGCAGCCCGCCCAGCCCGACGACCTCGCCGGGGCGCACGGTGACCGACACCCCGTCCAGCTGGTGCCGGCGGGTCAGCCCGCGCGCCTCCAGGACGGGGACGTCGCCGGCCCGCTCGTGGTCGCCGGAGAACTTCGTCATCCCCTCGGCGCGGACCTCGGCCATGTCGCGGCCGAGCATCAGGGAGACCAGCCGGAGCCGGTCCAGGTCGGCGAGGTCGCCGGTGTGCACCATCCGGCCGTCGCGCAGGACGGTGACGCGGCTGCAGACGCGGAACAGCTCGTCCAGCCGGTGGCTGACGTAGACGACGGCGATGCCCCTGGCCCGCAGGTCCCGGATGACGCCGAAGAGGGTCTCCACCTCGCGCGGTTCGAGGGAGCTGGTGGGCTCGTCCATGACGACCACGCGGGCGTCGACCGACACCGCCCTGGCCAGCGCGACCATCTGCTGCGTCCCGACGCCGCAGGAGCGCAGCGGCCTGCGGACGTCGATCCGGACCCCGTAGGGGGCGAGCAGGTCCTCGGCCGCGCGGTGCAGGGCGCGCATGTCGATGAGGCCGAGGCGGTTGCGCGGCTCCCTGCCGAGCAGCAGGTTGCGCGCCACGCTCATCAGCGGGACGAGGCCGATCTCCTGGTGGATGGCCTGGATGCCCGCGCGCTGGGCGTCGAAGGGGCCGCCGAACGCGACCGGCTCGCCGCGGAGCCGGAGCCCGCCCGCGTCGGGGCGGTACACGCCGGTCAGCACCTTCAGCAGCGTCGACTTGCCGGCGCCGTTCTCCCCGACCAGCGCGTGCGCCTCCCCGGCGCGCAGGCCGAACGAGACGCCGTCGAGGGCCAGCACTCCGGGGAATCGCTTGACGACGCCGGCGGCCTCGATGAGCGGCGCCTCCGGCTGGGCGGACGTGGATGGGGACACGGGCACTCCCGGCGGGGTCTCCGGTGGGCGGCGGGCGGCCACGGGGTTTGTAGGCTCGCCCGCCGCCCGGTCTGGAGGCGTGGTGGTTCAGCGGCGGATCAGCGGCGGATCAGTAGGCGTACGACAGGGCTTCCTTGGCGTTGGACGAGTCGTACTCGCGGTCCTGGATCACGACCTTCTGCGGGATGCTCTCGCCGTCCAGGAACTTCTGCAGGGTCTGGAAGGCGAGCGGCCCGAACCTCGGGTTGGACTCCACGACCGCGTAGATCCAGCCGTCCACGATGCCCTGGACGGCGGCGCGGGTGCCGTCCACCGAGACGACCTTGACGTCGCCGGCCTTCTTGCCCGCGCCCTTCAGGGCGGTGACGGCGCCGAGGGCCATCTCGTCGTTCTCGGCGTAGACGGCGTCGATGTCGGGGTGGCTCTGCACGAGCTGCTCGGTGACCTGCTGGCCCTTCTCGCGGGCGAACTCACCGGTCTGCTCGAAGGTGACCTGGATGCCGGGGGCCTTGGCCTGGATCTGGTCCTTGAAGCCCTTGGTGCGCTCGGTGGTGACGTTGTTGCCGGCCGCGCCGAGCAGGATCGCGACCTTGCCCTTGCCGCCCAGCGCCTTGATCATCTGGTCGGCGGCGCGCTTGCCCTGCTCGACGAAGTCCGAGCCGATGAAGGTCACGTAGTCCTTGCAGGCGGTCGCGTTGATCTGCCGGTCGACGGTGATGATGGGGATCTTCTTGGCCGCGGCCTGCTGCAGCACCGGCTCCCAGCCGTCGGAGTTCAGCGGGGCGATGACCAGGGCCTTGGCGCCCTGGGCGATGAGCTGCTGGACGTCGCTGATCTGCTTGCCGAACTGCGACTGCGCGTTGGTGGCGCGCAGCGTCGCGACCCCGGTCTTCTTCGCCTCGGCCTTGATCGAGGCGGTCTCGGCGATGCGGAACGGGTTCGCCTCCTTCTCCGACTGGGAGAAGCCGATCACCGAGCTCTTCAGGTCGAACTTCTGCCCCCCGAACCTGCCGAGCGTGCAGGCCGGCCCGGCGGCGCCGGAGGACTGCACGACCTGCTGCTGCCCCTGGGCGTTCTGGTCCGCGCCGGGCTTGCCGTCGTCCTCGGACTTGGCGCACCCCGACACGGCGAGCGCGACGACGGAGCAGATCGCGAGGGCGGACTTCAGGGAGGCGCCGGGTCTGGGGGGCTTGACCATGATCGAGGTCCTTTCGCGAACCGGGGTGGTGCCGTCATTCAGCCATCCCCGATCAGATTCTGTCAATATCGCTCAGATAACGCCAGTGGCGGGCTCTCTCGTGACAGGACATGACCGATTCCGGGCACGCCGATGAGCGCGCCCGGCGGCGCGGCGATCGGGACGTCCTAGCCGTCGGTGCGGACGGGGGCGACCCACACGTCGACGCCCGCGTTCTCGAACTCGCTCAGCTCCGACTGCGACGCCTTGGCGTCGGTCACGAGGAACGCGATCTCATCGGTGGGGACCGTCTGGAACATCGTGTCGACGCCCACCTTCGTGTGGTCCACCAGCGCGACCACCTCCTGGGCGGCGTGCGCGAGCGCGCGGTCGACGCCCGCGACCAGCATGTTCGGCGTGGACAGGCCGCGCTCGGTGGTGAGCCCGTTGCCCGAGATGAACGCCCGGCGGACCCGCAGGCTCGCGAGGGTCTGCTCGGCCGCCCCGCCGACCAGCGCGTGGATGGCCCCGCGCAGCGAGCCGCCCGTCATCACGACCTCGACGCCGCGCGCCTCGGCGAGCATCTGGGCGACCAGGAGCGAGTTGGTGACCACCGTGAGCGCGTCGAAGCCGACGAGCTCGCGGGCGAGCTCGCGGGTGGTCGTGCCCGCGCCGATGACGACGGCGTCGCCCTCCTCGACGAGGTCGGCGGCGAGCCGCGCGATCGCGGTCTTCTCCTCGGCCGCCACCTTGGCCTTCTGCTGGTAGGTCGGCTCCCACGACAGCCCGCCGGGCGCCATCGCCCCGCCGTGCCTGCGGTCGAGCAGCCCTTCGGCCTCCAGCGCCCGGATGTCGCGGCGCACGGTCGCCTCGGACGCCTCCAGCGAGGCCGCCAGATCGCGCATGGAGACCGCGCCGTTCGCGCGGACGATCTCCAGCAGCCGCTGGCGCCGCTCTGCGGCGAACCCCGGACGACGTGGCATGCGAGAGCCCTTCCAGGCGATGGGCGGAGGCATCTCGATGATGCCAGACGCGCGGGCACTGCGAACGATCTTCACCGGCCGGGCGGCGCCGGGGTGCCGCGCAGCAGCCGGTCCAGGGTGACCGCCGCGAGGATCAGCAGGCCCTCGATGACCTGCTTGTAGGTGGAGTCCCAGCCGAGCAGGTTGAAGCCGTTGGAGATGAGGGTGAGGATCAGGGCCCCGGCGAGGCAGCGCCAGACGGCGCCCTCGCCGCCGAAGATGCTGGTGCCGCCGATGACGACGGCGGCGATCGCGGTGAGCTCCAGCAGGGTGCCGAGGCCGGCCTGGGCGGAGCCGGCGCGGGTGGTCATGACGAGGCCGGCCGTCCCGGCGCAGGCGCCGCTGATCGCGAACACCGCGACCCGGATCGGGACCGTCCTGATCCCCGACAGGCGGGCCGCCTCGGCGTTGCCGCCGACCGCGTAGACGCCGCGGCCGAACACGGTCGCCGCGAGCAGCAGCCAGCAGGCGGCGGCGACGGCCGCCAGGACGAGCGTCGGCGCGGTGATGCCGCCGAGCACGGTCGGCAGGCTGAGCGTCTGGAACGCGTCCAGCTGCCGGGCGTGCGGGTAGACGATGGCGCCGCCGGTGATCACCACGGCCAGGCCCCGGTAGACGATGCTCAGCGCCAGCGTGGCGATGAACGAGTGCACGCGAGACAGCGCGACGACGAGCCCGGTCGCGGTGCCCATGAGCGTGCCGGTCGCGATGCCCGCCGCGTACCCGGCGGGAACGCCCGCGGACTTGGTGACCAGGACGGACACGACCGCGCTCACGGCGAGGACGGCGCTGACCGACAGGTCGAACATGCCGCAGACGATGCACAGCGTCATGCCGCAGGCCAGCAGCCCCACGACGGCGGCCTGGTCGAGGACGTTGACCAGGTTCCCCTTGGTGAGGAACGTGTCCGTCGAGAGGGACAGCGCGATGACGAGCCCGGCGAGCGCCACGACGATGCCGTTGTCGCGCAGCGCGGCGGCCCTCACCGCAGGCCCGCCCGCGTGAGGACGTCCTCGGCGCTCGCGCCGCGCGGGAACTCGCCCGCGATCCGGCCGTCCCGCATCACGAGGACGCGGTGGGCGAGGCCGAGCACCTCCTCGACCTCCGAGGAGGCGAGCAGGACGGCGACGCCGCGGGCGGCCAGGTCCGCGATGAGGCGGTGGATCTGCGCCTTCGCGGCGACGTCGACGCCGCGCGTGGGCTCGTCCACCAGCAGGAGGCGGGGCGAGCGGACGAGCCACTTGCCGAAGACCGACCGCTGCTGGCTGCCGCCGGACAGCGTCCAGGCGGGACGGTGCGGACCCGTGATGCCGAGGGGTTCCGCCACCGCCCGCACGGCCCGGCGCTCCGCGCCCCGCCGCACGAACCCGAGGCGGCGCCGCCGCGGGAGGCTGGCCATCGCCAGGTTCTCGGCGGCGGACCGGACCAGGACGAGGCCCTGCTCGCCCCGCGACTCCGGCACCAGCGCCGCGCCCAGCCCCATCGCGTGGGCCGGGGATCCGCCGGTGGCCGGGCGGCCCAGGATCGTCACCTCGCCCGCGTCGGGGCGGTCGGCGCCGAAGACGAGCCGCAGCGTCTCGGACCGGCCGCTGCCGACGAGCCCGGCGAGGCCGACGATCTCCCCCGCTCGCACCTCCAGCCGGACGTCCCGTACGGCACGGCCCCGCGACAGTCCCCGCACGGCCAGCACGACGGGTGCGTCGTCCGGGACGGGCGCGGGCTCGGGGTAGAGCGTCTCGACGGGGCGGCCGACCATGGCGCGCAGCAGGGCCTGCGGCGTCAGCTCCGCCGCGGGCGCGGTCGTGACGTGCCGCCCGTCGCGCAGGACGGTGACGGAGTCGCAGGCGGACAGGACCTCGTCGAGCCGGTGCGAGATGAGGACGATCGCGATGCCGTCGCGCTCGGCGAGGTCGCGGGCCAGCCGGAGCAGCCGTTCGGCGGCGGGCGCGGGCAGCAGCGCGGTCGGCTCGTCCAGCGCGATCAGGCGTGCGCCCTGGGCCAGGGCGCGCAGGATCTCGACCTGCTGGCGGTGCACGAGCGGCAGGTCGCCGGCGCGCGCCGCCGGGTCGAGGGAGAACCCCGTGCGGGCGGCGAGGCGGCCGAAGCGCCGCCGGTCCCCCGCCGGGTCGCGCAGGCCGCGGACGCGGCGCCCCCGCCGGTCGCCGAGGGACACCCCGCCGCCGAGGAACACGTTGTCGGCGACGCTGAGCCCGGGCACGATCGCGCCCTCCTGGGTGACGAGCGCGATGCCGCGCCGCAGCGCGTCGCGCGGTGAGCGGATCGCGGCCGGCTCGCCGTCCACCGCCACCTGCCCGGAGTCGGCCGCGACGGCACCGCACATGATCCGGGCGAGGGTGCTCTTCCCCGCGCCGTTCTCGCCGACGATCCCGTGGACGCGGCCGCCGCGCAGCGTGAGGGACACCTCGTGCAGGACGGCCGTCCCGCCGTAGCTCTTGCGGATGCCCTGGAGCGCGACGTCCACCGCCGTTACTCGTCGTACTCGCCGGTGATCCCGGAGGAGGCGATCAGGTCCTTGGTCAGCTCGCCGCCGTTCGGGGCGAGGGACGACATGTCGGTCGACGCCGCGACGGTCTTGCCGTCGGCCTTGGCCAGCCCCAGCTCGGCGGCCTTCGCCCCGGCGGTCTTGACCGGCAGGTAGGGGATCCCGTACCAGCGGCCCTCGGTCACCGCCTTCACGGCCTGCCGGGAGGCCCCGTTCCCGACGTACTGGATCTTCTTGCCCTTCGCCGCGTCCTCGGCCCCGAAGAGCGCCTGCGACGAGCCGATGACCACGTTGACGTCGGAGTGGGCCTGCAGGAGGTCCTGCATGGCCTTGCGGCCCGTGTCACGTGTGTAGCCGCCCTCGATCTGCGCGACGACGTCGACGTCCGGCACCGTTTTCAGCGTGTCCACGACCGCCTTCGTGCGGGCGTTGTCCAGCGGCAGCGTCTTCAGGCCCTCGAAGTAGGCGACCTTGCAGGGCTTCGCCTTGACCTGCTTGCAGGCGTCCCTGCCGAGGTGGCCGAGCCGCTCGCCGTTGAGCGTGGGGACGTCCACCAGGGAGATGACGCCGGGCACCTGCGGCTCGGCGGTGTCGTAGCGCGTCCCGACGGGGGTGAACTGCACGACCACCGTGATGCCCTTGCGGACGGCGTCGCGGACGGCGGGGACGACGGCGGTTCCGTCGTTGGCCTGCAGGACGAACACGCCGAACCGCTTGGAGGTGATCGCGTCCTGGAGCTGGCGGATCTGCGCCTGGGCGTCGAAATTGGAATCGAAGAACTCCGCCTTTCCGCCCGCCTTCGCCGCCTGCTCCTTCACCCCCTCGAAGGTCGCCACCGAGAATGAATTAGCCTTGGCGAACCCGAAGAACGCGATGCTCTTCGGATCGCCGGCGGAGGAATCACCGGACGCCCCTCCGTCATCGGGGTCGGCACACGCCGCGAGCAGGACGAGTCCCGCCGCGAGCGTCACCCAGTGGCGCTTGAGGAGATGCGCTCTCATGGCTTTCGTCCCATTCCCACGTAGAACCATTCGCCGCCGGGACGATCCCGGTCCTCGGCGTCGTCCGGACGCCATTCGTTGACCACCGTCACGCCCGGTTCCAGCACCTCGAACCCCTCGAAGAACCGGGAGATCGCCGCGTGGTCGCGGTGGATCAGCGGCGCGGTGGCGTCGTCGTAGACCTCGCGCGCCGCCGCGCCCACCTCCGGGTGCGCGTCGTCGGTCAGGTGAGTGACGATCAGGTGGCTGCCGGGGGCCATCCGCGCGGCGAACTCCCGGACGACGCCCCAGGGGTCCTCCTCGGCCGTGAGGCAGTGCAGGATGGCCACGAACAGCACCGCGACCGGCTCGGAGAAGTCGATCAGGCGGAGCACGTCGGGGTTCTCAAGGATCTTCTCCGGCCTGCGGACGTCCTCCTGGACGACGGTCGTGGTGTCGTCGATCGCGCGGAGCGCGCGGGCGTGGGCGAGCACGACCGGGTCGTAGTCGACGTAGACGACGCGCGAGTCGGGCGCCACCCGCTTGGCGACCTCGTGCACGTTCTCCTGCGTCGGCAGGCCGGTGCCGAGGTCGAGGAACTGCCTGATCCCGTTCTGGGCGGCGAGCCGGACGGCGCGTCCGAGGAATCTGCGGTTGGCGATGCAGATGTCCCGGCTCGGGCCGAGGGCCATGATCTTCTGGGCGGCCTCCCGGTCGGCCGGATAGTTGTCCTTGCCGCCCAGGTAGTAGTCGTACATGCGCGCGGCATTGGGGGTGTCCACGTCGGGTTCGTACGGCGTGAAGTCCGATTCGGTCACCAAGGCCCCTCTGCACAGAGTCGACGGCGATGCCAGCGCGCCGGCCCCAGCGTAATGGCCGCATGATCACAAGACGGGAACTCCAGGGAGATCGCCGTAAATATCCGGTATTTCCACCGGACCGCTTCGCGGGTTTCGGTCAGGGTTTGCGGGCGACCCCGCACAGCGTGGACGTACTGGGCACCTCGCCGAACGGACTCGGCTCCGGACGCCACTTCTCGCACGCCACCACGCCCGGGTCGGCCAGCTCGAACCCGTCGAAGTAGCCGGCGATCTCCTCCGGGCGGCGGAGCCGGTACGGGACCGCGCCGGTGTCGTCGTACTCCTGCTGCGCCTTGTTGTGGGCGTCGTCGCTGTCGGTGTCGTCGTACAGCGCGAGGAAGCTGCCCGCAGGAAGGCCGCCCATCAGCGTCCGGATGATGTGCAGCACCTCGTCGTAGCCGTCGATGTGCCCGAGGACGCCCATCAGCATCAGGGCGATCGGCCGGTCGAAGTCGAGCTTCTCCCGCGCGACCCGCAGGATCCGCTCCGGGTCGCGCATGTCCGACTCGATGTAGCTGGTCTCGCCCTCGGGCCGGCTGGTGAGCAGGGCGTGCGCGTGGGACAGGACGAGCGGGTCGTTGTCGACGTAGACGATGCGCGCCTCGGGCGCGACGCGCTGCGCCACCTCGTGGGTGTTGTCGACCGTGGGGAGCCCGGTGCCGACGTCGAGGAACTGGCGGACGCCCTCCTCCCCCGCCAGGTACCGGACCGCGCGGGCCAGGAAGTGCCGGCCGGTCCGGGCGATGTCCACGATCCCCGGGTAGACGCTGACGTACTGGTCGCCCGCCTCCCGGTCGACGGGATAGTTGTCCTTGCCACCGAGCCAGTAGTTCCATATACGGGCGGAGTGCGGAACGGACGTGTCGATGGCGTTGGCCGGATCGTCAGCCATGGGACTCTCCCTACTGTGCTCCACCGGTGGTCGCGCATAAAATAGACCATTCTCCGGGCGTCCAGGCAATAACCAACGAAGCGGGGGCCGAGTGCGTTTCCGGCGGCTTGTCGCGATCGGGGTCCTGCTGACCGCGCTCGGCCTGCTCGCCGGATGCGGCGCCGGGGCACCGAACCGGGAGCAGCGGGCCCGCGTCGAGGTCGCCGTCCTCGACGACGGAGGCGCCCTCGTCGACCTGTACGCGGCGGGACGGCTGGAGTCGGACGCCGAGGTGCGGGCCCTGGCCGGACGGGTCGCCCGGCGGCTGTTCCCCCGCGCCGCGGACGTCCGCGTCCGCACGACAGAAGGGCGGGGCACGGCGTTCGCCCGCGCCGAGATCGATCGCGCCTACCGGACGGGACGCACGCCGTCGCTGCACATCGACACGTCCGGCGCACTGCGCGAACTCACCGCACGCGGATTCGACGACACGGCCGTGAAACTGCGCCTGCCGCCGGTTCCGGCCACGTCGGCTCAGCCCTCTCCCGCCCGCCTGCGCAAGAACGCCCCGGCGCCCGTCGTGGACATCGCCATGAGACCGGAGCCGAAGCGCTGGTACGGCGCGATGGCGCTGCCCGTGCTCGGCGCGGCGGGCGTCGTGCTGGGGTTCTTCGTCCGGCGCCGCTCCATCGCCCTGCCGTCGGCAGGGGTCGCGGTCGTGACCGCGGTCCTCTCCGTCACGCTCTCCGCGGGACGGCAGGGCGCCAACCTCGGCGTCGCGGGCAAGCTCGGCGGCACCGCGCTGGACGTGGCGTCCGTCGCACCGCTGACGGCCGTCCCGATCGGCCTCCCGGCCGCGATGCTCCTGGTCACGGTCGCCGTCCGGTGGTTCCACAAGCCGGTCGCCCACCAGCCCGAGATGCGCCCGCGCGACACCGGCGTCTTCTGGTGACCGCGCAGGGAGGGGACGGCGCGTTCGCCCAGGGTCGATTGATCGTAAACTGAGGGTCATGTCCGGCGACCGGCCCTCGTGCACCTGCGTGATCTGCAGTGACTACGGCGACCGCGACCGCCTGGACAACTTCCAGCTCCGCACGATCGTGCACATCACGCAGTACGGGTGGAGCGTCGTCCTCGTCCACGGCGACGACGGCGGGCCCGGCTGGGCGTACACGGTGGGCCTGTGGCACAGCCACCGCGCCCCCGAGCTGGCGATGTTCGGCGGCGACGTGTACGAGACCGAGGAGATCCTCAACGCGCTCGGCCGGCAGACCGCCGAGGGAGGCGGCCCGGCCGACGGCGAGCGCCGCGACGGGGTCGTGCGCGGGCAGCAGGCGGCCTTCCGGGACGTCGACCCGCACTGGTACGACGGGCTGTTCAGCGGCGCCGTGACGTTCTACCGGCGCCCGCCGCTGCCGATGCTCCAGGTCGTCTGGCCGAACCGGGACGGGCTCTTCCCGTGGCAGCCCGGCACCGACCTGCCGTTCCGGCACGCCCAGCCGTGGCTGTGGCTGCACCCGAAGCAGCACCCGGCCGGCGCCTGGACCAGGCGGCTGTCAGACAAGCGCACCGAATGGCGGCTCTGATCCGCCGCTTCCCACGGCTTCACCCGCCGGGCGGGCCGCGTCGGCATACGATCGGCGGGTGTACGGGCCGATCGCGGAGACCATCCGCACCCAGCGCCTCGTCCTGGAGCCGCTGGCGGTCCACCACGCGGACGAGATGGCCCCCGTCCTGGACGACCCGCGCCTGCACCGCTACATCGGCGGCGAGCCCCTCACCCGGGACGAGCTGCGCGCCCGCTACGCGCACCTGGTCGCGGGCCCGGCGCCGTTCCACCAGGAGTACTGGCTGAACTGGACCGTCCGCCGCGCCCGGGACGGGCAGGCCGTCGGCTACGTCCAGGCGACGGTCACGCCCGCGACCCCCGAATTCACGGTGACGCCCGCGTCCGCCGGGTCGACCGTCTCGCCGGGGCCGCCGCGGCACATCGCGTCGGTCGCCTGGGTCGTCGGCATGCCCTACCAGGGGTTCGGCTTCGCCACCGAGGCGGCGCACGCCCTGCTGGACTGGCTCCTCGCGCGCGGCGTCGGCGAGATCGTCGCGACCGTCCACCCGGAGAACCGCGCGTCCGAGGCCGTCGCGTCCAGGATCGGCCTGCGCCGCACCGCCGAGCGGCGCGACGAGGAGACCGTCTGGCGGCTGCCTCGTAACCCGCCGTGACAGTGTGTTGCTGCACGGTGGGGTAGAGGTAGGCGACAATCGACTGGCGAGGACGTACCGGCCGAGGGGTGGAGAGCATGCGGGAGGTCTGGCCCGGGGATCCCTATCCGCTGGGCGCCACCTGGGACGGCACGGGCACGAACTTCGCGCTGTTCTCCGAGGTGGCCCGGCGGGTCGAGCTGTGCCTGTTCGACGCCGACGGGCGGGAGACGCGGCGGGAGCTGCCCGAGGCGGACGGGTTCGTCTGGCACGGCTACCTGCCCGGCATCGGCCCCGGCCAGCGGTACGGGTACCGGGTGCACGGGCCGTTCAGCCCCCGTGAAGGGCACCGCTGCAACCCGTCCAAGCTGCTGCTCGACCCCTACGGCAAGGCGGTGGAGGGCGACGTCCGCTGGCACGAGTCGCTGTTCTCCTACCGGTTCGCCGACCCCGACGCGCTGAACGACGACGACAGCGCCCCCCACATGCCGAAGAACGTCGTGGTGAACCCGTTCTTCGACTGGGCGGACGACCGGCCGCCGCGCGTCCCCTACCACGAGAGCGTCATCTACGAGGCGCACGTGAAGGGCCTGACGAAGCTGCACCCGGGCATCCCGGAGGAGCAGCGCGGGACCTACGCGGGCCTCGCCCACCCGGTGATGATCGACCATCTGCTCGACCTCGGCGTGACGGCCGTCGAGCTGATGCCGGTGCACCAGGCGATCCCCGAGCACGCGCTGGTGGCGCGGGGGCTCGACAACTACTGGGGCTACAACACGATCGGGTTCTTCGCGCCGCACAACTCCTACAGCTCGTCCGGGCAGTACGGGGAGCAGGTGCTGGAGTTCAAGGCGATGGTCCGCGCCCTGCACGACGCGGGCATCGAGGTCATCCTGGACGTCGTCTACAACCACACCGCCGAGGGCGACCACCTGGGCCCGACGCTGTCGTTCCGGGGCATCGACAACGCCTCGTACTACCGGCTGCGCGACGACGACAAGCGCTACCACCTCGACTACACCGGCTGCGGCAACTCGCTGAACGTCCGGAACCCGCACGCGCTGCAGCTCATCATGGACTCGCTGCGCTACTGGATCCTGGACATGCACGTCGACGGGTTCCGCTTCGACCTCGCCTCCGCGCTGGCCCGCGAACTGCACGACGTCGACCGGCTGGCGGCGTTCTTCGACCTCGTCCAGCAGGACCCGGTCGTCTCGCAGGTGAAGCTCATCGCCGAGCCGTGGGACGTCGGCGAGGGCGGCTACCAGGTCGGCAACTTCCCGCCGCTGTGGACGGAGTGGAACGGCAAGTACCGCGACACCGTCCGCGACTTCTGGCGCGGCTCCTACGCGACCATGCCGGAGTTCGCGTCCCGCCTCACCGGGTCGTCCGACCTGTACGAGCACAGCGCGCGGCGGCCGTTCGCGTCCATCAACTTCGTGACCTGCCACGACGGGTTCACGCTGACCGACCTTGTCTCCTACGACAACAAGCACAACGAGGCCAACGGCGAGAACAACCGGGACGGCACCGACGACAACCGGTCGTGGAACTGCGGTGTCGAAGGGCCGGCGCGCGACCCGGCGGTCCTCGACCTGCGGGCCAGGCAGCGCCGCAACTTCCTCGCGACGCTGTTCCTGTCGCAGGGGGTGCCGATGCTCTCCCACGGCGACGAGCTGGGACGCACGCAGAAGGGCAACAACAACGCCTACTGCCAGGACAACGAGATCGCCTGGGTGCGCTGGGATGACTCCGACGACATGGAGTTCGTCCGGATCCTGTCGCGGCTGCGGCACGACCATCCGGTGTTCCGGCGCCGCCGGTTCTTCACCGGGACCGGCCGCGGCGCCGCCGCCGACATCGCCTGGCTCACCCCGGCGGGCGACAGCATGACCGACGAGGACTGGAACGTGGGGTTCGCCAAGTCCCTCGGCGTGTTCCTCAACGGCGACGCCATCACCGAGCCCGACCCGCGGGGGCGGCGCGTCCGGGACGACTCGTTCCTGCTGCTGATCAACGCCGGGTCCGAGCCGGTCGAGTTCACGCTGCCGGGCGCCGAGTACGGCGAGCGCTGGGAGTTCACCCTGGACACCGCCGAGCCCGGCACGGTCGGCGAGCGGGCCCGCGTCAAGGCACGCGACGTCATCCCGCTCGCCGACCGCGCTCTCCTCGTCCTGAAGCGCGGGCAGTGACCCCTCAGCGGCTTCTCATGCGCGGGTGACCTCCATCGCGGTCAGGAAGACCAGCACCACCGTCGTGGCCGCGACCGCCCCGTGCACGGCGACCGCCGTGGCGGGGAACGCCTGCTCCGCGCCCCGGGCATGCCGGCCGCCCCGTCCGACGAGCCAGCGGGTGAACAGCAGGAACCCCTGGAGGACGACGACCAGCAGGGCCGCGAAGGCCACCCAGGCGTAGGCGGCGTCCCCGGTGGCCAGGTAGGCGATCCAGACGGCCAGGCCGGCGACGGCCGCGAACGGATGCCCCACCACGACCAGGAAGGGGAACCGCGTCACCTTCGTCGAGTGCCCCCCGTTGGTCAGCCAGATGATCAGCAGGTAGCCGCCCGCCACAGCGGCCAGGATCCACGCGCCCAATGCGGCGAACTCCAACCCCCCGCTCCTTTCATGAAATTCTCATCCCCGTCCCCTGCGCTCAGTGTCGCCCCCCGGCGCTCCTGGCATGACGGATTCGTACAGATTGGTGTACGGCCGGTCACCGGAGCGGTCAACCCGGGCCCCGGGTAGCTTGAGACTCCTATGCGGACCCTTACTCCGGAGCCCGGCGACGTCGACCTGACCGAGCGCTACGCCTACCCGCCCGGAACCACCTGGATGCGGGCGAACATGGTGGCCAGCCTCGACGGCGCGGCCCAGCGCGACGAGCGCAGCGGCGGCCTCGGCAACGCCGCCGACCAGCACCTGTTCCTGCTCCTGCGCGGGCTCGCCGACGTCGTCATCGTCGGCGCCGGGACGGTCCGCGCCGAAGGCTACGGGCCGGTCCGGCCGAGCGAGGGCTGGGACGGCGTCCGGGACGGCCGGCCGCCCGTCCCGCCGCTGGCGATCGTGTCCCGCACCCTCGACCTGGACTTCGACGCGCCGGTCTTCGCCGAGGCGGAGGTCCCGACGATCGTGCTGGCGCCCGCGACCGCCGACCCGGTGCGGCTGAAGGCGGCGCGCGAGCACGCCGACGTGATCGTCGCCGGCGAGGACTCGCTCGACTTCCCCGCCGCCGTCCGGGAGCTCGCCGCCCGCGGCCACAGGCGCCTCTTGTGCGAGGGCGGTCCGGGCGTCCTCGCGCAGGTGGTGGCGGCCGGGCTGCTGGACGAGCTGTGCCTCACGCTGAGCCCGCTGCTGCTCGGCGGGCACCCGACGCGGATCCTGAACGGGCCGCCCGTGCCCGTCCCGCCGGAGCTGACGCTCGCCCACGCTCTGCAGGACGAGGAGTTCCTCTTCCTGCGCTACGTCCGCAGCCGGTAGCGCACGAACAGGACGCCCTCGTCCAGGTAGAGGGCGGCGGGGTCGAGCGGCACCTCGGCGTCAAGGCCGTCCAAGAGGCGGGTGTGGCGCTGGGCCCCGAGGAGGGCCGGGGCGATGTTCAGGCACAGTTCGTCCACGAGGGACGCCCTGATGAGCGCGGTCGCCAGTGACGGGCCGCCTTCGCAGAGGAGATGCTCGTGACCGAGGTCGTCGCGGAGCGTCTTGACGGCGGCGGGGAGGTCGACGTCGTCTTCCCCTTCTGCGACCACCTGGATATGGCCTGGGACCTTGTTCCGGACGTTCCGTGCCGTCACGACGATGGTGGGTGTCTCGGCCTCGGTGAACAGGGGCAGCGTCCAGTCGAGGTCAAGGGAGCGGCTCACCACGACGATGGGGG
>NZ_SMKY01000369.1 GCF_004349235.1 Actinomadura darangshiensis | reverse complement strand
ACCCGCCCCGGCACGTCCCCCGCGAAGCCGCCGGCGAAACGCGTAGGGAAATCCCTACGCTTGACACGTAGGGAGTCTCCTACATATCGTCGCGGCCATGAACATCACGCATGTGCGGCTGCTGACGGTGCCGGTGAGCGACCAGGACGCGGCCAAGGACTTCTACGCGGGCAAGCTCGGCTTCGAGGTGGTGATGGACCGCGCCACCGGGCCGATGCGCTGGCTGCAACTCGCCCCCAAGGGCGCGGAGACGAGCATCGTCCTCGCGAACCACCTGCCCGGCCTGGCGCCGGGCAGCACCGGCGGGCTGATGCTGGAGACGGCCGACCTCGACGCGGACTGCGAGCGGCTCCGCGACGCCGGTGTGGACGTCGACGGCCCGCAGGATCTCCCCTGGGGACGGCAGGCCACGCTCACCGACCCCGACGGCAACGGCATCGTGCTGGCCGCGCGGTGACGGCGGACGTCTTCGCGGCGCTGGCCAGCCCCGTCCGGCGGGACCTCACGGCCCTCCTGCTGGACGGGCCGCGGCCGGTGAACGACCTCGCCGCGCACTTCGCGATGAGCCGCCCGAGCGTGTCGGAGCACCTCCGGGTGCTGCGGGACGCCGGGCTCGTCAGCGAGCAGCGCGACGGCCGGCAGCGGATCTACCGGCTGGAGCCCGCGCCGCTGCGAGAGATGTCGGAGTGGCTCACCCCGTACGAGCGGTTCTGGCGCGAGAAGCTGTCCGAACTGCGCGAACTGCTCGACGAGGAGGACCTGTGACCCGCCACGCGACGACCGCCCCCTCGCCGGAAGGAGAACGGTGTGAGCGGTGAACCGGATTCGATCCAGGTGGACGAGTTCCTGCCGCATCCGCCCGCGAAGGTGTGGCGGGCGCTCACCGAGCCGGAACTGCTGGCCCGCTGGCTGATGCCGAACGACTTCGAACCCGTCGTCGGGCACCGCTTCTCCTTCGCGGCCGAGCCGATCCCGAGCGTCGGCTTCGACGGGGCGATCGCCTGCCGGGTCCTCGACATCGAGGAGCACCGCCTGCTGCGGATCAGCTGGCGCGGCGGCGGCCTCGACACGACGGTGACGTGGCGGCTCGTCCCCGAGGGGCGCGGCACCCGGATCTTCATCGAGCACGCGGGCTTCGACCTCGACGACCCGGTGAACGCCCACGCCTTCCGCGGCATGGGCAGCGGCTGGCGGTCGACCGTGATCCGCTCGCTCAGGGACGTCCTGGCCACGACCACCTGACGCACACGAGGCGCCGGGCGCGGGCAGGCCGTCCGTGCGCTCAGGGTGCGGGGTCGGCGTAGACGCCTTCGAGCATGCCGGTGGCCTGGCCGACCTCGATGAGGTAGCCGTCCGGGTCTCGCATGTAGCAGCGCACTTCGGCCTTGCGGTCGATCGGCTCGGTCAGGAACTCGGCCCCGCGCGCGGTGGCTTCGGCGTGGAACGCGGCGATGTCCGCCACACGGACGTAATGGTCATCCCCCGACCCGCCACTGCGGCGGGTCGGCGACGGCGGGTTCGGGTGGTTAGGAGACGGGTTCGAGGGGCGGGTCGTTGGCGAACTGGGTGTTGTAGAGGTCTGCGTAGCGGCCTGCGGCGGCCAGGAGTTCCTCGTGGGTTCCGCGTTCCACGATGCGGCCCTCCTCCACGACGAGGATCAGGTCGGCGGCACGGACGGTGGACAGGCGGTGGGCGATCACCACGGCGGTGCGGCCGTCCAGGGCCTCGGCCAGGGCCTCCTGGACGGCGGCCTCGGACGTCGAGTCGAGGTGGGCGGTCGCCTCGTCCAGGATCACGATGCGCTGGCGGGCGAGGAGGAGGCGGGCGATGGTGAGGCGCTGGCGCTCGCCGCCGGAGAGGCGGTACCCGCGTTCGCCGACGATCGTGTCGAGGCCGTCGGGCAGGCTCTCGATGAGGGTGTCGAGGCGGGCGCGGCGCAGGACGTCCCAGAGGTCGTCTTCGGCCGCCTCCGGCCGGGCCAGCAGGAGGTTCGCGCGGATCGACTCGTGGAAGAGGTGGCCGTCCTGGGTGACCATGCCGAGGGTGGCGCGGATGGTCTCGAAGGACAGGTCGCGGACGTCGACGCCCCCGAGGCGGACGGCGCCGGAGTCGACGTCGTACAGGCGCGGCAGCATCTGGGCGATCGTCGACTTGCCCGCGCCGGACGAGCCGACCAGCGCGACCATCTGCCCGGGCTCGGCGCGGAACGAGACGTCGTGCAGGACGTCGACGCCGCCGCGGGTGTCGAGGGTCGCGACCTCTTCGAGGGAGGCGAGGGAGACCTTGTCGGCGGACGGGTAGGCGAAGCGGACGTTGTCGAACTCGACCGAGACCGGGCCGGCCGGGACGGCGCGGGTGTCGGGGCGCTCGGCGACCAGCGGTTTCAGGTCGAGGACCTCGAAGACCCGCTCGAAGCTGACGAGCGCGCTCATCACCTCGACACGGGAGCTGGCGAGGGCGGTCAGCGGCGCGTAGAGGCGGGTGAGGAGGAGGGCGAGGGCGACGACGGCGCCGGCGTCGAGGTGGCCGCGCAGGGAGGAGTAGCCGCCGAGGCCGTAGACGAGCGCGAGGGCCAGGGCGGAGACCATGGTCAGGGCCGTGATGAAGACGTGCTGCACCATCGCGGTGCGGACGCCGATGTCGCGGACGCGGCGGGCGCGGGCGGCGAACTCGGCCGACTCGCGGTCAGGGCGCCCGAAGAGCTTGACGAGGGTCGCGCCCGGGGCGGAGAACCGCTCGGTCATCTGGGTGCTCATCGCGGCGTCGTGCGCGGCGGCCTCCCGTTCGAGGCGCGCCAGGCGGCTGCCCATGCGGCGGGCCGGGAGGACGAACACGGGCAGCAGGACCAGCGCGAGCACGGTGATCTGCCAGGAGATGCGGACCATCACGGCGAAGGTGAGCAGCACCGTCACCATGTTGCTGACCACGCCGGACAGGGTGTCGCTGAAGGCGCGCTGGGCGCCGATCACGTCGTTGTTGAGGCGGCTGACCAGGGCACCGGTGCGGGTCCGGGTGAAGAACGCGATCGGCATGCGCTGGACGTGGTCGAACACGGCGGTGCGCAGGTCGAGGATCAGCCCCTCGCCGATGCGGGCGGACAGCCACCGGTTGGCCAGGCCCAGCCCGCCCTCGGCGAGCGCCAGGATCGCGATCACCACGGCGAGCCACACGACGGTGGACGTCGCGGAGCGGTCGACGATGGCGTCGACGACCCGTCCGGCCAGCACGGGCGTCGCGACCGCGATGACCGCCATCACCACGCTGAGGACGAGGAAGGCGGCGAGCTGCCGCCGGTGCGGCCGGGCGAAGCGGCCGATGCGCCGGAGCGTCGCCTTGGAGAACGGCCTGCTGTCCCGCGCGTTCATGGCGTGGTGCAGCGACATCCACGCCGTGACTTCCATGTCCATGGAGACCCCTGATGATCGTTAGCCTGGAACAGCAAGCATGTGACCTCAAGATTGGTTGAGGTCAAGTCGCCGCCAACGTGACCAGCGTCTCGCGCGGGTACGACAGTTCGGGAGGGAAACTGCCAACTGTGGATATCGACGAGATCCGGGCCGACACCCCCGGCTGCGCGAAGGTGGCCCACCTCAACAACGCGGGCGCCGCGCTGCCGCCGCGTCCGGTCATCGAGGCCGTCGCCGGGCATTTCGCCCTGGAGTCGACGATCGGCGCCTACGAGGCGGCCGAGCAGAACGAGGCGGCCATCGGACGCTTCTACGGCGCCGTCGCAGGGCTCCTCGGCGCGTACCCGGACGAGATCGCCTATGTGGAGAACGCCACCCGCGCGTGGGACATGGCCTTCTATTCGATCCCGTTCGCGGAGGGCGACCGCATCCTGACGACGACGAGCGAGTACTCCAGCAACGCGATCGCCTACCAGCAGGTTGCGGCCGCCAAGGGCGTGAAGGTGGAAGTCGTCCCCGACGAGGCCGACGGCACCCTTTCCCTGGACGCGCTCCAGGCCGAACTCGCCAAGGGCAATGTCCGCCTGGTGTCGCTCAACCACATCCCCACGCACAACGGTCTCGTCAACCCCGCCGCTGAGGTCGGGCGCCTCTGCCGTGAGCACGGCGTCCTGTACCTCTTGGACGCCTGCCAGTCGGTGGGGCACCTCGTAGTGGACGTCAATGAGATCGGCTGCGACATGCTGTCGGCGACAGGGCGCAAGTTCCTGCGCGGCCCGCGTGGCACCGGGTTCCTGTATGTCCGGCGCGACATCCTGCGGACGCTGGTTCCGCCGTTCCTCGACCTGCATGCCGCAGATTGGAAGGCACCAGACGGCTTCCAGATGCGCGAGGACGCACAGCGCTTCGAAACCTGGGAACGGTACGTCGCCGGTCAGATCGGCCTGGGCGTCGCCGCCGACTACGCAGCCGACCTTGGCATGCCCCAGATAGAGGCCCGCGTCATGCATCTCGCCGCGCGGCTACGCGAGGAACTGGCCGCCCGTCCTGGAATCACCGTCCTCGACCGGTGCGCGCGACCGTCCGGCATCGTCACGTTCACCGTGGACGGTCACGACCCAGCCGCCATCAAGGCCGCCGCCAGGGAACACGGCGTCAACATCAACGTCACGACCCCGCTCGCACACGGATACGACCCGCACGCCCACGCCGTGGCCGTGCGGGCCTCCGTGCACTACTACAACACCGAGGAGGAGCTTGACCGTCTCCTGTCCGTCCTGACGTAAGCGCGCGTCAGGTGTTCGAGCGCGCCGCGCTGATGTCGGCGAGCGCCGACACCGAGTCCTTCTCCATCGCCAGGTCGCCGATGGACACGATGCCCACCGGACGGCCGTCCTCGATGACGGGGAGCCGCCGCACGGCGCGCTCCCGCATGATCTGCGCGGCCCGCTCGACGGAGTCGTCCGGGCCGACGGTCGCCGTCACCCGGCTCGCGATGGCGCCGATCTTCGACCGCGCCGGGTCGCCGCCCGCCGCGAGCCCGCGCACCACGAGGTCGCGGTCGGTCACGACCCCCTTCAGGTCGTCGCCTTCGGCGACCAGGACCGCGCCGATCTCCTCGTCGCGCATGGCGCGCGCCACGGTCACGAGGTCGAGTTCCGGGGACACCGATGTCGGCGAGCCGGTCATGATTTCGCGGACTTTCGTGGCCATCGCTCACTCCTTGAGCCTCGTGGGTCGTTGCTGGGCCCCGGGATGGTTCCGGCCCTACCCGAGAGGGACGGGCTCACTCATGACGACCGGAACGAGGCGAACATCCGCTTCGCGGCGGGTTCGTCCAGTACGACACGGCTCGGGTCCGATGGCGCCGGACGGACCGGAACGGTGTCGAACGCGACCGAATCGCCGTCCTCGAACCCGCGGACGAGGGTCTTCAGCGCCCCGGCGTCCAGCCGGGGAACGGTCTTGACCGAACCGGCCGCGACGGCGAGGAACCTGGCGAACGCCACGGGGTCGTTCGTCATCTGCTTCCTGGCCTGCCGCGCGAGCGACCCCAGGAGCCGGTGCTGGCGCTTGATGCGGTCCAGGTCCGAGCCGTCCCCCAAGCCGTGCCGGACACGGGCATAGGCGAGCGCCTGCCTCCCGTCGACCCAGTGCCTGCCCGCGGACAGGTCGAGCCCCGACTTCTGGTCGGAGACGGACTTCGGCAGCGTCACCTCGACCCCGCCGAGCGCGTCCACCATCGTCCGGAACCCGCCGAAGTCGATCACCACGGTCTGGTCGACCCGGACGCCGGACAGCTGCCGCACCGTCGCCAGCGTGCAGGAGGCGCCGCCCGCCGTGAACGCCGAGTTGATCATCCCGTCCACGGACGCGGCGCGGCCGCACGCGGGGATCCGCACCAGCAGGTCGCGCGGAAGGCTCACCACGTGCGGGCGCTTCCGGTCGGCGGGGACGTGCACGAGCATCAGGGTGTCCGAGCGCGCCGCGTCCGAGCCGCGCGCATCCGACCCGATGACCAGCACGTTGAGGGCCTTGCCGGCGGCGGGCGCGGTGGACTTCGCCGCCACCGGCTTCGCGTCCCGGCCGTGCAGGAGCGCCGCCGGGACGAGGATCGCCGCGGCCGTCACCATCGCGACCACCCCGAGCAGCGTCCACCGCCCCGGCCCGCGGCGGCGCCGCGCCCGCCCGGCGTCCAGCAGCCGGTTCCGCTGCCGGACGAGCGAGGGCGGCGGCTCGTGCTCCAGGCCGCGGCCGAGGTCGCGCAGCAGGTCCAGTTCGTCCACGGTCACGCCTCCTCGCGCGTCGGGTCGGTGTCGCCGAGCGCCGCGCGCACCTTGCGCCGCGCCCGGTTGAGGCGGGAACGGACCGTCCCGACCGGTATGCCGAGTGCCCGCGCCACCTCCTCGTAGGCCAGGTCGCCCCACGCCACCAGCAGCAGGACGTCCAGGTCCCCCCTCGCCAGCCCGGACAGCGCCTCCGCCAGCGCGGGACGCGACGCCGAGGCGGTCACCCCCGCCGCGACACGGTCGGCGGGGCCCTCGACGGAGCCGTCCACCGGGCTGCGGCGCAGCGCCCGGTAGCGCGCCGCCTCCGTCCGGTGGTGCCGCGCGACGAGCTTCGTCGCGATGCCGAACAGCCACGGCCGCGCGTCCCGCTGCGCGAGGTCGTAGCGGTGCCGCTTGCTGAACGCGGCGAGGAACGTCTCGCCGACGACGTCCTCTGCGGCCTCCGGCCCGAGCCTGCGCGACACGTACCGGTAGAGCATCCCCGAGTACCTGTCGAACAGCGCTGCGAACGCCTCGGGGTCGTCGAGCGAACTCTCGATGAGAGCGGCGTCGTACTCCCGGGCCGTGGGGGGGACGGTCATCGCGACCACCATGGCATGCGCACCGGGCCTTCCCGTGCGGGGACGTTGTCAGCGATGTATCTCCACAAGCTCCGGTTCGGGTTCACGCTTTTCGGTCCGGGACACGTGGGCCGCCGTTACCGATCGCGGCGAACCTTCCCGATAAACTTCGCATCCTCATATGCAAAGGGGTTGTCGGGGGGCCGCTCCGCCGCCTGCCGTGTACGAGCAGAGGGGGTCTGGACGTGGACGACGACGCCGAGCGGGAGACGGAGGCGTCCCGTACGGACACCGCCGAGTTCCGCGTCCCCGCCAAGGTGAACCTCACCCGGCCGGACATCGCCGTCCGCCGGCCTGCCAAGCCGCAGGAGAAGGCAGAAGAGAAGCCGCCCGCTCCCCCGCAGGGCCCGTGGCATGTCCAGTTCCCGTCCCCCGCCAAGGCGGAGGAGGCCGAGCAGGACGCGCCCGAGGAAGACGCCGCGCCCGAGGACGTTTCCGAACCTGCCGCCGAGACGATGCCGTGGCGGCCCACACCGTCGCCGGAAGACGACTCCCAGCCAGAAGACGATTCCCAGCCGGACGACGACGCCCAGCCGGACGACGACGCCCCGAAAGGCGACGACGAGCCACAAGCCGGGCCGTGGCAGGTGCCCGTGCCGCCCGTGGCAGACCCGCCGACCGCTCGTCCCGGACGCCACCGGAGCGCCGCCCCCGAGGAACTCCCAGCACAAGCCACCGCCCCACAGCGCCCCCCGGCGCGTCCAAGCAACGCTCCACACGCGCACGCCCCGGCACCTCCGGCCGGGCCTACGCGGGTCGAGCGGTTGCCGGTGCCGTCCCCGCAGAGCGCGCCCCGGCAGGCCGCACCTCCCCAGGAGTATCCGGCGGCACGGTCGTCCGGGCAGTGGAATGTGCCTTGGCAGGGGACGCCCCAGCCACCGGCCGCCCCGCCCACCGCAC
>NZ_SMKY01000368.1 GCF_004349235.1 Actinomadura darangshiensis | reverse complement strand
GCCGCACCACCGCCGGAGACGGTCGACTGGTTGGTCTTCATCGCGCTGCCCACGCGCTCCTTCCCGCCCTCCCGCGGACCCCGCCTCGCGGGGTCGCCACGGCACCGAGCGATCCATGCTTGCGGGGGCGGTGAGGCTACGTCAATGGATTCGGTGGACACGGGCCGTCCCATATCCGCGGAAATCGCGGTGACCTGCGAATTCACCGATCACATGACTTCTTACCACCAGTCACACGCGTCACTGACCCCCGTCGCGGCGGCGCCCGGAGGCCCCGCGGCGTCAGGGCTGGAAGCCGACGAGGCGTCCGAGCAGGGTCATGGTGTGGTCGAAGTAGGCGGCCCGTGCGTCGATCACGTTGGTGAATTGCCCGAACAATTCGAAGCTGACCGTTCCGTACAGTCCGGCCCACGCGGTCAGGGCCCGCGCCAGGGCGTCGTCCGGCAGTTCCATGGGGATGTGGGCGCGGACGCGTGCCATGTCCCCGGCGAGCGCGGGAGGCGCGGCCGGGCACGGCCCGGCCGGGTCGAGCGCATCGGCCGCGTGCGCCGCGTCGACGATCCGGACGAGGACGACCGTGTCGCGCAGGGCGGCGGGGACGGTGTCCTCGGGCGCCTCGTAGCCGGGGACGGGCGACCCGTACAGCAGCGCGTACTCGTGCGGGTGCGCCAGCGCCCATTCCCGGACGGCCCCGCACACGGCGAGCCACCGTCCGGCGAAGTCGCCCGCCCCGGCCTCGGCGTCGGCGCGCTCGACCGCGTCGCCGACCGCGTTGTAGCCGTCGATGATCAGCGCGGTGAGGAGGTCGTCGCGGCTCGGGAAGTACCGGTAGATGGCCGAGGACACCATGCCCATCTCGCGGGCGACCGCGCGCAGCGACAGCCCCGCCGCGCCGGCGGTGGCCAGCTGCCGCCTGGCGAGCTCGGTGATCTCCCGGACCAGCTCCGCCCGCACCCGCTCCCGTGCCGTCCTGCCCGCGCTCATGCCGGCGACTATAGCAGAGCGTCGCACTGGAACGAGAGCACTGCTCTTGACAACATCGCTCTCTGGCGAGAGCATTGCTCTCGAAGCAGAGCACTGTCGCCGACGGTCGGCGACGGCGGCACGGGATGGGGACGCGACATGGGCAAGCACGTGATCGTCGGGGCCGGGCAGGTCGGAGCGCACCTCGCCGAGCGGCTGACGCGGCGGGGGCACGACGTCGTCGTCGTGACGCGGTCCGGATCGGGGCCGGACGGCGTGGAGCGCATCGCGGCGGACGCCGCCGACCGGGAGCGGATCACGCGGATCGCCGCCCGGGCGGACGCGCTCTACAACTGCGTGAACCCGCGCTACCACCGCTGGGTCCAGGACTGGCCGCCGATGGCGTCGTCCTTCCTCGGAGCCGCCGAGGACACCGGCGCGGTGCTGGTGACCCTGGGCAACCTCTACGGGTACGGGCCCGTCGAGGGTCCGATCACCGAGGACCTGCCGCTCGCCGCGACCGGCGCCAAGGGACGCGTCCGGGCGAAGATGTGGCAGGACGCCCTCGCCGCGCACGAGGCCGGCCGCATCAGGACCACCGAGCTGCGCCCCGCCGACTACTACGGCCCCGGCAGCACCGACCAGTCCTACATCGGCGAGACGCGGTTCGTGAGGCCGCTGCTGGCGGGCAAGCGGGTGGCGTACTTCAGCGACCCGTCCATCCCGCACGCCTGGACGTACCTGCCGGACGTCGCCGAGGCGCTCGCCGTCGCCGGGACCGACGAGCGGGCGTGGGGCAGGACGTGGCACGTCCCGACGGCCCCGGCGGTGTCCACGCTGGAGGTCGCCGAGCGGCTGTGCCGGATCGCCGGCGCACCGGACCCGCGCGTCTTCCAGGTGCCCCGCCCCGCCTTCACCGCGCTGGGGCTGTTCGTGCCGATGCTGAAGGAGCTGCGGGAGACCCGCTACCAGTTCGACAAGCCGTACCTCCTGGACTCGTCGGCGTTCGAGTCCGCGTTCGCGATGGCGCCGACGCCACTGGACGCCGCCCTCAAGGCGGTCGTCGCCGCATCCGGGGATGGCGGCGGAGGCGAGTAATTAAACTGGGCGGATGCGGATCTCGTTCACGGCGCTGACCGGCGGAGGGCCGCGCGATGTCGTGCTGGACGTCGACCCCGAGGCCACCGTGGAGCGGGTCGCCCGGTCACTCGCCGCCACCCTCGACGGCCTGCCGCGCAGGACCCTCTGGATGGACGGCCGGATGCTGGATCCGCAGGCCCTCGCCGTGAAGGAGCTGCGGGACGGCGCCGTCGTGGCGGTCGAGCGGAGCGCCGCCGCGGCCACCGTCCTCGCCGAGCCGACCGGGCTGGTGGAGGTGCGGGTCGCCGGCGGCCCGGCGGCCGGGGCGGTGCACCGGCTGGGGCTCGGCGTCAGCACGATCGGCTCCGGGCGCGACGTCGACGTGGTGCTGGACGACCCGTCCGTCCCGGCCCGGTCGCTGCGGCTCACGGTCGGGCGCGAGATCGTGCACGTCGAGGCGTCCGCGACGACGACGATGCAGGGGGCCGCCGCGCTGGACGGGACGCCGCTCGCCGCGAAGACGGCGTGGCCGGCGGGCGTGCTGCTGTCGGTGGGGTCGAGCGTGCTGGCCCTCGCGCCGAGCACCGCGCCCGACGCGCATCTGGAGCGGCTGCCGCGGGGCGGCCTGGCGTTCGGGCGGCCGCCGCGGCCGAGCCCGCCCCAGGGCGTCCGGAGGCTGGTCGTCCCGGGGCGCCCCGAGCGGGACCCGCGCGAGCGGCTCCGGCTGATCGGCCGCACGGCGTACCGGAAGTCGCTGAAGGAGTACGAGCGCAGGTCCGCCGAGTTCGACGGCGAGGTGGAGCGGCTGCGGCGCGAGGACGAGGCCGAGCGCCGCGGGCTGCACCCCGATCCCGCCGAGGTGCTGCTGACCGCGACCGGGCCGCGGCGGCGGCTGTGGGAGCGCCGCCGCGGCGACCGGGACGTTCTGCAGCTGCGGATCGGCCTCGCCGACCGGCCGGCCCGCATCGACATGGCCGGCCCTGCCGAGCGGCAGCGGACCGGGGGGCGCGCGGGGTCGTCCGCCCAGATGGGGGTGGAGGTTCCGGTGGCCCGGCTGGTCCCGGTGGCGCTGCCGCTCGCCGAGCTGGGCGTCGTCGGGCTGGCGGGGCCGCGGCACGCGTCCCGCGCCCTGGCCCGCTGGATGGTCGCGCAGGCCGCCGCCCTGCACAGCCCCCGCGATCTGGCGATCGTCGTGCTGTCGGCCGACCGGAGCGCCGGGGACGAGTGGAACTGGGCGCGCTGGCTGCCGCACTGCGCGCCGCGCGAGGGCGAGGACTGCGTCGCCCTGGTCGGCGCCGACCCCGAGACGGCCGCGCGCCGCGTCACCGAACTGGCCATCCGGGTGACGGAACGCCGGCGGGCCGGGCAGGCCGTCCCCTACGACATCCTCATGGTGCTGGACGGCGCGCGTGCGCTGCGCCGCATACCGGGGATGCCGATGCTCCTGTCGCGGGGCCCCGAGTTCGGCCTGTACGCCATCTGCGTCGACGACGAGGAGCGCCTGCTCCCCGAGGAGTGCGGCGCGATCGCCGCGTGGGATCCGCAGCGGCCGTCGCTGGTCCGGCTCCAGGGGCAGGGTCCCGTGCTGGCCGACCAGGTCTCCGCCACCTGGTCCGACCGGGTGGCGCGTGCCCTGGCGCCGGTACGGGACGTCTCCCGCGAGGACGTCGACGACTCGATCCCGGCCGAGGTGCGGCTGCTCGACGTCCTCGGGATGCCGGAGCCCACCGCCGAGCACGTCCTCCAGTCGTGGAGCCGGGCGGGCGGCCGGACGACCCGCGTCCCCATCGGCCTCGCCTCGGGCGGCCGCTACGACGTCGACCTGCGCGCGGACGGCCCGCACGTGCTCATCGCGGGAGCCGCGGGCGCGGGCAAGTCGGAACTGCTGCGGACGCTCATCGCGTCGCTCGCCGCGTCCAACCGCCCGGACGAGATGACGTTCGTCCTCATCGACTACAAGGGCGGCGCCGCGTTCGGGGACTGCGCCCGCCTCCCGCACACCGCCGGCGTGGTCACCGACCTGGACGACCACACCACCGAACGCGCGCTGGAATCGCTCGCCGCCGAACTCCACCGCCGCGAGGAGGTCCTCCTCGACGCGGGCGTGAAGGACATCGACGACTACAACGACCTGCGGACCGCCGACCCCGCGCCGGCGGCCGTGCCGCGCCTCGGCATCGTCATCGACGAGTTCGCCGCCATGGCGGCCGCCCTGCCCGGCTTCGTCGGCGGGCTGCTCGACATCGGGCGCCGGGGCCGGCCGCTCGGCGTCCACCTGATCCTCGCCACGCGGAGCCCGGGCGAGGCCGTGACCGACGGCATCCGCGCCGGCACCGACCTGCGGATCGCGCTGCGCCTCACCGACCCGGACGAGTCCGCCGGCGTCCTCGGTTCGGCCGAGGCCGCGCAGATCTCCATGTCCACGCCCGGACGCTGCTACCTCCGCGCCGGCACGGCTCCGCCGCGGCGCGTCCAGTCCGCGCGGATCGGGGGCCGGCGCCCCGGCGCCGGGGCCGGCTCCGGCGAGCCGGTCGTCCTGCCGCTCCCCTGGCAGGGCCTGGGCCACCCGTTCCCCGGCCCACGCGAACCGGCGGACGACGACCCGACACCGGGCACCGACCTGGGCGTCCTCGTCCAGGCGATCGACGAGGCCGCCCGCCGCGCCGGCATCGCCCGGCAGCCGTCGCCGTGGCTGAACCCGCTGCCCGAGCGGGTCGCGCTGGCGCCCCGCACCGCCGCCGGGGGCTCGGTCGTGGACGTCCCGCCGATCCCGTTCGGCGTCACCGACCTGCCGGCCGCCCAGGCGCGCGAGGACCTCGCGCTCGACCTCGCGTCCGGCGGCCACCTGTACCTCGCCGGGTCCGCCCGGTCGGGGCGCTCCACGGCGCTGCGCACCATCGCCGGCTCGCTCGCCGGCGGCTGCTCCCCCTACGACGCGCACCTGTACGCCGTCGACTGCGGCGCGAACGCGCTGCTCCCGCTGACGTCCCTGCCGCACTGCGGCGCCGTCGTCACGCGCGACCAGCTCGACCGCTGCGAACGGCTCCTCACCGCGCTCACCGCGGAGGTCGGGCGCCGCCGGCGGCTCCTCGCCGAGGCCGGGTTCGGGTCCCTGGCCGAGCAGCGCGCCGCCGTCGCCGCCACCGACCGCCTCCCCTGGATGGTGCTGCTCCTCGACGGCTGGGACGGCTTCCTCGGCGCGTTCGAGCACCACGACCACGGCCGCCTCGTCGACCAGATCACCGGTCTCCTCACCGAGGGCGCCGCGGTGGGGCTGCGCGCCGTCTTCACCGGCGACCGCTCCGGCCTCGGCGGGCGGATCTCCGCCGTGTTCGGCCGCCGCCTCGTCCTGCGCATGGACGACCCCGACGACTACGGCTTCGGCGGGCTGCACGACAAGCAGGTCCCCGCCGCGATGCCGCCCGGCCGGGCCCTCGAACCGGTCGCGCCGGGCGCGCCGCCGCGCGAGTCGCAGATCGCGCTGCTGGGCGGCGACCCGTCCGGTCCGTCGCAGGCCGGCGTCCTCCAGGAGATCGCCCGGACGTGCGTGTCCCGCTACGGCCGGCTGCCGCGCCGCCGGCGTCCCCTGCGGGTGGACGAGCTGCCGGTCCGCGTCACCTACCGGGAGGCCATGTCGCTCGACCCGGAGTTCCTCGCCCCGTCCGCCCTGTGGGCCCTCGTCGGCGTCGGCGGCGACACCCTCGCCCCGGTCGGCGTCGACCTCCTCGGCGAGGGTCCCGGCTTCACCGTCGCCGGCCCGCCCAGCTCGGGACGCTCCACCACGCTGCGGACCATCGCCTGCTCGCTGCTCGACCCGGCCGCCGGCGGCGGGCTCGTCCCGGTCGTCCTCGTGACGCCGCGCCGGTCGCCGCTGCGGCTGCTGTCCGGCCGCCCCGGCGTGCTCGGCCTGCTCACGGCCGACTCGGGCGCCGCCGGCCTCGCCGAGGCCATCGGGGACGAGCACCGCTTCGCCGTCGTGGTCGACGACGCCGAACTCCTCGACGGGACGGGCCTGGGCGACGCGCTCAACGACGTCGTGCTCACCGCCCGCGACGGCGAGCACGCCGTCGTCATCGGCGGCACCACCGCCGACCTGGGCCGCGGCCGGCGCGGGTTCCTCGCCGAGACCCGGCGGTCCCGCTCCGGTGTCCTGCTCGCCGTCGACTCGCCCGGCGACGGCGACCTGTTCGGCCTGCGGCTGCCGGGCACCGCCCCGCTGGGCGGCCCCACCGGCCGCGGCATCTTCGCCGCGTCCGGCGTCACCACGCAGATCCAGGTGGCCCTGCCGCCCGCGACCGCGAGCGGCTGATCGCGCGAACTCCCGTTCCCGCGAGGGGTGCCCAATGTTCTTGGCGGAGCGTTAGGACGCGATTGGAGAACTGAGGGAACGCGGGCCAACCGGAGCGGCCGGCCCAGATAACGCTCTTATTTCGCGCGGATAAGGCGCGTTCCCACTCTTCGGTCACGGCCGGTCACAGGAGGCGAGGCTCCGGAACCGTCATGGCGCCGGCGGCGGAGTGCGCGGAAGGAATGGATGCGGGTCCCGGCCTCGGGGGGATGGGCCGGGACCCGCGGCTTGGGGGAACCGTCGCCCGTAAGTTCTCGAGTTCACCCAGGAATGGCGTCAGCCTACGCCTCATCGATCTCGTCAAGCCAGTCTCGGGCCGCGAATCGGTCCGGGAAAACGCCCTGATCCCGCCATCCCACCCTGTCCGGATGTGGCCACCAACGGGCACCGAGGCGCGCGCCGGCGGGCTTGTGACGAGCATAATTACTGCTCGTCAAGGACCTTTCCAAGCATTTTCGGAGGCGCCGGACGGGCCGCTCAGCGGTCGGCGCCCGGCGGGTCGTTCACCGGGTGCGCGTCCGGGTCCAGCACCCGCTCGGCGATCATGGTGATCTGCTCGCCGCGCGTCCGGAACACGAACCGGCGGCGGACCGCCTGGGTGACCTTGCCGCCGCCGTACCGGATCTCGGTGTGCTCGACCGCCTCCAGCGTGATGCGGTCCCCGGTCTGGAAGGCGCGCCCCCCGTCCAGGCGGGTGCGGGCGCCGGTGTAGGCGGGGCCGCCGTCGACCGGGGCGCGGTTGCGGATCTCCAGTTCGCGGACGGCCCGCTCCTGCGAGCGCACCAGCGTCGGGGAGATCCGGACGCCCTGGACCTCGGTGGGCGTGGCGCGGCGCTCGCGGTCGCCCTTCTGCACGAGGGCCTGGGAGCGGTGCTGCAGGTAGGTGCCGGCGACGACGGTGAGCTGCTCGGTGACGTAGCCGGCCACGGCCGGGCTCTCGCGCCGCATGCCGGACGAGGGCGCCAGCAGGCAGGCGGCCAGGACGAGCGCCAGGCCGGCCCGGGGCCACGGGCGAACCATCGGCCTCCCCCGCTGATCATGGGCGAGCAGATCCGAGCCGAGAGTACACCTGCCGGACGGGTCCGCAGGCCCCGCTTTCACCCGAAAAGGCCCGCGCCCCGGAACCGGGGCGCGGGCCTCGCGCGTACGGCGGTTCAGCTCGCCTCGGCCTCCAGCGCGGCGACACGGGAACGGGCCTCGGCCATCGCCTCGTGGTAGCGGGCCTCCCATGCCGGATCGCCGTCCGGGATGGCCGCGACGGTCTGGCGGCCGATCTCCGCGAGGACGTCCCCGTCCCCGTTGCGGGAGACCTGCCGGACGACGACCGTCGTGACGCCGGCGGACGACTCGGTGTGCGCCTCCCAGCGGGCG
>NZ_SMKY01000367.1 GCF_004349235.1 Actinomadura darangshiensis | reverse complement strand
ACCCCACCCCTCAGCAGGCCCACTGGCCGGGCGTCCGAGCGCCGGGGCGGAGCTGGCCGCGGCTCGCCGAGCAGACGGCACCCACTACTGCGCCGACCTCAGCCACCACCGCAACCACGCAACAACCTCAGGAATCGCGATCGCGTCCGAAGGCAGGGGCGAGCGAAGCGAGACCCTGATCGCGCAGCGAGCCGCTAGGCGAGCCGGAGCGATGCAGCGATCGCCCGCTTTTTTCGACGATGGAGGGCCCCTAGGGCCCGAAGGAGGAGAAAAAAGCTAGTCGGCACGCCTGTCCAGGGCGGTTTGCAGGGCGCGGGCGGCTTCTTCTTGGGCGTCTTCGGCGGGCTCGTTGTTCCAGGTGTCGTTCATGATGGATTGCTCCAGGTCGCTGGGCTGTGGCCGGAGGGGCCGCCGGGAGGCCGTGGTTCGCACGGTCCGGGCGTGGCATCGGGCTGATGGCCGGGCAGAGCCTCCGCAGCGGGTGCCGGCCTGCCGATGATCAGGCCCCGCTGCGGCAGCGGAGGATTACCACGAAGCGCCGCATGACTACCTGTGAGATTACCTCCGCTTCGGCGGGGTTGTCCCGACCCGTGGCGGACAATCTCACGATCTGAGACGTGCTCACCGTGCGGAAACACCGCGGGCGGACGTCCCGGCCATGCCGGACGCCCGCCCGCGGCGGTGGAGCGATCAGCCTTCGAGGTCCACGCGGCGGCCCATGTCGGCGCCGACCTCCTTGGTGATGGCGTCGACGAGCTGCGGGGCGACGGCGGAGTCGACGGTCAGCGCGATGAGCGCCTTGCCGCCCTTGGCGTCCCGGCCGACCTGCATGCCGGCGATGTTGACCTGCTCGTCGCCGAGCAGCTTGCCGACCGCGCCGACGATGCCGGGGCGGTCGACGTAGGAGAAGAAGGCCATGTGCTCGGTCGGGACGAGCTCCATGTTGTAGCCGTTGATCTCGATGATCCGCTCGGCGTGCTTGGGGCCGGTGAGCGTGCCGGAGACGGAGACGACGGCGCCGTCGGCCATCGTGCCGCGCACCTGCACGACGTTGCGCCAGTCGGGGCTGTCCTCGGACGTGGTGAGGGTGACCTCGACGCCGCGGTCGCGGGCCAGCAGCGGCGCGTTGACGAAGGTCACGGCCTCCTCGATGACGTCCACGAAGACGCCCTTCAGGGCGGCGAGCTCGAGGACCTTGACGTCGTGCTCGGCGATCTCGCCGCGGACGACGACGTCGAGGCGGACGGGGACGCCGCCGGCGAGGGCGGTGAAGATGCGGCCGAGCTTCTCGGCGAGCGGCAGGCCGGGCTTGACGTCCTCGGCGACGGCGCCGCCCTGGACGTTGACCGCGTCCGGGACGAACTCGCCGGAGAGGGCCAGCTTGACCGAGCGGGCGACCTGGGTGCCCGCCTTCTCCTGGGCCTCGTGGGTGCTGGCGCCGAGGTGCGGGGTGACGACGACGCTGTCGTGGTGGAACAGCGGGCTCTCGGTGCACGGCTCGGTGCTGAACACGTCGATGCCGGCGCCGGCGACCCGGCCGTCCTTCAGCGCGAGGTCGAGGGCCGCCTCGTCGACGATCCCGCCGCGGGCGGCGTTGACGATGCGGACGGACGGCTTGACCTGCTGCAGCTCGCGGTCGCCGATGAGGCCGAGGGTCTCGGGCGTCTTCGGCAGGTGCACGGTGATGAAGTCGCTCTCGCGGAGCAGCTCGTCGAGCGTGACGAGCTTCACGCCGAGCTGGGCGGCGCGGGCGGCCTGCACGTACGGGTCGAACGCGATCACGTTCATGTCGAAGGCGGCGAGGCGCTGCGCGACCAGGACGCCGATCCGGCCGAGGCCGAGGACGCCGACGGTCTTGCCCTGCATCTCGACGCCGGTGTACTTGGAGCGCTTCCACTCGCCCTGCTTGAGCGCGGCGTGGCCCTGCGGCACGTTGCGCGCGGTGGCGAGGAGCAGCGCGATCGCGTGCTCGGCGGCGGTGACGATGTTGGAGGTGGGCGCGTTGACGACCATGACGCCGGCCTTGGTGGCGGCCTCCACGTCGACGTTGTCGAGGCCGACGCCGGCGCGGGCGACCACGCGGAGCTTCTTGGCGTGCTGGAAGACCTCGGCGGTGGCCTTGGTGGCGCTGCGGACGATCAGCGCGTCGACGTCGGCGACGGCGGGCAGCAGCTTCTCTTTGTCGCTGCCGTCGACGTGCCGGACGTCGAAATCGGCCTCCAGGACGGCGATGCCGGCCGGCGAGAGTTCTTCAGCGACGAGGACGACGGGCTTGCTCAAGGAAACAGTCCTTCGAAAGTGGATGTCGGTGTGATCCGTGCAGGTGAAGTCGCGAGTCACCTCGTCGTGCTCTCGGCCCCCGGCGGTCGAGTCTATAACCCGGGGGTCGGCGGGGTTCGCGGCAGGGAAAGACCCACCGGTAACTCCGCTTCGTCCCGGCCCGCCGGGTTCCTTACGCGGCGTTCGGTTCGGGAACCGAGGCGAGCACGGACGCGACCCGCTCGGCGTCGGCCACGTGCACGTGCGGAACGTCCACGAAGACCCGCAGCGGCCCGGCGGGCAGCCCGAGCTCGTCGGCGACCTGCAACTGCACCTCGCGGAGCGGGATGTACATCAGGTAGCCGCGGTGGACGTTCTGCGACCGGAACATCGCCGTCATGATCAGCCGGTAGCCGCGGATGCGGAACGACAGCGCGGTCAGGGCCGGCAGCCCCTCGGCCGGCTCGCCCGGGATCGTCAGCGAGATCCACGCGCTGGTCGTCCACGGACGGGCCCGCAGGAGGTCCACCACCCACCGGATCTGGTCCTCGCCCTGCAGGTCGTGCAGCCGGGGCCAGTACCGGCCGCGGACGACGCGGCGGGTGCGCTCCTGGGCCCGCCGGACGAGCCGCGCATGGTCGCCGTGCTCGTGCAGGATCGGGTCCTCCCAGCTCAGCGAGGACACCTCGAACAGCAGCGGCGGGCCTTCGATGATGGGCCCGCCGTCCTCCAGGCCGGCCTCGCCGGCCGTCCACACGTGCCGCAGGGCGCCGATCCAGGCCTGCCCGCACGTCTCCCAGCGCCGGACGTCCCTGTCCTCCCGCGCCGGCATGTCACGACTCCCCGCCGCGATTCGCACCCTGACCACCGGCTCGGATCGGAGAATTACCCGCCTGCCTCATCGCCGCCCGGACAATGAATTCCGGCCCGTGTCCCGCCGGTGGCCTTCCGTCGTCGTCGATCAGCCTCACACCACTCATGCACTCGCCCCAAGGCCCGGTCCGTCGGCGGTCACGCGGTCTTCGGGCAGGCTCTCCCGCGCCGGGCCCGCGGCCGTCACGGCTTTCTTCAAGTATCAGGCCAAGTACCCGAAAAGGGTAGAGATATTTAGCCGAAAGGAGTCTTCACCGGCATTCTGACCTGTGCGAGGATGATCGGTCATTGGACAATCCGTCCAAACGATCGTGATGTCCCTCACCACGGGTCGCCGGCGTCCCGGAAAAGCACGACGTAGCCGTGCCGCCGGAAGACCTCGCGGTATCCGCCGGCCTTCAGCTCCTCGACCCGGCGGCGCTGCTCGGCGGGCGACCGGAAGGGGAATTCGAGCCGCCCGACTTGCGCGATCACCCAGGGCGCGCCGTGCGACCGGTCGTCCCAGAGCAGCACCCGGGCGCGGGACGTCAGCGCCGGCCCGACGCCGTTGGCCGCCTCGACGAGCGCGCCGTCGGGGATCCGCGCAGCCGCCGCGGACGCCGCCCGGGCCCGCTCGTTCTGCCGCCACAGCGCCGGGTCGGCCAGGTGCCGGTAGGCGAAGAACGGCACGCAGACGAGCATCGCGGCGAGGACCCCGGCCATCGGCCGGACGGGCGGCACGCGCCCTGCGATCCGGAACCGTCCGCGCAGCCGGGCCGCGCCGTCCGCCGCCGCCAGGACGAGCACGGCGATGATGAACGCGTTGTAGTGGTAGTGCGGCTCCCACCAGTTGCCGAACCGGCTGTTGAGCATCCGCTCGGCGAGCAGCGGGAGGGCGGTCAGGGTCAGCGGGGACGCCAGCGGCAGCAGGAGCAGCGGCAGGGCGACCAGCGCCATCGTGAGGACCTTCTGCGGCGGGGTGCCGAGGACGGCCAGGGCGTCCCACGGATGGGTGAGCGCGTGCACCGCCGCATGCGGCAGGTCGGGGCCGAGCGCGCCGTACGCCCAGTAGTAGTCGTTGTCGCCGCCGAACGCCGAGATGAGGACGCGCGAGCACACCCAGGTGGCGACGAGCCCGACCACGACGTAGGCGAGGCCCGCCCGCCGGTCGCCGCGGGGCAGCAGGTCGCGCGGCGTCCGGCGCTCGCGCTCGTCGGGGCGGGTGAGCAGGTAGAGGCCGAACCCGGCGAGGAGCAGCCCCATGTCCTCCTTGACCAGCAGCAGCACGAACGCGACGGCCGCCGCCTGGACGCGCCGTCCCGCGTCGTGCCGCTCCACCATCAGCGCCGACAGCAGCGGGACGAAGGCGACCTCGTGGAAGTCGAACGCGAGCGCCTCGGCGATGGGCCACGACAGCGCGTACGCGCCCGCCGCGCAGTAGGCCGCGCCGGCGCCGAGCCTCCGCTCGGTGTACCGCCAGATCGGCGGGATGGCGAGCGCGAGCAGGACCGCCTGCGCGAGCAGCAGCGTCTCGGGCCCGTCGTGGATCCAGTAGAGCGGCGCGAGCAGGGCGAGGATGGGCGAGAAGTGGTCGCCGAGGACGGAGAAGCCGGGCCCGAAGTCGTTGTGGACGCCCTTCACCATGGCGACCGGGAGGTCGAACCGGCTGTAGGAGCGGATCGCCTGGTCGAAGATCACCAGGTCGTAGCTGCCCGTCCGGAAGGCGTGCAGCCGCATCAGCGAGTACGCCGCGTACAGCAGCGCGCTCGCCGCGACCAGCGCGGCCACCGCCGCGCGCCGCCGCCGGGCGGCTCCCCCGCGGCGCGCGGGGGTCTCGCCGACCGCCCCCTCCACCGCCACCGCCTCAGCCACGCGCCGGACGCTACCACCGGCACCGGCGCGCGGCTGAGCCGCCGTGCGGCGTGCCGGCCGGCACGGCCGCACGGCGTGGCGGTCAGGCCGCCGGGCGGCGGGCCATCGGGAGCCGCGAGCGGGTCACCGCGCCGGCGAAGACGGCCGCGACCAGCGGGATGCCGGCGCCGATCGCCAGCAGGAGCAGCCACGGGACGTCGACGATCGCGCCATGGCCCGGGACGCCCTCGTCGCCCGCGCTCTCGGTGAGGGGACGGGTCACGGCGAGACCCGGGACGAGCCCGCCCGCGATGCCGAGCCAGCAGCCGAGCACGGCGATGAATCCGGCCTGCCCCATCGTCAGCAGCCGGCCGGTGCCCGGCCGGGCGCCGATGGCTCCGAGGGTGGCGCGGTCCGGGCGGGCGTCGGCGGCGGCGAGGCTCGTCGCGATCAGCGTGCCGCCGAGCGCGAGGATCGCCGCGGCGGCGCCGAGCAGCAGCGTCGTCTTGCCGTGCGAGCCGGTGAAGCCGCGCTCGACGTAGACCTGGCCGTCGCCCCGGCCGAAGCCCGCCAGGGTCCTGTCGAGCCGCTCCTGCTCCGCTTTGGTGACGCGGTGGTCGGCGCGGTCGACGCCGTACGCCTCCGTCCGGACGGCGATGCCGGTCTTCTCGGCGATCCGCTCCGCGACCTTCGGCGGGACGATGGCCGCCACGTGCGGATCCTCCTGGGCGGCGAAGGCCGGCAGGTCCTGCACCGTGCCCGCGGTGTGCTGCCGGTCGTCGGCCCAGTAGGAGACGGTGGCGGTGACCGTCCCGCCGGCGGGCGGACGCGCGTCGAAGAGGACGATCTTCCCCGCGGCCAGCGCGGACGTCACGGCGGGATCGTCGCGTCCGAGCAGCATCCGGGCCTCGCGCGCACCGCCGACCACGTGGTCGACGTGGTTGAAGCCGACCATCCCCTTGTCGTCGACGGCGAAGGACACGGAGAGGCAGTCGGACGAGTCGCCGTTCGGGCAGGCCGACCCCTCCCCGGGCAGACCGCGCAGCGGGACGAGGGGCACGCCGGGCAGGTCGCGCCGGAGCGCCGGACCGGCCGCGTCCGCCTGCTCCAGTGGCGGCCTGACCAGCGCCGACCCCATGGGCAGCTCGGCCCGGTACTCGACGCGGTCCTGCCGGAAGTCGCTGGCGCTCCCGATGGCCAGCGCGGTGATCCCGGCGACGGCCGCCATGATCGCGGCGATCGCGGGCGCGGTGCGGGACCGGTTGCGGGCGCCGTCCCGGACGGCGAGGCGCAGCGGGAGCGGCAGGCGGTGCGCGAGCCGCCCGGCCGTCCCGACGATCCACGGGCAGGCCAGCACGAGCCCGATGATGATCGCGGCGGCGCCGAGCGCGGCGCCGAACTCGGCGAGCACGCGGACGCCCTCCAGGGACGTCGCGATCCCCGCGACGACGAGCACGCCGCCGGCGATCGGCCAGCCGCGGCGGGCGCGGCCAGGGGGTTCGCGGCGTCCGGCCAGGGCGGCGACCACGTCCATCCGGCCGGCCTGCCGGGCGGGCGCCAGCGCGGCGAGCAGCCCGCTGCCCGCGCCGAGCAGCATCGTCACGGCGACGGTGAGCCACGGCACCGTGAACGGCCCGAGCGGCTCCGCGCCGTTGGCCTCGGCGACCTGCTTGGTGACGGCCGCCGCGGCGATCCCGAGCACGGCGCCGCCCACCGCGGCGACCGCGCCGAGGAGCAGGCCGTTCGCCAGGACGACGGCGCGCAGATGCCGGCCGGCGCCGCCCGCGGCCTCGACCAGCGCGAGCTCGCGGCGCCGCCGCCGGACGTCCACCACGAACGCGGGGCCGGCCAGCAGCACGACCTCCAGCACGACCATCGTGAAGATCATGGCGAGGACGGCGGTCTCGGCGGCGCTCGGGGCGGCCGCCGCGGCGTCCCGCGCGTCCCGCGCCCGCTCGGTCGCCCTCAGCACGGCCAGGGCGACGACGACGCCGATCGGCAGTCCGATCATGCACAGCACCAGCGCGGTGCGGCCCTTGGCGCGCCGCGCGTCCTGCCGGGCCATGCGCAGCGCGAAGGCGTAGCGGTTCACGGGGTCTCCTGGAGAAGGCTCTCGGGGCCGGACGTGCGGGGCGTCGCGTCGACGACCCGGCCGTCGCGCAGGAACACGATCCGGTCGGCCCAGCCGGCGTGCCGGGACTCGTGCGTGACCAGCAGGCAGGACGCGCCCGCGTCGCAGCGGGCCCGCAGGATGCGCATGACGTCCTCGCCGGTGTGGCTGTCGAGCGCGCCGGTCGGCTCGTCGGCGAGGACGAGCCGCCGGTCGCCGACGAGCGCGCGGGCGATCGCGACGCGCTGCTGCTGGCCGCCGGACATCTCGTCGGGGAAGCGGCCGGCCAGGTCGCCGACGCCGACCTCCGTGAGCGCGTCCCGCGCCTCCCCGCGGGCCTGCCGGGCGCGGACGCCGTCCAGCTCGCGCGGCAGCATGACGTTCTCGGCCGCGGTCAGGCTCGGGATGAGGTTGAGGTCCTGGAAGACGTACCCGACGCTGCGGCGGCGCAGCGCCGACCGGGCGGCCCGGCTCAGCGCGCCGAGGTCGGTGCCGTCCACGACGATCCGCCCGGACGTGGGACGGTCGAGGCCGCCGGCGAGCGTGAGCAGCGTCGACTTCCCGGAGCCGGACGGGCCCATGACGGCGACGAACTCGCCCGCCGCGACGTCCAGGTCGACCTCGCGCAGCGCGTGGACGAGGGACGGCCCCTCGCCGTGGTCGCGGGACACGTCCCGCATGGTCAGCAGGG
>NZ_SMKY01000366.1 GCF_004349235.1 Actinomadura darangshiensis | reverse complement strand
GCGTGGAGACGTTCTCCTCGACGCTGACGAGGTCGACGAACTCGATCGCGCCCGTCACATCGTTGATCTTGTACTGGTAGCGGTCGAGGTTGTCGTAGACGTCCTTGCGATGCCGGACGGCGACGAGGATGTAGTCGCGGCTGCCGGCGTGCAGCAGCAGAGCCCGGTACTCGGCGCTGATCCGCGCGGAGTAGAGCCGGGTGTGGCCCTGGAGCTGCTTGAGCCGCAGGCCCCGCGCGTCGGGGTTCTTGCGGAAGTCGTGCTGGAACTCGTAGATGGCGCCTTTGACGACGCGCGGCAGCTTCTGGATCTCCTTGTCGGCCTTGTCGAGCAGCCGCAGCGTGGCCTCGCCCTGCATGGTCATCGGTTCTCCGCTTTGATTCGTTCCGCCAGTTCGTCGACGTCCCACCATGCGGCCGACCGCGTCTCCCAGTCGGCCTGGGCGTAGGCGTGGTAGCGGCCGGTGGCCTCATCGTCGTTGCCCGCGAGGACGATGGCGACCTTGGCGGCCGGCCAGGCCAGTTCCGCCTGCCAAGCCTGTTCGCCCAGCTCGTAGCCGACTTCGGGGGCGGGGACGCCGCGCGCCATGAGGCCGCGTGCCAGGTCGGTGAGGCGCGGCTCATCGGGGTCGAGGAGGTCGAGCGCTTCGGCCCACGCGGGGTCCGGCGCGGCGGTGCCGGGGTCCGCGAACGGCTCGGTGGACGCCGGAGGCGGCGGGACCTGGTGCGGGCCGGCTTGGTGTGGGCCGGCTTGGTGCGGGCCGGGCGCGGGGGGTTCAGGTTCCGGTGGCGTTTCGTGGACGCTGCCGGGCGGCGGGTCGTCGATGTCGGGCGGCAGCAGGCTGAGCGTCGACAGGAGGCCCTCGCCGCCGGTGACGGCGAGGGCGGCGGGGTCGAACCCGTCGAGGTCGGTGTAGGCGAGCTGGACGCCGTCGCCGTCCCCGGACGAGAGGAACTGGAGCAGGTTGCCCCAGTACAGCCAGCCGTGCCAGCGGCGGCGGTGGGCGTCCTCGTCGGCGTCGATCGCGGCGGTGCGGTCGTCGATGACGGCGAGGCCCGTCCAGGCCCGGGTGCGGGCGTTCGCGACGACGGTGAGGGGGCAGCCGCTCGCGTCGTGGGTGCGCACGAGCATCAGGTCGCCGGGCGGCGGCGTGGGCAGGGTGTCGCCGCGGACGGCGGCGGTGAGCAGGTCGCCGATCCCCTCGGACGCGGCGCGGCGGCTTTCGGCGCCGGGCATGACGAGCCCGGTCACGGCCGCTTCGGCGCGGCGCCGCCAGCGGTCGCCATCGGGGTCGGACAGGAAGGCCAGCAGCGTCTGGATCGGGTTGGCCCAGATGAGGGCGGCCAGTTCGGCCGGGTCGCCCCCGTACTGCAGGTAGCCCTCGCGCGCCCGTCCCTGCGCGATGCCCTGGTACGGGATCCAGGCGGGCGATTCGAGGAACTGGCCGCTCTCCCACTGCTCGACGTCGTCCCAGGTGATCTGGAAAACGACGCGGCCGTGCGCGCGGAGCCGGGCCCGTTTGGCGGCGTCGCCGGCGAGCCGGTTGGCGTGCGGGGCGGCGTGGTAGTTGTAGCCGTCGAGGTAGACGGCTACTTCCAGGGGCGTCCCGTCGAGCCGTTTGAAGTAGACGTCCGGCCGGGTCTCCTTGATGGTGTGCTGCAGGATGACCTGCCAGTGGACGACGTCGTCTCCGGCGGTGATGCGCAGGTCGGCGGTGCGGCGGTCGTTGAGCCGGGGGCCGGAGCTGAGGGCGCGGCCGCTGCCGGGCTTGCGCGCCCACCGCATCAGCGCGTCGAGGAACCGGGCCTCCAGTTCGCTTTCGACCTGGTTGACGAGGGAGATGTCGTCGGTGCTGGCGACGGACGCGGTCTCCCATTCCTCCAGCAGCTCGGTGAGCATCTCGACGGCGAGGCCGCGGTCGGCCTTGTCGAACTCGTCGCCCCGGACGTGGGACAGCAGGCAGCGGTGGCAGGCGGCCTTGCCCTCCTCGTTGGCGCACGGGCAGTGGAACACGACCTCGTACGCCTCTTGCAGCACTTCGCGGAAGCCCGCCTCGGTGGACATGCGGTGCAGGTAGCCGGTGCCGCCGGGCAGGGTGTCGTGCAGGACGAGGAAGCGCCGCCGGTGCCCGCTGTGGTGCAGGTGGTCGGGCATGGTGGCGGTGACGATCCGCAGGTGGGCGGGGTCGCCGCCGTACTTTCTCGCGATCCCGGCCATGAGCGCGGCCTGGAACGTGACGGTCCGCTCCGGGATCATCGTGGTGGCGATGGGGACGAGGATCCGCAGCGCCTCGGTGCGCAGCTCGTGCGCGGTGATGAGCGGTTCGTGCTCGACATCGCCGCCGCGCCGCTGGGGGCACCAGGGCCGGTGGTGGCTGCGGGACGTGTCGTACCCGGACGCGGTGCCGGTGAGCCGGCCGTCGCGGTCGGGCGGTCCGTCGGCGGTGGCGCCGCCGCACGTCCGGCACACGTGGAACGGGTTGAGGCGGCGCAGGTCCCCGGCGAAGGGGTCGCCGGCGGGACGGTCCATGCGCAGCGACCCGAGGTTGAACCGGCGGATCACGGCGCGGCGGGTGAAGTCGACGCCGAGCACCCGCTTGGCGTGCCGCCACGCGCCGGGCGCGATCTCGCCGCGGGGGATGTCGACGGCGACGGCGGTCTCGTAGTAGCGGCGCTGCCGGTCGTCGTGGTCGTCGCGGATGCGGGCGTCGTCGCGCAGGTCGTGGGCGGTGACGCGGGTGGGGATGAGGACGGTGTGCAGGCCGCTGCTGTCGCCGATGCGCTCGTTGCCGCAGCGCGGGCAGGGGCTGTGGTCTTCGGCGGCGGCGGTGGTGCGGACGTAGCCGCATTCCTGGCAGACGCGCCACTGCTGGTAGGCGGGGCGCTGCGGGGTGCCGATGTCGAGACCGGTGACCTCGTGCCGGTAGCCGCGGATGTAGAAGTGGTTGCCGGGGGCGAGTTCGGTGAGGGCGAGGGACGCGGACCGCTCGTATTCGCGGAGTTCGCTGTGGAAGCGCCGGTCGCCGCGGGCCCGGTCGGTCCGCTGCCGGCCGGCGGGGACGGGTGCCTCGCCCGTCTCGTCGCCGACGCGTTCCTCCCAGGTGAGGGTGGCCTCAAGGGCGGTGGCGGTGTCGATGAGCGAGTAGTTGGGCAGGAGCCCGAGTTCGACGAGGGTGCCGTGGGCGTCGCTGCGGCCGATCTCGCCGATGCGGGCCTGGACGGCGCGGCGCTCGGCGCGCAGTTCGTTGCGGCGGTCCCGCTGCTGCCGGTCGGAGTCGATCATCGCGGCGATCGCGGCGTCGATGACGTCGAGGCGGGCGCGCAGGTCGGCGAGCCGCTCGTCCCAAACACGGGTGGCGGCGGCGATGGTCTCCGCCAGGCCAGCGGCGGCGAAGTCGCGGAGCCGCCGGGCGGCCTCCTCGGTGACGCCGGTCTCGGGGTCGCCCTGGGCGAACAGGGCGAGGAAGCCGTCGGCGAGCACGCCGGCTTCGGCGAGGGCGGCGTCCTGGAACGCGGTCAGCCAGCCGGTCTCGCCGAACAGCGCGGACGCGAGCCGCGGCATCGGCGGCAGCCCGTCGAAGCGCTCGCGGGCGGCGAGGTCGACGAGGTGCGCGACGTACTGGCGCTGGAGGATCTCGACGGCGGACAGGTAGCAGCCGGGCGGCACGATGTCGCCCGCGATCATGTCGGTGGGGTCGGTCAGGTAGTACCGGTCGCGCGGGTTCCGCCCGATGAGCGTGAGGAGGAAGGCGTTGCCGGTCTTGCGTCCGGCCCGTCCCGCCCGCTGGACGTAGTTGGCCGGTGAGCGCGGCAGCGATGCCAGGACGACGGCGGACAGGTCGCCGATGTCGATGCCGAGTTCCAGCGTCGGCGTGCACGCGAGGACGTTGGGGTCGCTGTAGCGGGTGCCGTCGCGGAACTTCTGCTCGACGTCCTCGCGCTGCGGCCGGGTGAGGGCGCCGGTGTGCTCGGCGGTGATGACGCTGAACGGGTTCTTGCTGAGGTAGAGACTCCGGTAGTAGTCCTTCTCGTACAGGTCGCTGCGCCGGGTGTCGGTGTCGAGGCGTCCGGTGCAGCGGTAGCGGGGGCAGGGCGCCTCGACCCATTCGCGGAGGCGTTCGGGGTGGACGGTCTGCTGCCAGTTGCAGACGGGGCAGTACACGCCGGCGGCCTCGACCTGGTCGTCGTCGAGTTTGCGCACCTGGACGTGGCCGGGGCGCAGCCCGAAGACGGGTGTGGCGCCGTCCCCCGCGGTGCGGCGCGCGATGACGTCCTCGTCGGTGAGGACGGTCAGAAGCCGGGAGAGATACGCGCCGGACGCGCCGGGTTCGATGCCAAGGCAGCGGGCCGTCCAGTCCTGGAACCAGGACTGCCGCCCGGTGATCCCGTCGAACTCGCTGCGGTCCTTCGGCACGCCCAGCACGAAGCGCGGCGCGGACAATCCGCGCGGGAACGCGGGCATCCCGTCGGGGCGCTTGCCCCAGATGGTCATGTACCGCTTGGTTCCGGCGCCGTCGATCCACGCGTCGAGCCAATGGTGCTTGATGGCGCCGCGCATTCGCATGCGTTCGAGGAGCCCGCGCAGGTAGGCGACGTAGGTGTCGTGGCCGGGCAGGCCGGTAAGCGCGGCGGGCCCGGCGAGCTGGAGGTCGCGGGCGAGGTCAGCGATGCGGTCGATGTCGTCGACGGCGACCTCGGCGGCGACGGTGCGGGTGAGTTCGAGGGTGCGGCCCTGGCGGGAGCGGAGACCGAACTCCAGGACGGACGCGAACGCGAGCCGCTCCCCGATCAGCGTCCACGTCCGCGCGGACCCTTCGGCCTCGCCCGCGAGGAGCGCGTCGACGTCGTCGCGGTCGTGCAGGTCGGGCGGCACCACGGAGGGGAGGTACTCGGGGACGCTGGCCTCCTTGACGGTGTCGGAGATCAGCTCGTGCAGCGGCTTCGGCCCGTCGGCGTCGTCCAGCTGGGACGCGAGGAGAAGGCGCAGCGAGAACCCGAACGACCGGTTCGCGACGAACCCGGCCCGGTGCGCTGCGTCCTGCACCGAGTCGTTGAACAGGAGCGTCTTGCGTTCCTGCTTCTCGAGCTGGCCGCCGGTGAACAGTTCCGTGACGGCGACCGAGGCGAGCGCCGCCAGCCCGGAGCCGAGAAAGCGCGTGCCCTGCTCCATGCCGCAGGCGGGGCAGCGGTCGTTCTCGGCGTCCCGGTTGCTCTCCTTGACGTGGGAGAGGTCGGTGAGGACGAACACGTCCCGGAAGTCGGCTCTGGCGGAGTTCTCCAGGTCCTTCTCCGGGTCGAGCGGCCGGACGTGCTGCCCGTTCGCCGCCAGCACGAGGACGTTCGGGCCGCCCGGCTCCCCCGCCGCCCGCGCCTCCAGCTCGCGCCGCGTCGCGGTGATCAGCGGCCGGACGAGGCGTTTCTCGGAGATGCCGGACCGGTAGATGCGGGCCGGGTCGGTGACCAGGTCGTGCGGGTCGCGTTCCGGGGAGATCGCCGCCCATCCGGACCGTCCGCAGTGGCGGCAGTACACGGCGGGCAGCAGTTCCCGCCCGGCGCCGGTGACCGTGGTCTCCGCGTCCAGCGGCGGAGGTGCCTCCCCGTACCAGCCGAACCCCGGCCGGGGGCCGACCGCGCGCAGCAGCCGCGTCACCGACCGCACCCACAGATGCGTCTCGACATGCAAGAACGGTCGGTCGGCGTCCTCCGGGTCCCGCGCTTCGGAGAGGAGCGCGACGAACCGCGCGAGCGCCGCCGCGGCCTGCATGGGCGACAGGCGGATCGCCGTCCCCCAGCTGTAGGCGCCCTTGCGCGGGAGGAGTTCGAGGATCTCCCCGAGCATGTGCGGCTTCCCGTCCAGGACTTCGAGGACGGCGCTGGTGAGGATGTGCTGCCGCAGCGCCTTTCCGAGTTCCTGCGGGGTGAGCGAGTCGTGCCCGGTCACGGCCTGCATGATCTGCGCCATGGCGCCGTCGTCGCCGTGCGGGTCGGGGATGGACGCGAGCTCCTGCGGGTCCGGAAGGGGCAGCGTGTAGTCGATCCCGGCGTCTTCGATGAACTCGTCCGCGCTCTGCCGGTCCTCCCCGATCACCGAGTCTGATTCAAAAGGCGTACCGAACACCGTCTCGGCGACCCGCCGGATCTCGGCCCCGTCCCCGCTCTCCCCCAGCGTCGCGCTCGTCGCGACCGGGCAGATCTTCCCGAGCGGCAGGCCGGGCTCGCTGTGCCCGGTCGCCGCCGCGAGCCGCCGGAGCAGCATCGCCACATCGGTGCCCTGCGCGCCGTCGTAGGTGTGGAACTCGTCCACGACGATGTAGGCGAGGTCTGCGTCCTCCCAGAGCTTGAGGTCGTCGGCGCGCTGGAGGAGGAGGTCGAGCATCTTGTAGTTGGTGATGAGGATGTCGGGACGCGACCGCCGGATCTCTGCTCGCTGGGTGAGGACGCGCGGGTAGCCGGTCTCGGGTGTGTCGCCGATGTAGAGGCCCGCCGTGACGTCGCCGAGGCCGGGCTGCCGGAGGTAGTCGTTGAGCCGCTGGGCCTGGTCGGTGGCGAGGGCGTTCATCGGGTAGAGCAGGACGGCCTTCACCCCGGCCTTGCCCTGTTTCCGTTGCCTGCGGCAGTGGTCGAGCACTGGGATCAGGAACGACTCGGTCTTGCCGGAGCCGGTTCCCGTCGTGATCAGCGTCGGCTCCGCCTTGTGGTTGAACGTCGTCAGGCGCCGGAACGCGGCGGCCTGATGGCGGTAGGGGACGAACCCGGCCGGCGCCCACTGGAGAAGGCCGCGCCACCCGTCGTCCTCGATGCGGAACGGGGTTCGGATGCGCAGGTAGGGCCCGCGGAAGATGCCCTGCTCAGGATGGTTGAGGAAGCGCTCCAGGCCGTCGCGCACCTGCTCGTCCGCCAGCGCGAACGTCGTCGTGAGGTACTGCGTCAGATTCCGCCGAACCTCGTCGGCCGCCAGCGTCGGCCTCATCTACACCGCCCCTTCGTCCACCTGCGACAGGCTACCGACGACCGGCGACACTCCCCGGCCCGTTCGGCCAGGTCAACCTGACCGCCACCGGTCAATCGTTGGACGCCCTCCTGAGCCTGGTCCCGGCACCGGCCCCTCCCTGCCACGGCCGGAACATGAAGCTTCTTCCGCACGTCCGAGATCCGGACGATCAGGAAGCTCACACTGCCCGCCCTGATCTTGCGGGCCCGTCCGGCGTCGCGGAGGATCATCACATGCGCGCCCGGAGACGATTGCGGAGGCGGTCGCGGAACTCGGACGTCCTGGCCCAGCAACCGGCGGTGCGGGTCCTGGCCGACGTGCTGCCCCTCGATCTGCCGCTCGCCAGCTGGACCGTTCACCCTTGGGGGCCGGTGTGCCTCACTGGTCACGTCGGCCCTCCGGGGGCCGATACTCCAGACAAGATCGGTGCCGCCTACGACGCGATCGAGCAGTGGGCCCGTTTCCTGAGAGTGGACGTGGTAGCGCGGCCTTACGCGCCGGGAGAGACGATCCACCTTCAGGCTCGGGGAACCCACGGGGGCGTCGAGATCCATATGCTCGCCGTCGTTCCCGACGACGGCGGCGCGTGGCGGCACCGGCGGGAACGATGACGAGCCGTCTCATGCACCGGCCCGTGTCCCTTCGGACGGCATCGCTCCCGCCCCTATCCCGTTCCGGCCTGCGCCCGCGCGAGGTTCAGCGTCTTGGTCTGCGGCGGACGAGGGTGCGGGTGAGGAGAGAGGCCAGGGTCGCCCCTGCCGCGACTCCGGCCATGAGTGCCCAGGGGCGACCCTGGCC
>NZ_SMKY01000365.1 GCF_004349235.1 Actinomadura darangshiensis | reverse complement strand
CGGTCTGGGGCGTGCACCATGTCGACCTCGCTCTTGACGTTCGACGGTGGATGGGCGGCGGACCTGCCGCGCAGGGGATGCACCGGCCGAGGTTCCGAGGATGGTCGTATGTTTAATGCAATCCTGTCAAGACCCCGGGGACACCCTCCGCGCACTTCCCGCCACTCGCGCTCATCAAAATCAGTGTTGACATGCCTAAACATCAAGCCTCCAGCATCCAGAGCGGTCAACACGCCTGACAACGACTCACACTCTTGACGCCAGGATTTAATTAAATCTAGGGTGACGCTCGATCGAGGCGACCGCATCGGAGAGGAGCGTGATGAGCGAGGGCATCCAGGACCGGCTGGTCCGGGCCGGGTTCGGCGGGACGGTGCGGCGCGGCCGCCGCCCGGCGCTCGTGGTGGTGGACCTCCAGAAGGGCTTCACCGACCCGGGAGTCCCGATCGGCGCGGAGATGGCGGCCGAGATCGAGGCGGCAGGGCGGCTCGTGCGGGCCTTCCACGAGGCCGAGGCGCCGGTCGTGTTCACCACCATCGCGTTCGCCGAGCACGCGCCGAGCGCCTGGCTGGACAAGTCGCCCGGCCTGGACGTCCTGCGCCAGGGCTCCGCGCTCGTCGAGGTCGATGAGCGGCTGCCGCGCCGCCAAGCCGACCCCGTGCTGACCAAGACGGGGGCGAGCGCGTTCTTCGGCACCGGCCTGGCCGGGCTGCTGCGCGCCTACGGCGCCGACACCGTCGTCGTCTGCGGGACCACGACCAGCGGCTGCGTGCGGGCGACGGCCGTCGACTCGGTGCAGTACGGCTTCCCGACGCTGGTCGTCGCCGACGCCGTGGCCGACCGCGTCCGCTCGGCGCACGACGCGAGCCTGATCGACGTCCAGGCCAAGTACGCCGACGTGATCGCCCTCGAAGAGGCGCTCACCTACCTGACGGAGGTGCGGTGAACCACCGCCGGATCGGCCTGATCGTGCCGAGTTCCAACACGACGATGGAGACCGAGGTCCCCGAGCTGCTCGCCCGGCGGCCGGGCGGCGAGCGGTTCACGTTCCACTCCAGCCGCGCCGTGCTGCACACGGTCGACGCCGAGTCGCTCCGCGCGATGGCGGGGCAGGCGGACCGGTGCGCGGGCGAGGTCGCCGACGCCGCCGTCGACGTGATCGCCTACGCCTGCCTCATCGCGGTCATGGCGCAGGGCCCGCGGGCCCACGAGGAGGCCGAGCGGCGGATGCGCGACACGGCGTCCGCGGCCGGCTGCGACGCGCCGGTGACCAGCAGCGCGGGGGCGCTGGTGCGCGGCGTCCAGCGGCTCGGCCTGTCCCGGATCGCGATCGTCGCCCCCTACGCGCCGGAGCTGACCGGGATGGTGGTCCGCTACTTCGCGGCCTACGACATCGAGGTGACCGCGGTGCGGAGCCTGTCGGTGACCGACAACCGGGAGGTCGGGCGCCTGGACCCGGGCGCTCCCCTGGGCCACGCCCGCGAACTCGACCTGGGCAGGGCGGAGGGCGTCGTGCTGTCGGCGTGCGTCCAGATGCCGTCGCTGGCCGCCGTCACCGAGGCGCAGGAGCAGCTCGACCTGCCGGTGTTCTCGGCCGCCACGGCGACCACCCGCGAGATCCTCGACGCGCTCGGCCTGGACCCGCACGTCCCGGGCGGCGGCGCCCTTCTCGGCGGACGGGCCCGGCCATGATCGAGCCGAAGGGCACCGGCGAGTTCGTCAGCACCGGAGGGCTGCGGCACCACCTGCTGCGCTACGGCGAAGCGGGCGACCCGATCGTCATCGTCCCGGGCATCACGAGCCCGGCGCTGACGGCCGAGTTCGTCGCGCTCGACCTGGCCCGCGACCACGTGGTGCACGTCCTCGACGTGCGCGGACGCGGCCGCTCGGACACCCCGCCCGCCGGGAACTACACCCTCCGGGACTACGCGGCCGACCTCGCCGGCGTCATCGGCGCGCTCGGCCTCGCCGACCCGATCGTCCTCGGCCACTCGATGGGCGCCCGGATCGCCGCCGCCTGGCGCGTCCTGCACGGCGACCCGGCCGGTGCGCGGGCGCCGCTGCTGCTCGCCGACCCTCCGCTGTCCGGGCCGGGACGCGGCCCGTACCCGACGAGCTGGGACGCGTTCCGCACACAGCTCGACGAGGCCAGGCGCGGCACCACACCGGCGGAGATGCGCCGCTTCTACCCGGCCTGGCCGGAGCGTGAGCTGCTGATTCGCGCGCAGGAACTGCCGTCCTGCGACGAGACGGCCGTCCGCGAAACGCACGAGGGGTTCGAGACCGAGGACTTCTTCCCCTACTGGGAGCGCCTGCGGGCACCGGCGGTGCTGATCCGGGGCGGCGCCAGCCCCGTCGTGACGGACGAGGGCGCCGCCGACCTGCGCCGGGCGAACCCGCGCATCCCCGTCGTGTCCGTGCCCGGCGCCGGCCACATGATCCCGTGGGACGAGTTCGGCGGGTTCATCACGGCCGTGCGCACCTTCCTCGCAGAACCCTTCCTCGCAGAGCAACCACGATAGGAGGCCACGACATGGTCGACCAGGTGGCGTTCACCGACCTGTGCCGCAGGCAGCTGGAGCTGAGCGGCGTCCACGAGGGCGAGTCGGTGACCGTGCTGTCGCAGGGCGACGAGCGGATGGACTACGCCGACGCGTTCCTCGCCGCGGCGCAGTCGCTCGGCGCGAAGGCGTACCACATGCGGCTGCCCGCTCCCGGGGCGAGCGCGGGAGCGTGGGCGGTCGGAGCGTCCGGGCTCGCCGCGAACCCCGAGGCGGTCGAGGCGCTCAAGCGCTCGGACATGCTCGTCGACCTCGTCTTCCTGCTGTTCTCCAAGGAGCAGCAGGCCGTCCAGGACGCGGGCACCCGGGTGCTGTCGGCCGTCGAGCCGGTGGAGCTGCTGGCCCGCCTGTTCCCGACCGAGGAGCTGCGCGAACGCGTCGAGGTCGGGCAGGAGCTGATGCGCAAGGCGGGCTCGCTGCGGTTCACGAACGCGCTCGGCACCGACGTCACCTACCGGCTCGGCCGGTACGACGCGATCACCGAGTACGGCTACACCGACGAGCCCGGCCGCTGGGACCACTGGCCGTCCGGGTTCGTGTTCACCGGCGGGGACGACGACGGCGTCGACGGCCGGATCGTCCTCGCCCCCGGCGACGTGCTCCTGCCGTTCAACACCTACGTGCAGACCCCCGTCGAGATCACCGTAGAGCACGGCTTCATCACCGACATCCGCGGCACACTCGACGCGCAGATGCTCCGCTCCTACATCGAGTCGTTCGACGACCCCCGCGGCTACGGGATGTCGCACGTCGGCTGGGGCCTCAACCAGCACGCCCAGTGGCACGGGCTGCTGCCCCCGGCGTTCCCGGGCGGGATGGGCATGGAGCCCAGGGCCGTCTACGGGAACGTCATGTTCTCCATCGGGCCGAACAACGAGCTGGGCGGCCCGAACGACACCCCGTGCCACTTCGACATCCCGATGCGGGACTGCAGCCTCTTCTTGGACGACGAAGCGATCGTGGTCGACGGGGACGTCGTCGTGCCGGAGATGCGTCCCGCGTCCCGCCGATCCTGAGCCCCCGACACACACCGACAAGGAAGGAAGCCGTTCGTGGCTCGTGAACTGCACACCACGGTCGCCATCGTGGGCGCCGGCCCCGCCGGACTCACGCTGGCGAACCTGCTGCAACGCCGCGGGGTCGCCTGCGTCGTGCTGGACAAGTTCAGCCCGGAGGCCATCCGCGGGCGGGCCCGCGCGGGGCTGCTGGAGTACCGGACCGTCGAGCTGCTGGACGATCTCGGCCTGTCCGCCCGGCTGCACGCGGAGGGCGCCGTCCACCACGGATGCGAGTTCCGCGTCGCGGGGGAGAGCTTCTTCGCCGACTACTCCGCTTTGTACGACGACAAGCCGCACTACGTGTTCCCGCAGCAGGAGGTCGTGTCCGACCTGCTGGACGGCTTCCAGGCCGGCGGCGGCGAGGTCCTGTTCGAGACCACGGCGACCAAGGTCCTCCAGTGGGAGGACGGCCCGCGGGTCGAGTGCGCGGACGGCACCGTGATCCACGCCGACTTCGTCGCCGGCGCGGACGGCCAGCACGGCGCGACCCGGGCCTGCGCCCCGTGGGAGCGGTTCGACGAGTACTTCATGCAGCACGAGTTCCGCTGGCTCACGCTGCTCGCCGAGGCGCCGCCGTCGACGGACTCGACCGTGTACGCCGTCCACCCGGGCGGCTTCGCCGGGCACCTGCTGCGCTCGGACACCGTCACCCGCTTCCACCTCCAGGTGCCGTTCGAGGACACCGTCGACGACTGGCCGGACGACCGGATCTGGCGGGAGCTGCGCGCCCGCCTGGCCAAGCCCGGCTGGACGCTCAACGAAGGCCCCGTCTTCAGCAAGAACATGCTGGAGATGCAGAGCAAGGTGTGCGAGCCGATGCGGCACGGACGGGTCTTCCTGCTCGGCGACGCCGCGCACATCATCACCCCGTCCGGCGGCAAGGGCATGAACCTCGCCATGGCGGACGCGGCCGAACTCGACCTCGTCCTCGCCCGGTACGCCGAGTCAGGCGACGACGCCGACCTCGACCGCTACTCCGCGCACCGGCTGCCCGACATCTGGAAGGCGCAGGAGTTCAGCCACGCGCTGATCCACATGATGCACACCTACGAGGACGGCACGCCCGACGCCGCGTTCCGGCAGAAGCTGCAGCGGTCCCGGCTGTGGCAGCTGCGGCACTCCACCGCGTACGCCCGCAACTTCGCCGAGAGCTACATCGGCCCGCCACTGGGCTGGCCGTACTCCGCCAAGGCATGAGCCACCGCCGGGCGCGGTCCCGCCCATGGGACGATGAAGGCGGTGCTTCGACCGGCGAGGAGGCGCGTCCAGTGGAACCAGCAGGGCCGGGCCGCGCGGCCGGCGAGCACGAGACGCTGACCGACTTCGCGGTGGACGAGATCCGCAAGAAGATCGTGCTGGGCTGGCTGCCGCCGGGCGCCAAGCTGCGCGTCGACCCCCTCGCCAAGGAGCTGGCCGTGAGCCGCGTCCCGGTGCGGGAGGCGTTCCGGGAGCTGCTCGCCGAGGGCCTCGCGGAGGTGTACCCGCGGCGCGGCGCCGTGGTGTCGGAGATCCGCCGGCACGACGTCGAGGACGGCTACCGCATGCTGGAGCTGATGGAGGTCATGGCGGCGGAGCGGGTCGCCGCCACGGCCTCCGCGGAGACCGCCGAGCGGATGCGGCCGCACCTGCTCCGGCTGAAGGAGCTGGCCACCGACCCCGACCCGCTGGAGCACCTGCTGGCGCACCGCGCATTCCACTTCGAGGTGTTCTCCGCGCTCGGGCCCGGCATGCTCCAGCGGACGGCCCGGATGATGTGGCACGCCAGCGAGCGGCACATCAACACGTCCGCGCGGGGCGAGCGGCTGCATCAGGCGTACCACGAGCACTCCGAGCTGGTCCGCTTCTTCGAGGAGGGCGACACCGTCGGCGCGGTGGCGATGACCCGGATGCACGTCGCCCACGGCTGCCAGGCGGCCCTGCGCGGCCTCGGCTTCGCCGGCTGACCGCCCTAGAAGTACGTCCTGACGTAGTCGACGACGACCGGGTGCCGGGAGTCGGCGTCGTCCACGACCGGGATCATCGTCCACTTGTCGAGCGCGGTGCAGGGGTGGGAGAGGCCGAGCCTGACCACGTCGCCGACGTCGGCGGCGGAGTCCCGCAGGAAGGCGTGCTGGTCGTTGACCGCGGTGATCCGGGCGTCGTCGCCGAGCGGCTTCGCCTTCCCGCGGACGAGCTGCGGTACCGGCAGCCCCTCGTCGAACGGCACGTCGCGTTTGCCCACGTCGAGCAGGGCGAGCGCGTGCTCCGGACGGGAGACCACGCGCGCCCAGGCGTGCATCGCCGACCGCAGCGGCTCCCCTTGCGCGGCGCGCGCGAACGGCGAGATGCCCCGGTAGAACCCGTCGTCGTGGACGACGTACGCGCCCGCGCGGAGCACGACCCGTCCGCCGAGGCCGCCGAGGACGTCCGCGACCTGGTCGAAGAACGCGCTGCCGCCGGCGGTCACGACCGGCTCGTCCACCTCGTACTTCAAGCCCCCGGCCAGGTTGCCGAGCCGGCGGAGGTAGGCGTCCACCGAGCCGCGGCCCTTCCTGGACGCGTCGTGCGCGAGGGCGCCCTCGTATCCGGCGATCCCGGCGAGCCGGAGCGTCCCGGCCTTGCGGACGGCGGCGGCGACCTTGCGCGCGTCGCCGTCGTCCCGCACGCCCGTGCGCCCGCCCGGGCCGCCCAGTTCCACGCACACGTCGACCCGCCGCTGGTTCCTGGCCATGCGCAGCGCCTCGTCCATCAGCTTCACCGACCGGACCGAGTCGACCCACGCCACGAACTCGAACCCCGGATCGCCCTCCAGCTCACCCGACAGCCACGCGAGCCCCGCCTGGTCGAGCAGCGTGCTCGCGTACATGACGCGCCGCACCCCGAACGCGCGGGCGACGCGCAGCTGCGGCAGGTTCGCGACCGTGATGCCCCAGGCCCCGGCGTCCAGCTGCCTGCGCCACAGCTCCGGCGCCATCGTCGTCTTGCCGTGCGGGGCGTGCAGGAGCCCGGCCGCCTCCGTCCACCGCGCCATCGTCCGGACGTTGTGGTCGAGCGCACCCGCGTCGAGGGTCAGCAGCGGCGTCCCGAAGTCGTCCAGCGGCAGCCGGGCCTCGCGCGCCGTGTCGACCGTCATCCCGTGCGCGGACGCCGGGATCGCCTTGAACCGCCAGTCGAGCCGCTCGCGTCCGAGCGCGTTCATGGCCTTGGCCTTCATCACGACCTCCTGTAGGACGCGGCACGGTCGAGGCGGCCGGTGGCCACCAGCTCCAGTGTGACGATGGCGGCGATCGACTCGATCGCCAGCAGCCCGATGAGGACGAGCAGCTGGATCGCGCCCGCCTCGACCGGGTCGGCGCCGCCGAGCAGCACCCCGATGAACGCGCCCGGCAGCGTCACCAGCCCGACCGTCCGGGTCTGGTCGAGGACGGGGAACAGCGCGAGCGCCGCCGCCGGCCGGCACACCTCCAGCGCCGCGTCGCGCGGCAGGAGGCCGAGCGCGAGCCCGCCCTCGTACTCGCCGCGCCGCGCCGTCAGCTCGTCCAGCGCCCGCCGCCCGGTCAGGCCCGTCGCCGACATCGCGCCGCCGATGAAGATCCCCGCGATCGGCAGCACCGACACCGGACGGAACGGCACCAGCGACGACGCCAGCAGCAGCGCGAGCACGGGCGCGACCCCGGCGACGATCGGCAGCGCCGTCCACCACCCGGACCCGCGCACCGACCCGGTGATCCGCCGCCCCGCCGTCACGACCGCGATCACGACCATGCCCGCGATGAACGCGGCGGTCCAGCCCCCGCTGCGCAGCACCGCCGCGATCAGCAGCGACACCACCGCGAGCTGCACCGCGGCCCGCACCGACACGACGAGCATGTCCTTGCCGAGACCGAGCCCGCCCACCCTCGCCAGCACCGCCGCGACCACCGCGAGCGATCCCAGCACGAACGCCAGCAGCGGCCCGACCTGCGGCGCCGCACTCACGGCCGCCACCGTTCCCGCAGGTGAGCCGATTGTGATCTCATAGCCATCTCCTACCCCCGCAAATCCCCGATAGCGTTGGACTTGTGGAGGTTGAGGACTCAGGTGGGACGTCCCGCCGCAAAGCGCTCTGGCTGATGGGGGCGGCCGCCGGTCTCGCGGCGCTCGGCGCGGACGCCGCACGTCCCGCGGACGGTTCACACGTCGTCGCGACACCGGCGAC
>NZ_SMKY01000364.1 GCF_004349235.1 Actinomadura darangshiensis | reverse complement strand
GATTCGCCCACCCGTCCCCCCAGGGCGCGCCGCACCGCTTCGGCGAACTGGACCCGGTGACGGCCTCCGAAGTGATCGCCGACCTCGACGAGGTGACCGCGCGCTGAACTTTCGGGGACTGACGGTCGTTGACATGGGAGAAGCTAGGCCGAGGAGGAACAACGTGGCTTCTCTCATCGACCGGATCATGAGAATGGTCCGGGGCCCGCAGGGGCAGAAGGCCCGGGCGAAGGCCGAGCATCTCGCGGCGAGCCCGCAGGCGCAGAAGGCCCGTGCCAAGGCGGAGCAGTTCGCGCACAGCCCGCAGGGCCAGAAGGCCCGCGCCAAGGCCGAGCAGCTGGCCCACAGCCCGCAGGCGCAGAAGGCCCGCGCGAAGGCGGAGCAGTTCGTGAACGATCCGCGCAACCAGGAGAAGGCCCGCAATCTGCTCGCCCGCCTCCGCGGCGGCTCCCGCCGCTGACGGCCCGCCCCGCGCCGGGACGGGCCGTCGTCCGGTGCGGGGTCAGGCGGTGTCGAGGTTGGCCAGGTAGGCCTCGTTGCCCTGGGCGCCCGCGGCCGCGTCCGGCGGGACGATCTCTTCCAGCCGCGCGAAGACCGACGCGTCCAGCGCGAGGTCGCCCGCTTCGGCGTTGGCGCGGGCGTTGGCGGCCTTGCGGGTCCCCGGGATCGGCAGGACACCGCGGTCGATCAGCCAGGCCAGCACGAGCTGCGCCGTCGTGACGTCCTGCTCGGCGGCGAGCGTGGCCAGCCGGTCGGCGAGGGAGACGTTGCGCTCCAGGTTGCCGCCCTGGAAGCGCGGGTTGTTCCGCCGCCAGTCACCCGCCTCCAGGTCGCCCGCGGCGCGGACCTGGCCGCCGAGGAGCCCGCGGCCGAGCGGGCTGTAGGCGACGAACGTGACGCCCAGCTCCGCGCAAGCCGGGACCAGTTCCGCCTCGGGGCCCCGCTGGAGCGGCGAGTACTCGGTCTGCAACGCGGTCACCGGGTGGACGGCATGCGCGCGCCGCAGCGTCCGCGCGGACACCTCCGACAGCCCGTACCCGCCGATCTTCCCTGCCTCGACCAGCTCGCCGAGCACCCCGGCCGTCTCCTCGATCGGGGTCGTGGGGTCGAGCCGGTGCAGGTAGTACAGGTCCACATGGTCGGTCCGGAGCCGGGACAGGCTGGCGTCCAGCGCGCGCCTGACGTACTCCGGTCGGCCCATCCCCGGGACGAGGATCCCCTGCTCGTCCTGGTTCCCGCCGAACTTGGTCGCCAGGACGAACTCGTCGCGGCGCTTCTCCAGCATCCGGCCGATCAGGTCCTCGCTGCTCCCCATGCCGTAGATGTCGGCGGTGTCGACGAACGTGACACCGGCGTCCAGCGCGGCCAGGAGGGTGTCGGCGGCATCGCCTTCGTCGACACCGCCGTAGACCGGCGCCAGGGTCATCGCGCCGAATCCCACCACGGACACCTGCGGCCCGGCCGTTCCAAGGGTGCGGTAACGCACTGAAAGTCACCTCTTGTCGCTCGTAGATGTGCTTCCACCTTGCCCGGGGCCCACCGAGCCAACCAGTGCCCGCCCGTGGCTAGGCACCGGAGGGCTAGGCAAACGGGCACACTTGGGGCATGGCGACACGCGAGATGGCGGACTTCCTGCGCTCCCGGCGTGACCGCATCAAGCCCTCGTCGGTGGGCCTGCCCGGCGGCGGGCGCCGGCGCGCCCCCGGCCTGCGGCGCGCGGAGGTGGCGCAGCTGGCCGGGATCAGCCCGGACTACTACATGCGGCTGGAGCAGGGCCGCGGCATCCGGCCCTCGCCGTCCGTGCTGGACGGGCTCGCCCAGGCGCTCGTCCTGAACGACGACGAGCGCGACCACCTGTACCGGCTGGCGCTGTCCCTGCCCTCGCCGCCGCACGCCCCCGCGCCCCTCCCGCCGGACGGCCCGGTGCACGCCAACGTGCGGCGGCTGCTGGACGAGATCGACCCCGTCCCGGCCTATGTGATCAACGGACGGCTGGACGTGCTGGCCTGGAACCGGGCGGCGGCGGTGCTCTTCCAGGACCTGGCGGAGCTGCCCCCGTCGCGCCGCAACATGCTGAGGTACGTGCTCGCCGACCCGCGCGCCCGCGCGTTCTACGTGGAGTGGGAGGAGGTGGCCCGGCACGGCCTGGCGCAGCTGCGCACCGCCACCGGCCGCGGCCCGGGCGACCCCGCGACCGAGGCGCTCATCGGCGAGCTGTCCCGGAGCCCGTGGTTCGGCGCCTGGTGGGACCGGCAGGACGTCAAGGGCCCGGGAATGGGCCGCAAGGAGTACCGCCACCCGGTGGTCGGCCGGATCAGCCTCGACTACATCGGCATGGTCCTGCCGGGAACGCCCGACCACCAGTTCATCACCCTGACGGCCCCCGAGGACGGCCCCTCACGCGCCGCCCTCGACAAGCTGGCCGCCCAGCCCCCGCCGCCGAAGGGCTAGCGTGATCGTTTTCTCGCGGACATGAGGAGACGGCATGGTCGTGGCGCACTACGGGGACGACGGGCTGAGCGGCGCGTACCGGGCGTCCGGGGTTCCGGGCCCGGCGCGGGTGGCGTGGGTCGCGCGGACGGCGGCGCCGGTGCTCTGCCCTCCGCTGCTCGCCGGTGACGCGCTGGTCGTCGCGGACATGGCCGGCACCGTGTACGCGTTCGACGCGGGCACGGGTGAGGTCCGCTGGCGCGTGCCCGCGGAGGAGGACGACGAGGAACTCCTGGTCCAGGACGAGGACGGCGAGTGGCTGGACCCGATCACCATGGCGGTCGCGGTGTGGCGAGACCGAGTGTTCGTCGCGGAGATCGAGGACGGCCACTTCGAGTACGACGAGAACGCCGACGGGGAGGTGCGGGTTCACGACCTCGCGACGGGCACGCTTGTCGAGACGCTTCCGGGAGGCGGGTATCCGGCCGTCGTCGGCGACACCCTGCTGCTGTACGGCCTCAACGACGGGGTCCGGGCGTTCGGCCTTCCGGACCTGACGCCGTGCTGGCACGCGAAGGAGGCGGGCGGACGCGTCCAGACCGTCCCGGCGGTCGGCCCCGGCGGCGCCGTCTACCTGACGGGCGGCTTCGAGGGCAACAGGACCCACGGCGGCGTGATGCGCGTGGATCCGCTGACCGGTGATGCCACCGGCTTCGACACGGATGAGGAGGACCTCGCGGAGCCGGCCGGGTGGGACGTGTCGAAGGCCGTCCACGCCGCGGTCGCGGAGGGGCTGGTGTGGCTGCCCGTCGACCGGTGGCGCTCGGGGGAGGAGCCCCCGTTCGATGGGGCGATCACCGGCCGGGACCCGCTGGACGGGGCGGTGCGCTGGATCCACCGGCTGCCGGAGACCCCCGCGGGCGCGGTGGCGGTCGCGGACGGGACGCTGTTCGTCGCCCTGAACGAACCGGGCGATGGCGGGCATGGCGAGCCCTCGTTCGCCCAGGCCGTCACCGCCATCGACATCGCCGAGCGGGTCGTGCGGTGGACGCGTCCGCTGCCCGGTACCGGTGCGGGAAGTCCCGTGCTCGCGGGCGGGCTCGTGTACATGGCCGTGCGCGAGGGGCGCGTGCTCGCGCTCGACGCCGTGTCCGGGGACCTCCGGTGGGAAGCCGACCTGGGTGAGCGGATCCTCGACAAGGAGGAGATGGGGTACTTCGACGAGGAGTGCGCCTACGAGGAGGACGGCCAGGTGATCGTGCCAGGTGAGGGCGTGTTGTACGTCCGGACCACGGCCGGGGTTGTGGCCCTGCGGGGGTGACCGTGCGGCCGCGGGACGTTCCGAACCTTTGTGAGTGGGCAGGCGTTGAACTGTCAAGGCTAGGCCGAGGAGGAAGAACATGGCTTCTCTCATCGACCGGATCAAACGGTTCGCACGCAGTCCGCAAGGGCAGAAGGCGCGGGCGCGTGCGGAGCGGATGGCCCGGGACCCGCGCAACCAGGCCAGGATCCGCCGGCTTCTCACGCGCGGACGCGGAGGCGGGCGGCGCTACTGATCATCGGAACCCGTCCCTCCTCCCGGGGGGCGGGTTCTCTTGTTGCTTGCTGGACGTAACTGCAAGTCGTTTGCAATAGTGGCCGTATGGCTGACTACGCGCTTCCCGACCTGCCCTACGACTACGCCGCCCTGGAGCCGGCGATCACCGGCGAGATCCTGGAGCTGCACCACTCCAAGCACCACGCCGCCTACGTGAAGGGCGCCAACGACACGCTGGAGAAGCTCGCCGAGGCGAGGGACAAGGAGCAGTTCGGCGGGCTGGTCGGCCTGGAGAAGACGTTCGCGTTCAACCTGTCCGGGCACGTCCTGCACTCGATCTTCTGGGACAACCTGTCGCCGGACGGCGGCGACCGTCCGGACGGCGAGCTGGCCTCGGCCGTCAACGAGCACTTCGGGACGTTCGAGGCGTTCCAGAAGCAGCTCACGACGGCGACCTCCAGCGTGCAGGGGTCCGGCTGGGGCGTGCTCGCATGGGAGCCGCTCGGCAAGCGCCTCGTCGTCGAACAGGTCTACGACCACCACGGCAACGTCGGCATGAACACGACGCCGCTGCTGGTCTTCGACGCCTGGGAGCACGCCTACTACCTGCAGTACCGCAACGTGCGGCCGGACTACGTCGAGAAGCTCTGGTCGCTGGTGAACTGGACGGACGTGAAGGCGCGCTTCGACGCGGCCCGCGCCTCCTGAGAGACGGCGGCGCCCGTTCGCGGGCGCCGCTCGGGGGCGGCGTTCACCTGGCCGGGATCGTGCTCAGAACCTTTCCTCGCGGCCTGGTGAACGCCGCTTCCCATAGTCTGCTTCCCATGACCGGCGAGTACGTGCACTGGGAGAACGTCCCGACGCGGTGGAAGGACAACGACGTCTACGGGCACGTCAACAACGTCGTCCACTACTCGCTGATGGACACCGTCATCAACGAGTGGATGATCCGGACCGCCGGTTTCGACCCCGCGTCCTCCGAGGCCATCGGGCTCTGCGTCGAGTCGCACTGCGCGTACAAGGCCGAGGTGTCGTTCCCGGACGCGATCAGAGTCGGGCTCCGCGTCGGCAAGCTTGGCCGCTCCAGCGTGCGCTGGGAGATCGGTATGTTCCGCGCGTCCGACGACGTGCTCATAGCCGAAGGCCACTTCGTGCACGTTTTCGTCGACCGCCACGCTCGCCGCCCGGTCGAGATCGCAGGCCGGGTCCGCGCCGAGATGGAGAAGCTGCTGCGCCCATGACCCCAACCCGCGCAACAGGCTGAGCGTTCAACGGAAGCCGTAGGAACCGACTTCGTCCAGCATCGTCAGCTGGGGTGGCTCGTCGCAGCAGTCGTCGAGGGCTGCGCGGTAGCGCTGGAACGCCGGCAGCGGGCGCAGTACCTCGGGGCCGTCCATTTCCGCGAACGCCACGAAGGTGACCTTGTCGTCCAGCTGGTAGGACGCGTACCGCAGCCCCTCCGGCCGCACCTTCTCCAGCTCCGCGTAGACCTCCCGCAGCAGCACCAGGCTGCGCTCCACGTGCTCGGGCCTGACCTTGCTCCGGATCATCACCTGCATGGCTGACACTCTGTATTCTGAAATACGGTCTGTCAAGCCGAATGCTAGGTTGGCGGCATGGTCCGCAAGTACGAGCAGCGCCTGCGCGCGGAGGCGGCCCAGGAGACGCGGCGCCGGATCCTGGACGCCGTCTACGAGCGGCTGCGCGAGGCGCCGTCGGAACCGGTCAGCATCGACGGGATCGCGCGCAGCGCCCGCGTGGCGCGGCCGACCGTCTACCAGGTGTTCGGGTCGCGGGCCGGTCTCTTCGAAGCGGTCGGCGCCGATCTTCTCGACCGCGGCGGCTTCCAGGACATGCTCCGCGCGTCCGCGCACCCGGACGCCCGCGAAGCCCTGCGCGGCGGCGTTCACGGTGTCGTCGCCATGTACGCGACGCACCGCGACATCCTGCGCGTCCTGCACTCGATGGCGATGCTGGACGCCACCGCGGTCGGAGGCGCCGTCCAGCGTCTGGAGCAGCGCCGCTCGCAGGGCATGGCGCACGTGGCCCAGCGGCTCGCCGACCAGAACGTCCTGCGTACCGACGTGAGCCACGCCGAGGCCACTGACGTCCTGTGCCTCCTGACGAGCTTCGACAGCTTCGACCACCTCTACACCGCCCGTGGCAGGCCGTGCGAAGCCGTGGCCGAAGCCCTCACCGCGACCGCCGCCCGCACCCTCTGCACCTGAGACCCGCTTTTGCGGCGCGGACCTTGACGCAGCATTCACAGTTCTTGTCCATGCGTCGCCGGCTCGCCGCAGACAGCACCGGGCAACTCGAAACAAAGGCACGATCGGGCTGAATGCTGCGCGGTCCATTGCGCGGCCGGACCGATGATGGGAGGTAGCCGTGGGTGACAGTGGCTGGGGATGATTGACCCCGAGTACGTGACCGGCGCTACCGGCCGGTGCCGCTGCGAAATGCCGGGGCGCGCGGGCGGGGCGTACCCGTCGCGCCCGCGCGTCCGGCTGCGTGAAGAGAAAAAATCAAAGGCTCTATAAACGTGCGAACGGATCGGGCCGCGACATTCGCCGAACTGTTCCGGGTCGGTGAGTTCCGGGCGCTGTGGGCTGCCGGGCTGATCTCCAACCTGGGGGACCAGCTCGCGCGGGTGGCCCTGGCGCTGCTGGTCTTCCGCGACAGCGGCTCGCCGTTCCTCACCGCGCTGGCCTATGCGCTCACCCTGCTTCCGGCACTGCTGGGCGGGCCGTTGCTGGGCGGGCTCGCCGACCGGTGCCCGCGACGCGACCTGCTCATCGCCTGCAACCTGGCGCGCGCCGCGCCGGCCGCCGCGATGGCGCTGCCCGCGATGCCGTTGACCGCGGACTACGCGCTGGTGTTCGCGGTCGCCCTGCTGGACGGACCGGACCGGGCCGCGCGCACCGCGCTCGTCCGCGACCTGCTGCCCGGCGAGCTGTACACGCTGGGAGTGGCGACCAACCAACTCTCCTACCAGGTGACCCTGCTGGCGGGCTTCGGTGCGGGCGGCATGGTGGTGGCGCTGATCGGCGCGCATCCGGCGCTGGCGGTCAACGCGGCGACGTTCGCCTGCGGCGCACTGATCTTGCGCACCCGCCTGCGGAGGCGTCCCGCCGCCGGCGACCGGACGGCGACGCGCTGGAGCGACGACGTCGCCGCGGCGTTCCGGCTGATAGCAGGCTCGCCGCTGCTCCGCTCGGTGCTCGCCCTCGCCCTGCTCGCCGCGTTCTTCGTCGTCCCGGCGGGCCTCGCCGTCCCGTACGCGGCCCAGATCCACCTGCCGACGCGGTCGGTCGGCCTGCTGCTCGCGGCCATCCCCGCGGGCAACGTCGCCGGCATGCTCCTGATCGGCCGGCTGTCCCGGCGCGAGACGCAGGTCAGGTTGCTGGGGCCGCTGGCGGCGCTCGCCGGGCTGCCGCTGACCGCCTGCGCGCTGCGTCCGGGCGTGGCCGGCTCCATGGCCCTGCTCACCCTCACCGGCGTCGCCGCGGCCTACCAGGTGATCGCGCAGGCGGAGTTCGTCCGCGCCGTGCCCGCCCACCGGCGCGGTCAGGCGCTCGGCCTGGCGGCGCCGGCGGTCACCGCCGTCCAGGGGGTCGGGGTGCTGGCCGGCGGTGTCGTCGCCGATCGCATCGGCGCCGCCGCCACGATCGCGCTCACGGGCGCCGCCGCCGTCGCCGCCGGGGCCCCGCTGGCGGTCGTCTGGCACCGGGTGTCCCGGCGCGCTAGGTGAGGACGTGGGTGGTGAGGAGGTCCTCGAAGTCCGACTCGAAGACCTCGTAGCGGGCGCGGAGGTCGGGGCCGGGCCAGCC
>NZ_SMKY01000363.1 GCF_004349235.1 Actinomadura darangshiensis | reverse complement strand
CCTCCTGGCCGTCCTGGACGAGACCCGCCGCCGCGGCGGCCTGGTCGCCTTCGACGGCAACTACCGCCCCACCGGCTGGCCCTCCCCCGCGTCCGCCGCCGAGGCCATGTCCGCCGTCCTCTCCCGCACCGACATAGCCCTCCCGACCCAAACCGACGACCAGGCGGTCTTCGCCGACAAGACCCCCACCGACACCATCGACCGCCTGCGCTCCGCCGGGGTCGGCGAGATCGCCGTGAAACTGGGCGACCAGGGCTGCCTGATCGCCGACGCCACCACCGTGGACTCCGTCCCCGCCGTCCCGGACGTGACCGTGATCGACACCACAGCGGCCGGCGACTCCTTCAACGGCACCTACCTGGCAACCCGCCTCACCAGCGCGAACCGCCGCCAGGCAGCCGAGGCCGCCTGCGCCATGGCCGCGCAAGTCATCACCCACCGCGGTGCCCTGCTCCCGCCGACCCCAGCCACCACCGCAACCACGCAACAACCTCAGGAATCGCGATCGCGTCCGAAGGCAGGTTCGAGCGAAGCAAGAACCTGATCGCGCAGCGAGCCGCAAGGCGAGCCGGAGCGATGCAGCGATCGCACCGCGTTTCCCGACGATGGAGGGCCTCCAAGGCCCGAAGGAGGAGAGAAATGCAATAAACACACCCGCGCCGTAGTCTCGCAGCACGCTTCGCAGGCGGTAGTTTCGATGGCAGCGGGACAATCCTGCGAGGGAGTGACGTGACCGAGGAAACCGCTGCAATGCCGGCCAGTACGAAGTTGTCCGTCCGCGACGTGGTGACGGTGAAGTTGCCCGCCGCGAGCGCCTACCTGTCCGTGCTGCGGACCGCCACCGCGGGTCTCGCCGCCAGGCTGGACTTCACGCTGGACGAAATAGAGGACCTGCGCATCGCCGTGGACGAGGCGTGCGCGATGCTGCTCGCCCAGGCTCTGCCCGGGACCGACCTGACCTGTGAGTTCGAGCTGACCGGGGAGGCAATGCGGATCTCCGTGTCGGTCCTCACGGTGGACGGCGAGGAGCCCAGCCGCGACACGTTCGCCTGGACCGTCCTGTCGTCCCTGGCGGGCGAGGTGGACGCCCGGGTGGGCTCCGACGACCGGGTCACCGTGACGCTGCAGAAGCGGCGCGGTGCGGCGGGGGCGCCGTGACGGAGAAGACGACGACGGAGCAGACCGCGGTCGCCGCGACGGGCACCGAGCGGTCGGACAGCGCGGTGCCCGACCGCCAGCGGGCGCGCGCCCTGTTCGAGCGCCTCACCGAGCTGCCGGAGGGCGACCCGGAGCGCCAGCGCATCCGCGACCAGCTCGTGGAGCTGCACCTGCCGCTGGTGGAGTATCTCGCCCGCCGCTTCCGCAACCGCGGCGAGTGGCTGGACGACCTGATCCAGGTCGCCACCATCGGCCTGATCAAGTCGATCGACCGGTTCGACCTGGAGCGCGGCGTGGAGTTCTCCACCTACGCCACGCCCACGATCGTCGGCGAGATCAAGCGGCACTTCCGCGACAAGGGCTGGGCCGTGCGCGTCCCGCGCCGGCTGCAGGAGCTGAAGCTGTCGCTGACGAAGGCGATCAGCGACCTCGCCCAGCGCGAGGGCCGCGCGCCGACGGTCAGCGAGCTGGCCGCGCACCTGCAGATGAGCGAGGAGGAGGTGCTGGAGGGCCTGGAGTCGGCGAACGCCTACTCCACCGTGTCCCTGGACGCCCCCGACTCCGGCGACGAGGACGCCCCCGCGGTGGCCGACTCGCTCGGCATGGTGGACGAGTCGCTGGAGGGCGTGGAGTACCGCGAGTCCCTCAAGCCGCTGCTGGAGAAGCTCCCCGCGCGCGAGAAGAAGATCCTCCTGCTGCGCTTCTTCGGCAACATGACGCAGTCGCAGATCGCCGCGGAGCTCGGCATCTCGCAGATGCACGTCTCCCGGCTGCTCGCGCGCACCCTCGCGCAGCTGCGCGAGGGCCTGACCGCGGACGAGTAGGGGCCGAGGGCCTCGGGTGCTCCCCGGGCCCTCGGCGTTCGATCATTTCTTGGCGGGCTGTTCCCTCAGCCGGTCCATGAGGCGCTGCCCGAGGGAGCGCGGCTCCTGGGCGGGCGGCGCCTTCGCCGGGACGCCGTCGTCCTCGGGCTCCTCCTCATCGTGGTCCTCGACGAGCCAGGCGGTGCTCGGCGGGCTGAGCACGGCGACCAGCGCGAGGACCGCGATCACGCCCATCGGGATCGCGATGCCGGGGCGTTCGCTCTGCCACAGCGACCAGGCGACCGGCAGCGCGAACAGCTGGGTCAGCACCGCGGGGGCGCGGCTCCACTGGTCGGCGCGCAGCAGCCCGCGCGCGCAGGCGAGCATGCCGAGGCCGCCGGCGAGGGCGAGGACGGTGACCCCGATCGCGCTGGCCGGGTCGACGGCGGCGCCGGTGGCCGTCTCGACGCCGGTGTAGGCGCCGAAGCCGACCGCGGCGAGGCCCTCCAAGGCTTCGAGGGCGGCGGCGGCCTGCACGGTGATGGGACGCTTGGTCACACCCCGAAACCCTACTCGCACCGCGCCGCGGCCCGCCCCCGAGGGAAACGGCGGGGGAACGCATCCGGAACGATCGATACCCTGACGCCGTGCGCGCCATGCTCATCGCCAACCCCAAGGCGACCTCCACCTCCCGGCGGGCCCGCGACATCCTCATGCGGGCCTTCACCGGCGACCTCGACCTCGTCCTCGCCGAGACCGGCCACCGCGGCCACGCGACCGAGCTGTCCCGGCAGGCGGCCGTGGACGGCTACGACGTCGTGATAGCCCTCGGCGGGGACGGCACGGTCAACGAGGCCGTCAACGGCCTCCTCGCCGAAGGCCCGTCCCCCGGCCTGCCGGCCCTGGCGGTATTGCCGTCCGGCAGCGCGAACGTGTTCGCCCGGGCGCTCGGCCTGCCGGACGACCCGATCGGCGCGACGAAGGCGGTGCTGGAGGCGCTGCGGGCCGGCCGGCACCGGACGGTCGGGCTCGGCACGGCCTGCCATCCGGGCGGCACCGAGCGGTACTTCACGTTCTGCGCCGGTGTCGGGCTGGACGCGGAGGTCGTCCGGGAGGTGGAGCGGCGGCGCGCCGCCGGCGTCCGGGCCGACCCGTCGCTCTATGTGCGCACCGCGGCCCGGCATTTCTTCGCCGGCACGGATCGGCGCCGTCCCGCGCTCACATTGCAGCAGCCGGGCCGCCCGCCGATATCGGGCCTGTTCCTGGCGTTCATTTCCAATACGTCGCCGTGGACATTCATGGGGCGGCTTCCCGTCAATCCGAGTCCGAAGGCGAACTTCGGGCGCGGCATCGACGTGTTCGGGATGCGCTCGCTGGAGGTGGGCCCGACGCTCGGCGCCCTCGCCCAGATGCTGACGCCCCGCTCGCGCCCCGTCCAGGGCAGGCGGGTGGTGAACGTGCACGATGCGGCGGAGGTCACGTTGCGCGCGGAGCGTCCCGTGGCGTTCCAGCTGGACGGCGACTACCTTGGCGAACATCGGAGCGTGACCTTCCGCTCGGTCCCGAAGGCGATCCGCATCGTCATTTGAGGCGCGGGTGGTCATTTGCGGGCGCGCGGGCCGCCAGGTGAGAGCCAAGTAACACGCCCGACCCGCGGATGTGACACATGCGACACCCATACTTTGAGAAACCGTTCTCAAAGGTCTTGCGTCCGCCGGTGCCTCCTGAAACGCTCAAAGTGCGCCAGCCAGCAGGGACCCCAACGCCGCCGGTCACCTGCGTGCGGCGCCGCCGAACAACCACCCTTGGACCTGGCCGTCGCCACCCTGGGCGTTCGCGACATGTGAAACCGTTCACAAAAGTGGAGTGTCTCCACCACCTGACGAAGGAGTGGACCGCATGGACTGGCGCCACCGCGCAGCCTGCCGTGACGTGGACCCCGAGCTGTTCTTCCCGATCGGCAACACCGGACCCGCGATCCTGCAGATCGAAGAGGCCAAGCAGGTATGCCGCGGCTGCGACGTCAGCGACGCCTGCCTCCGCTGGGCCCTGGAGTCCGGCCAGGACTCCGGCGTCTGGGGCGGCATGGGCGAAGACGAGCGCCGCTCGGTGCGCCGCCGCGTGTCCCGCGCCCGAGCCCGCGCACGCATCTGAATTCATTGCATTTCTCTCCTCCTTCGGGCCTGGCGGCCCTCCATCGTCGAGAAACGCGGCGATCGCTAGCATCGCTTCGACTCGCCTAGCGGCTCGCTGCGCGATCAGTTTCTCGCAGGCTCGAAACCGGCTTCGCACGCGATCGCATACCACAAGGTTGTTGACGGCTAAGGCGCCGGTTGCACAAGCAGTAACGGTTTCAACGTACTGACGACGCGGCCGGCCCCCATCAGCTCCGGCCGGGGCGGTGGTTGTGGTCCAGGGGGATGTCGACGACGACCTCGGTGCCCCCGCCGGGGCGGGGGCGGAAGTCGAGGCGGCCGCCGAGCTCACCGACGATCAGGGTGCGGACGATCTGCAGGCCGAGGCTGTTGCTGCTCTCCACATCGAAGTCGTCCGGGAGGCCGACGCCGTCGTCGGCGACGATCGTCACGAGGCGGGGGCCGGGCGGCTCCGCATCGCCGGGCTCGTCCTCGGGGACGCGGGGCTCGCTCGTGCCCGGCTCGCGCCACTCGCCCCAGACCGGGACGCCGCCCGGATCGCTCGCCACCTCGCCGTAGCGGTGCGCCACGACCTCCAGCGTCCCGAACCGGTTCGTCAGGCCGTGCTCCAGGGCGTTCTGCAGCAGCTCGGTGAGCGCCATCGCCAGCGGCGTAGCGACCTCGGCGGGCAGGACGCCGAAGCTGCCGGTCCGCTTCGGCGTCACCTTCGTCTCGGGGGTGGACACCTCCCCCGCCATCGTGATCACCCGGTCCGCGATGTCGTCGAAGTCGATCAGCTCGTCGGGGGTGTGCGAGAGGGTCTCGTGCACGATCGCGATGGACCCGACGCGGCGGACGGCCTCGTCCAGCGCGGCCCGCCCCTCCGGGATCCGCAGCCGCCGGGCCTGCAGCCGCAGCAGCGCCGCGACCGTCTGCAGGTTGTTCTTCACCCGGTGGTGGATCTCCCGGATGGTGGCGTCCTTGGTCATCAGCTCCCGGTCGCGCCAGCGCAGCTCGGTCACGTCCCGGCACAGGACGATGGCGCCGATCCGCGTCCCGCCGACCACGAGCGGGATCGTCCGCAGCTGCATGATCGAACCGCGCGACTCGACCTCGACCTCGCGCGGCGCCCGGCCCGACAGCACGACGCTGAGCGCCTCCTCCATCGGCTCGCCGGTGTCGCACAGGTCCGCGGTGATCTTGCCGAGCGCCTCGCCGACCAGGTCGGCGGGGAAGCCGAGCCGCCGGAACGCCGACTGCGCGTTCGGGCTGGCGTAGGTGACGCCGCCGGAGCGGTCCAGCCGCATCAGCCCGTCGCCGACGCGCGGCGAGCGGACCATGTTCGGCTCCTCGCCCGGTACCGGGAACCGCCCCTCGGCGATCATCGCGGCGAGGTCGCTGGCGCTCTGCAGGTAGGTCAGCTCCAGCCGGGACGGGGTCCGCGCCGAGCTCAGGTTCGTGCTGCGCTGGATCACCCCGAGGACCTTCGCGCCGCGGCGCACCGGGATCGACTCCTCCCGGACGGGGATACCGCTGCCCCACTCCGGGTCGCCCTCCCGGACGATCCGGCGCTCCCGCCAGGCCACGTCGATCAGCCCGCGGCGTCCCGTCCGGACGACCTTGCCGACGAGGTCCTCCGGGTAGGCGGTCGGCCCGGTCGTCGGCCGCATCTGCGCGATCGCGACCCAGCCCGGGACGGCCGCGCCGGTGTCGACCGCGCCCCGCTTGCCGCGGGGAGCCCCGTCGGCGGGCAGCGCGTCGGCCGACCCCACCGGCACCCATAGCAGGAGGTCCGCGAACGACAGGTCGGCCAGCAGCTGCCAGTCCGACACCAGCGCGTGCAGCCACTCCAGGTCGGTGTCGGTGAGGTCGGTGTGGTCGCGGACCAGATCGGTCAAGGTAGGCACGCGACCATCATCGCCCATGGTCTCTGGTGCGGGGCCCGGTCCCTCGCGCCCATCGCCACCTGGCAGGATTCCCGCATGACCGCTGGAGGAGACCCCCTGGCCCGGCTCCGGGACGCGGCCGCGCTGCGGGCGGAGGCCGGGCTGCGCCGGACGCTGCGCCCCCGCCCCGACGGCCTCACGGACCTCGCGTCCAACGACTACCTCGGGCTCGCGGGCGACCCCCGGCTCGTCGAAGGCGCGGTCGCCGCCGCCCGGGCGTGGGGCACCGGCTCCACCGGTTCGCGCCTGGTCACCGGGACGACCGGCCTGCACGCCGAGCTGGACCGGCGGCTCGCCGCGTTCACCGGCAGCGCCGCCGGCCTGGTGTTCTCCTCCGGGTTCCTCGCCAACCTCGGCGCCGTCACCGCGCTCGCCGGGCCCGGCGCGCTCCTGGTGTCCGACCAGGTCAACCACGCCTCGATCGTGGACGCGTGCCGGCTGTCGCGGGCCCGCGTCGTGATCGTCCCGCACCGGGACACCGCCGCCGTCGAGCAGGCCCTCGCCGACCGCGAGGAGGAGCACGCGGTCGTCGTCACCGACGCGGTGTTCTCCGTGGACGGCGACCTCGCGCCACTGGCGGCGCTGCACGCGGCCGTCCGGGCGCACGGCGCGCTGCTGGTGATCGACGAGGCGCACGCGCTCGGGGTCGTCGGCGACCACGGCCGGGGCGCCGCGCACGCCGCCGGCCTCGCGGGCGAGCCCGACGTGGTCCTCACCCTCACCCTGTCGAAGTCGCTCGCCTCCCAGGGGGGCGCGGTCCTCGGCGCCCCCGAGGTGATCGACGCGCTGGTGGACACCGGACGCTCGTTCATCTTCGACACCGGCCTGAACCCGCCCGCCGCCGGCGCCGCGCTCGCCGCGCTGGACGTCCTCGAAGCCGACCCCGGGCTGCCCGGCCGGGCCCGCGAGCTGGCCGTCCGGCTGGCGGGCCTCGCGGCCGGTTCCGGCCTGGAGACCGCCGACCCGGCCGCGGCCGTCGTGCCCGTCTTCCTCGGCGAGCCGCGGGCCGCGGTCCGGGCCGCCGAGGTCTGCGCTGAGCACGGCCTCCGCGTCGGCTGCTTCCGTCCGCCGTCGGTCCCCAAGGGCCGCGCCTGCCTGCGCCTCACCGCCCGCGCCACGCTGGAGGAGGCCGACCTCACACGGCTCCGGGCGGCCCTGGCGGGGATCGCATGTTCTACCGGCCGTAGTCTGCACACGTAACATCGGGGAGAACCGGTGCTGAACGTGAGGAGATGCCGTGACGGAGGTCAGGGGCGGGCCCCGGCACGGGGGCGGGTTCGAGCACGGCTTCGACCGGGCCTCGCTCGGTGACATCGGCAAGCGCCACCCGAACCAGGCGCCCCGCATCCCCAAGTACTACAAGCTCAAAGAGCTGCTGGTCGAGCTGATCCAGTCGCTGCCCGCCGGCAGCCCGCTGCCGCCCGAGCGGACTCTCGCCGAGAAGTACGAGACGTCCCGCACGACCGTCCGGCAGGCCCTCGCCGAACTCGTCGTCGAGGGACGCCTCCAGCGCATCCAGGGCAAGGGCACCTTCGTCGCCAAGCCGAAGGTCGCGCAGGAGCTCCAGCTCGTCAGCTACACCGAGGACATGCGCCACCACGGCCTCCGCCCGGAGACCCGCATCCTGGAGGCCGGCTACGTCAGCGCCGACGAACGCCTCGCCACCCTGCTGTGCATCCGCCCTGGCGGACGGGTGCTGCGCGTCCACCGGCTCCGCCTCGCCGACGGCGAGCCCATGTCCATCGACACCTCCCACCTCCCGGCCCGCCGCTTCCCCGGCC
>NZ_SMKY01000362.1 GCF_004349235.1 Actinomadura darangshiensis | reverse complement strand
CCCCTCACCCCCACCGCCCACTCCTGATGGGTAGGCCCGATGTCCCCGTAGGTCAGGCCGCCGAGACCGATCACCGCAAGCGCGGCTCCGGCCACGTCGAAGCGACGCGGCCCGCTCCCACATCGCGGGAATCGGGAACGTGACGGAACACCAGCACCGCCGCCACCGCCGCTATCGGGACGTTGATCCAGCACACCCACAGCCACCCCGCGACATCGACCACCGCGCCGCCGGAGCGGCGGCCCGGACGCGCCGGCGACCCCGCTCATGCCCGGTCACCTCGGCCAAGCTGCTGCCCGACCACCGTGCCGAGTCGGCCGCCAAGCTCGACGACCACACACCGACCGTCCGCGCCCGGTCGTCGGGATGGAACGCGGCCTGAATGAGCGCCAGCGCCCCCGGTACGAGCAACGCGGCCCCGACGCCTTGCAGTCGCTGCTGCGCCGGGTTAGGAGGTGGGGAAGAAGTCGGCGCTTTGGACGTACTCCATGGCCTTGGTGAAGGTCGGGTCGGTCATGCGCCGTCCCATTTCCTCGGGGGTCAGGTCCTCGATGCGGGTCTGGATCCACCAGAGGTTGCCGAACGGGTCCCGGACGCGGCCGACGATGTCGCCGAAGGCCAGGTGCGTGACCTCCGTGACGGACGTGCCGCCGGCGGCGACGGCCTGCCGGTGGACGGCGTGGGCGTCCTCGACGTAGAGGCGCAGGAAGGCGGGTGTGGCGGGCCAGCTCGGGTCGGCGTCGAACAGCATCACGATCGCGTTGCCGACACGGACCTCGGCGTGCCCGATGACTCCCCGGTCATCGACGACGCGGGCGATCTCCTCCGCGTCGAACGCCTTCGTCATGAAGTCGATGACCGCGGCGGTGTCGCGGCTGATGATCCACGGCGTGACGGTCGTGTAGCCCTCGGGGATCGGCATTGGGTCCTCCCAGCGTCGGTTACGTGACATCGACGTTAGAAGGTGTTCAGGTCGGATCCTGTCCGCTACTCGGGCGTCGGGCGGTCCCTTTCGTCCCGGCGGGGCCAATGGTGCTCGCAGCAGACCTGGTCGCGCCGAGCCGGTGGTCGCTAGCGGGTCCAGCCGGTGGACGCGGTGATCGTCCGGGTGCCCGGGGACGGTGGCTCGACGGCGCGGCCCTCGTAGGCGGTCGACAGGACGATGTGCGAGTTCATCTCGCCGTGCTCGCCGAGCCGCTCCAGCAGCCCCTCCAGGTGCGGCATCGAGGCGACCCGCACCTTCAGCATCGAGCACCAGTTCCCGCTGAGCTTGTGGATCTCGGTGACCTCGGGCAGGTCCTCTGCGGCGGTGGTCTTCAGCAGGCAGCGGCCGAGGGCGCAGCGCATCTGCACGAACGCCGTCAGCGGCTGCCCGACCCGCGCCGGGTCGATCCGCGCCTGGTAACCGGCGATCACGCCGGCCTCCTCCAGGCGCCGCACCCGTTCGGCGACCGCCGGGGACGACAGGTTCACCAGCCCCGCCAGCCTGTTGAACGACAGCCGCCCGTCCCGCTGCAGCTCGGCGATGATGCGCCAGTCCGTCTGATCCAGCTCCCGGTCCATGTGGAAAGTCCTCTCGCGGAAATGCCTTCCAAACTAGAGGCGGAGACGACCGAACACCAGGGATATCGCCTTCCCCGTCGAAACGGTGTTTTCTAGCGTTAAGGCATGCGATCTCGTCCGATGGTGGCCCTCTGCTCGGGCACCGCACTGATGAACGCGTCCATGGCCGCGGCGAGCGCGACCAGCACCCTCGTCGCCGCGGACCGCCTCGGCGCCGGCTGGGGAGGCGTCCCGAACACCGCCGGCATCGTCGGGACGGGCCTCGGCGCGCTGGCGCTGACCCGGCTGGTGCGGCGGATGAGCCGGCGCGCCACCTTCGTCCTCGGCTACGCCGCCGCCGGCGCGGGCGCCTGCCTGGCCGCCGTGGCGGTCGCGAACGGCGACGTCGTCGGGCTCTGCCTCGGCCTGCTGCTGCTCGGGCTCGGCAACGCCGGCGCCCAGCTCTCGCGGTACGCGGCCGCCGATCTCCGGCCGCCCGGACGGCGCGGCTCCGCCATCGGGCTCGTCGTGTGGTGCTCGGCGGCCGGCGCCGTCGGCGGCCCGCTGCTGCTCGACCCGTCCGGCGCGGCCGCCACCGCGATCGGCTGGACGGCGTTCACCGGGCCGTTCCTGCTGGCCGCCCTCACCTGCGCGGCCGCGGCCCTCGCCGCGACCGGCGGGCCGCGCGTCCGGGCCGGTGCACAGGCCCCGCCGCCGTTCCGCAGGCTGGTCCGGACGCCGGCCGCGCGCTCCGCGCTGACGGTGATGGTGACGGCGCAGGTCGTGATGGTCGCCGTCATGACGGCCGCGCCGCTGGAGATGCACATGCACGGCGACGGCCTTGGGGCGGTCGGCATGACGCTGTCCGCGCACACCCTCGGCATGTTCGCCCTGTCGCCGGTGTCCGGCCGCCTGTTCGACCGGTTCGGCCACCGCCCGGTGATCCTCGGCGGGCTGCTCACCCTGGCGCTCTCCACGGCTCTCGCGGCCGTCGCGACCGGCTCGCTGGGACGTCCCGTGGCGCTCTTCCTGCTCGGCTACGGATGGAACCTCTGCTTCGTCGGCGGCAGCGGCCGCCTCGCCCGCGACCTCCCGGAAGCGGAACGCCCGCACGTCGAGGGCGCCGTCGACGCCGCCGTCTGGATGATCGCCGCCGCGGCGAGCCTGCTCTCCACCGTCGTGCTGTCGGCCGGCGGCTACTCCGTCCTGGCCTGGACGTCCTGTGCCGCCGCCCTCGCGGTCACGCTCACGCAGTCGCGGCGCCGGCGACCGGCGCTCCAGGTGCGTGCGGAACCCGCCGGACCGGTGATCAGGCAGCGCTGACCCGCGGGGTTCAGATACGGCCGGTGCCGCGGCAGACGTTGCACTGCTCGCGGGTGGCGGTGCTGGTTCCGGTGCCGTTGCAGCCGGGGCACGCCCGCGTCGCCGGCTTGTTGTGCTTGCCCACGTCCACCACCCCCTGAGCGTTCATCTTAGGGGCTCGGCCGAACGGCCGACGTCCCCGCTTATCAGTTCGCTGACAAGACCCCACAAGGTTCACCAGGCCGGTGCTGAACCCGTGCCGTAACGGGCACCGTGCATGGAGTAGGGGGCCGGCTGATCGGAGGCGGGGCATGACCGACGCGGCGGAGGCGGCGGACACCAGGGTGCGGGACGCCGCGAAGGGCGCGGCGGGACGGCTCCGGCTCGCCGCCGCCTTCTACGCCGGCGACCTGGTCCGCTACGGCCGCGCCGAGCTGAGCTTCCTGCGGTGGGAGATCGCCCGCGGCGTCCTCAATCCACCGGGCGGGGAGCCACCGGGCAGCCGCTGGTGGCGTGCGGTCAACGACCGGCTGCTGCGCGACAAGGCGGAGGCCGCGCTGCTGGACGGCGGCCACCGCGGCGAACCGTCGTCGCGCGGCGTCCGCCTGTGGGGCGCGTTCCTCCGGGACCCGTCGCCGGCGGCCTGGTACCGCGCCCACAACGCCAGCGTCGTCGCCGGCTACCTCGGTGCCGAACCGCTCGCCCTCGCCGAGCTGCCGGCCGAGCGGTTCCTGATGAACGTCGCGCTCGTCCGCGTCCTGTACGCGCACGCGCTGGTGGCGCGGCCCAGGCTGGCGCTCGGCGTGTTCGCGCCCCTCGGCGGGCTGCTCGGCGACCCGCGCGGCGGGTCGGTCGGGTTCTTCCTGGACCTGCGCCGCGCGTTCCCCGAGCGGTACCCGCTGGACGAACTGCTGGCCGGGGACCTGGTCGCGGCGGAGGGACTGCTGCCGCGCGCCCTCGACTACGGCGTGATCGTGCCGCGGCTCGTCCCGCTGTACGAGTTCGCGGCCGAGTCGCTGGGCCTGCCCGGCATCGAGGGCCTGATCAGCGACGGCGCGCCGTGCTACGCGTGGCCGGCCCGCCGCGCGGACTGGCACGGCCCCGGCGCCCTGCGCCTCACGACCCGCCTCACCGCCTACGCGGTCCGGATGCGGGCCTGAGATCATCAGCCCGCCGGCGCTTGTACGCTGTCCTCACGAGCGCCGTCCTCCCGTCGCGGCGCGCCGAGTGAGGAGATCGCGCAGGTTGGTGCCACTGCCGCTGACCACCGTGATCCGGCCCTACGACTGGGGGTCGCGGACCGCGCTGCCCGCGCTGCTCGGCGTCGAGCCGGACGGACGCCCGCAGGCCGAACTGTGGGTCGGCGCGCACCCCGCCGCCCCGTCCAGCGTGGCCGGAACACCCCTGGACGTCCTCATCGAACGCGACCCGGCCGGAATGCTCGGTGCCCCGTCGACCGGCCGATTCGGGGCGTCACTGCCCTATCTGCTCAAAGTCCTGGCCGTCGAAAAACCGCTCTCCCTTCAGGTGCACCCGACCACGGCACAGGCCGAAGCCGGATTCGCCCGCGAGGAAGCCCAAGGCATTCCGGTCGACGACTACAGCCGCACCTACAAGGACCCTTTCCACAAGCCGGAGATGGTCTGCGCCCTGACCGACTTTCACGGCCTCTGCGGCTTCCGAGACCCCGCCGAAACCGCCGATCTACTCGAAAGCCTGACGGTCGCCGAACTGCGCCCATGGATCGGGACGCTCCGCGACGAGCCCCCCGCGCAAGCGCTCCAAACCGTCCTGACCCAGATGCTGGACGAGACGTCCCGGCCCATCCAGGCCGCCGTGGAACCGGCGCTGACCGGCGTCTACGCCGACATCGCCCGTGCGTACCCGGGCGACCCCGGCATCCTCGCCGCACTCCTGCTCAACCACGTGCGGCTCAAGCCCGGCCAGGCCCTTTTCCTGGACGCCGGAGTACCCCACGCCTACCTGGGCGGCCTCACCATCGAGGTGATGGCCAATTCCGACAACGTCCTCCGGTGCGGCCTCACGGGGAAGCACATAGACGTCCCCGAACTGATGCGCGTGGTCGAATTCGCCCCGACCACCCCCGACCGCATCGAACCGACAGCCGACCTGCACTACCAGGCCGCCGCCGAAGAATTCACTTTGGCCCGTCACGACCTGACCGAAGACCCCGACGTCCTCCCCACCGGCCTTCCGCAGACACTTCTCTGCGTCGAAGGCGAAGCCCATCTCACGACAGATCGCACCTTGACCCTCAACCGAGGCGAAGCCGCCTTCATCCCGGCCGCCGCGCCCGCGGCGAGCCTCACCGGAAACGGCACCCTCTACCGCGCGCTCCCCAGCATCGAGCCATGACCGTCCTCGCCCTCGACATCGGCGGCACCAAGTTCGCCGTCGCCCGCATCGACGCCACCGGGACCCTCCTCGACCGCGCCGAGCACCCCGTCGGCCAGTCGCCCACCGCCACCCTCCGCGGCCTCGTCGCCGACTTCGCCGCCCCCGGCCTGACGGCCGTGGGAATCGCCTCGGCCGGCCCGATCGACACGGTCGCCGGCACGGTCAGCCCGATCAACATCCCCCGCTGGCGCGGCTACCCGCTCGTCTCCGCCGTCCAGCGCCTCGTGCCGGGAGTCCCCGTCTCCCTCGCGGGCGACGCCCAGTGCATGGCGCTCGGCGAATGGTGGCGCGGCGGCCACGGCGGCTCGTCCCTCCTCGGCATCGTCGTGTCGACCGGCGTCGGAGGCGGCCTCATCATCGACGGCCGCCCCTGGACGGGACGCACCGGCAACGCCGGCCACATCGGCCACGTCATCCTCGACCTCGACGGCGAGCCCTGCGTCTGCGGCGCCCGCGGCTGCCTGGAGACGATCGCCGGCGGCCCCAGCATGGTCCGCTGGGCCCTCGCCCAGGGCTGGACGCTTGCCACCGGCCGCCCCGACGCCAAGGCCTTGGCGGCCGCCGCCCGCGAAGGCGCCGCCATCCCGCTCGCAGCCTTCCACCGCGCCGCCGACGCCCTCGCCACCGCGATCGTCAACACCGCCTCCGTCCTGGACATCCAGAACGTCGTCCTAGGCGGCGGCGTAGCGGCCACCGGCGACCTCCTCCTGGCCCCGCTCCGCACCGCCATCACCGCCCGTGCGGGCATGCCCTACCTCCGCGACCTGCGCGTATCGCCCACAACGCTGTCCCGGGACGCCGGCCTCTTCGGCGCCGCCGCCCTGGCCCTCCACGCCACCGGCAACCCCCTGACCCCAGCCGCCAATACAGACAACTCGGGTACACGCGCAGACCGATGAGTTTCTTGGCGAGCGCAGGTCATCATCAAGACCACAGGTAGACCACACTGGAGGGCTTGATGAGCCACGAACCGGAAGCCGCGCTGGGACCGTTCTCGTCTCCAGGCGCGCAAGCGACGCCCTGGACGTCGACGCTGGCGATCCTCGCTGAGGCGGAGGTCTTCTGGCTTTCTACAGTGCGGCCCGACGGGCGACCGCACGTGACGCCGCTGCTGGTGGCATGGAGCCTGGATGGCATGTGCTTCACCACAGGCGGCCAGGAGCGCAAGGCGCAGAACCTCGATGACAACCCCCGCTGCACACTGACGACCGGCACGAATACTTTGACCGGTGTGGACGTCGTCATCGAGGGTGTCGCATCCGTCGTGGACGAGCGAGCGAAGCGCGAACAGGCCGTCGCAGACTTCGAACGCAAATACGGCGCGCATCTGACCAACCCCGAGGGCACCTGGTACCGGATGGGCGAGGCGGTCATCGCCGGCGACGTCAGGCTGTATCGAGTCGCGCCGACCGCCGGATTCGCTTTCGGCAAGCTGCCGGCGTCCAGCCAGACTCGCTACACGTGGCCGAGCCGGTGACGGCGATGCCCTCACTGCAGCAGAAGGTCCAGGGCGTCCTCGACGAACTCGTCGACACCGGAGCCGAAACCGGCTTGCAGGTGGCCGTCTACCACCATGGTGCTCTCGTCGTCGACGCCGTCGCCGGCGTAGCCGACAGCCAGACCGGCCGCAGGACGACCCCGCAAACCCCATTCTTCAGCTTCTCCTCCGGCAAGACCATGACGGCGCTGATCGCGCACCTGCTAGTCAAGAACAGCACGGTCGGATACGACACACCCGTGGCCGACCTGTGGCCAGAGTTCGGGGCCCAAGGCAAGGCGGCCACAACTCTCCGGCACGTGCTCACCCACACGGCCGGCGTTCCGGCAATGCCACGCACCATCACCCCTGCCGACCTGCCCGACTGGTCGCGAGTCTGCACCGCGATCGCCGACGCCGAACCGCAATGGCGCCCCGGGACCAAAACGGGCTACCACTCATTCACCTTCGGCTTCCTAGTCGGCGAGATCGCACGCCGGGTCACGGGCAAACCGATGCGGCAACTCCTACACGAGTGGATCACTACACCCCTCGACATCGACGGCGACCTGTACTTCGGCGTACCCAAAACCGACCTGCCCCGCCTGGCACGCATCGAAGACTCCGCCCCAAGCCCGACCGTCCCACCCGACGGCGACGCAATTCTCGCGCCCTGGGAACTGCAACCGACCGCGGCCATGGCCAACAGCCAAGACATCCTGGAAGCCGACATCCCGTCGGTCGGCACCTTCACCGCACGGGGAATCGCCGCCATGAACGCCGCAGTCCTAGACGGCCGGCTAATGGATTCGCACCAACTCCAGGAAGTGACGGCGGTGGCCTTCGAAGGCACCGACCAGGTCTTCGGCAACCAAGCACGCCTGGCCCTCGGCTACCCACTGGGCCGCATCGGCACCAGCCCAAACGATTCACCCACCACGTTCGGCTGGGTCGGCGGCGGCGGCAGCTACGTCTACGCCGACACCACCACCGCCACCTCCTTCGCCATGACCAAGACCCGCCTAACCCCCCACTTCAACACCGCCCAACAACTAGCAGCCCTAATCACAACCGCCCTGACCCCCCACC
>NZ_SMKY01000361.1 GCF_004349235.1 Actinomadura darangshiensis | reverse complement strand
AGCGGATCATCTGGTGCCAGCGGTCGAAGTCCGGCATAGCGGCGCGCTGGACGGCGGCAGCGAGTTCGGGCGGTAGTTCGGGCATCTGCGGGGCGCTCATGCCGCGTCCCGCAGCGTCTCGGGGGTCGCCGTAGGCCTGGTCGATGCGGCGGACGGGCGGCCAGTACTTGTTCTCGCGCAGGGACGGGACGGGGTAGGCGGCCTCCTCGCGGGTGTAGGCGTGCTTCCAGTCGTCGGAGACGAGGCAGCCGGCGGTGTGCGGGGCGTTCTTGAGCGGGTTGTCCTCGCGGTCGTAGCCGCCGTCGGCGACGCGCTGGACCTCCCGGCGGATCTCGATCATGGCGTCGCAGAACCGGTCGAGCTCGGCGAGGTCCTCGGACTCGGTGGGCTCGATCATCAGGGTGCCGGCGACGGGGAAGGAGAGCGTCGGGGCGTGGAAGCCGTAGTCGATGAGGCGCTTGGCGACGTCCTCGGCGGTGATCCCGGTGTCCTTGGTGATCTTGCGGAGGTCGGCGATGCACTCGTGCGCGACGAGGCCGTTCCGGCCGGTGTAGAGGATCGGGTAATGGGGGGCGAGCCGGGCGGCCAGGTAGTTGGCGCCGACGATGGCGCCCTCGGTGGCGGCGCGCAGGCCGTCCGGCCCCATCATCGCGATGTAGGCCCAGGAGATCGGCAGGATGCCTGCCGAGCCCCAGGGGGCCGCGGAGATCGGGCCGACGCCGCTGGCCGGACCGGCCTCCTCGCGCAGCGGGTGGTTCGGCAGGAACGGGGCGAGGTGCTCGCGGACGCCGATCGGGCCGACGCCGGGGCCGCCGCCGCCGTGCGGGATGCAGAACGTCTTGTGCAGGTTGAGGTGGGAGACGTCCGAGCCGAACTCGCCGGGGCGGGCGAGGCCGACGAGCGCGTTGAGGTTGGCGCCGTCCACGTAGACCTGGCCGCCCGCCTCGTGCACGGCGGCGCAGACGTCGGTGATCGTCTCCTCGAAGACGCCGTGCGTGGACGGGTAGGTCACCATGATCGCGGCGAGCCGGTCGCCGTGCTTGCCGATCTTGGCGTGCAGGTCGTCGAGGGCCACGTTGCCGCCCTCGTCGCACTTCACGACGACGACGCGCATCCCGGCCATGACGGCGCTGGCGGCGTTGGTGCCGTGCGCCGAGGACGGGATCAGGCACACGTCGCGGTGCTCCTCGCCGCGGGACGCGTGGTAGCCGCGGATGGCGAGCAGCCCGGCCAGCTCCCCCTGGGACCCGGCGTTCGGCTGGACGGAGACCTGCGCGTATCCGGTGATCTCGGCGAGGAAGCCCTCGAGCTCGCCGATGAGCTCGACGTAGCCGGCGGCCTGGTCGACCGGGGCGAACGGGTGGATGTTCGCGAACTCCGGCCAGGTGACCGGCTCCATCTCGGCGGTCGCGTTCAGCTTCATCGTGCAGGAGCCGAGCGGGATCATCGAGCGGTCGAGCGCGATGTCCTTGTCCTGGAGCCTGCGCAGGTAGCGCAGCATGGCGGTCTCGGAGCGGTGCGCGTGGAAGACCGGGTGGGTGAGGTAGGGGCTCTCGCGGCGCAGCGCGTCCGGGAACGATTCGGGGACGTCCTCGGCGGCGGAGGCGCCGAACGCCTCCAGGACGGCCGCGACGTGCTCGGGCAGCGTCGTCTCGTCGCAGGCGATCCCGACGTGGTCGGCGCCGGCCGGGCGCAGGTTGACCCCCCGCTCGCGGGCGGCGGCGACGACCTCGGCGGCGCGGCCGGGCACGCGGGCGAGGACGGTGTCGAAGAAGGCGTCGTGGACGATCTCCACTCCCCCGGCGCGCAGCCCGGCGGCGATCTCGGCGGCGCGGCGGTGCGTCCGCTGCGCGATCGCGGCGAGCCCCTCGGGCCCGTGGTAGACCGCGTACATGCTCGCCATCACGGCGAGCAGGACCTGCGCGGTGCAGATGTTGCTGGTGGCCTTCTCCCGGCGGATGTGCTGCTCGCGGGTCTGCAGCGCCAGCCGGTAGGCGGTGGCGCCGTCCGCGTCGACCGACACGCCGACCAGGCGCCCGGGCAGCTGCCGCTGGATGCCCTCGCCGACCGCCATGTAGCCGGCGTGCGGGCCGCCGAACCCGAACGGGACGCCGAACCGCTGCGCCGAGCCCACCGCGATGTCGGCGCCGGCCTCGGCCGGCGGGCGCAGCAGCGTCAGCGCGAGCAGGTCGGCGGCGACGACCGCCTTGGCGCCGCGCTCGTGCGCCTGCGCGATGACCGGCTCCAGGTCGCGGACGGCGCCGGACGCGCCCGGGTACTGCAGCAGCACGCCGAAGAAGTCGCCGTCCGGCAGCCCCCCGGACAGGTCGGCGGTGACCACCTCGATGCCGAGCGGAACCGCGCGCGTCCGGACGACCTCGATCGTCTGCGGGAGCGTGTCGGCATCGACGAGGAACGTGCCCGGCTCCTTGCGCTTGGAGACGCGGTGGGCGAGCGCCATCGCCTCGGCGGCCGCGGTGCCCTCGTCCAGCATGGAGGCGTTGGCGACGGGCAGGCCGGTCAGGTCGCCGACCACCGTCTGGAAGTTCAGCAGCGCCTCCAGCCGGCCCTGGGAGATCTCCGGCTGGTAGGGCGTGTAGGCGGTGTACCAGCCGGGGTTCTCCAAGACGTTCCGCATGACGACGCCGGGCGTAATGGTCCCGTGGTAGCCGAGCCCGATCATGGACGTCAGCACGGTGTTGCGGGACGCCAGCTCGCGGAGCCGGTCCAGCGCGGCGGTCTCGCTCAGCGCGGGCGGCAGCGCCAGCGGCCGGGACGTGCGGATCGCGGCGGGGACCGCGGCGTCGGCCAGCGCCTCGATGCCGGAGAACCCGATGGCGGCGAGCATCCGCGCCTGGTCGTCCGGGGAGGGGCCGATGTGCCGGTCGGCGAACGCGGACCGGGGATGCTGCGGCGCGGCCACGGGGGCGAAGAACTGGGCGGTCATGGAGAGCCTCCTGGCTGCTGCGGTCGCTCAGGGCCACCGCCGGCACGCGGGCCGGCGGCCGGTCTCCCCCTCTGTCATCGGCACCTGAGAGCTTCACCCGCGCGGCGGGGTTTCCCCTTCGGTGAGCCGCCTTCCCCGCGTGCGGGGATCGACGCCTGCTTTCCAGAGGTGCCTCGTCCGCGCGGTCCTTTTGCCTGAGAGGTTCCGGGGAGGTTGCCCCTTCGGCGCCCCACGCTGGCGGCGTGGGATCTCTCCCGCACAGGGTCGACGGCATGTCCTGGGAGAAACCCTACCCAAAGTCGCGGTGACGCCGTCGCACGGGACCGGCGCTCGACGCGGTGCCGCCGGGTCTGGGACGCTGATCACGATGACGGATGGTCGGGGCGGCGGTACGGCGTGACACGGACCCAGGGCGGCGCGGTGCGCCCGAGGACGGGTGCGACCGCCGGTGTGCCCGTCGACGAGCCCGCCCAGCCCGACCGGATCCGCCGCCCGTCCGACGCGATCAGGTTCGCGGCCTCGATGGTGGGGCTGGCGGCGGTGATGCTGCTGGTGTCGATCGCGCAGCAGACCACCCACGGCCTGCAGACCGACATCGTGCAGGGCACCGCGCACGCGCCCCGGCTGCTGCTGACGCTCGCGACGCTGGTGTCCAGCTTCGGGGTGCTGGCGGTCCCGATCGCGTTCGCCGTCGAGCGGCTGTTCCACAAGGACGGGACACGCGTCGCGATCGCGCTGCTGGCCGCCGTGATCGCGTTCGGGGTCACGGTGGGCCTGGACGACCTGGTGGTGCGGGCCGCCCCGGGCGGCGTGCTGGACTCGCTGATCTGGGGCGGGACCGCGACCGCGCCGGTGCACACCGACATCGCCCCGGTGATCGCGTTCGTCAGCGCAGTCGGGATGGCGGGCCGCGTCCGCTGGCAGGCCGCCACCTGGACCATGATCGGCCTGGCGGCGCTGACCGGGCTGACCGCCTCCTACGCCTCCGTCGCCGCGCTGGCCGCCACCTACGTGCTGGGACGCGCCATCGGCCACGGCACCCTCTACGCCGTCGGGACACCGAATCCGCGGCCGAGCGGCCGGACGGTCGTCGCGTCCTTGGAACGCCTCGGGCTCCGGCCGAAGCGGGGGGCGCGCCTGGACGGCGGCGACGCCGCCGACGGTGAGGACGCCCGCCGCTACGGCGTCGTCCTCGCGCCCGCTCCCCCGGACGGCGGCGGCGCCCGGCTGCCGGTGGGGCGCGGCCTGCACGGCGACTGGGACCTGGAGGTCCGCGTCCTGGACCGGGACCAGCAGACCGCCGGGCTGATCTACCGCGTCTGGCGGCTGCTGCGGCTGCGCGCCGACACGACCGGGCGGACGCTGCGGTCGCTGCGCCGGTCCCTGGAGCTGGAGTCGCTGATGGCCTACGCCGTGGACGCGGCGGGCGCCCGGACCCCGCGGCTCGTCGGCGCCTGCGAGGTCGGCACCGAGGCGGCGCTGCTGGCCTACGAGCACGTGCCGGGGCGGCGGCTCGGGGACGTCCCCAGCGACGAGATCACCGACGAGCTGCTGACGGACGTGTGGCGGCAGTTCAGGGCGCTGCAGGGGGGCCGGCTCGCGCACCGCCGGCTGGAGGGCGGGGCGATCCTCGTCGGCGAGGACGGCCTCGCCTACGTGACGGGGCTGCGGTCCGGGGAGACGGCGGCGGGCGACCTGGCGCTGCGCCTCGACCTCGCGCAGCTCCTCACCACGCTGGCGCTGCGGACGAGCCCCGAGCGGGCGGTCCGGACGGCGGCGTCCGTGCTGGGCGAGGAGAGCCTGGGCGCGGCGGTGCCGCTGCTGCAGCGGGTGGCGCTGTCCCGGATGACGCGCACGGAGCTGCGGCACCACCGGGACCTGCTCACCCGGATCCGGGAGCAGATCGTCCGGCTGACGCCGGAGACGGAGGCGGCGCCGGCCAGGCTGGAGCGGTTCCGGCCCCGCACCATCTTCAGCATCGTGGCCCTGTCCGTCGCGGCCTACATCGTCATCCCGCAGGTGGCGAGCCTGGACGTCGGGCGTCTGGCGGCGACGGCGAGCTGGCACTGGGTGGCCGGCGCGCTGGGGGCGGCCGCGCTCACCTACGTGGCCGCCGCGCTGATGCTGATGGGGTTCGTCCCGGAACGGCTGCCGCTGTGGCGGACGGTGCTGGCGCAGGTCGCCGCCTCGTTCGTGAAACTGGTCGCGCCCGCCGCCGTGGGCGGCGTCGCCGTCAACACGCGCTACCTGCAGCGCTCGGGCGTCCGCCCCACCCTCGCGGTCGCCAGCGTAGGCGCGTCCCAGCTGGTGGGGCTGGCCACGCACATCCTGCTGCTGGTCCTGTTCGGGTTCCTGACCGGCTCGACGACCAAGGCGACGCAGGACCTGGCGCCGTCCCGGACGATCGTGATCGCCGTCCTGACACTGGGCCTGCTCGCGGGCCTCACGCTGACCGTCCCCCGGGTGAGGCGGGTCGTCACGTCGCGGCTCAGGAGCATGTTCTCGGGCGTCGTCCCGCGCCTGGTGGACGTCCTGCAGTCACCGAAGAAGCTCTGCACCGGGATCGGCGGGTCACTGCTCCTCACCCTGGCCTTCTCGCTGTGCCTGGACGCGTCGATCCGCGCGTTCAGCGGGTCGCTGCCGTGGACGACGGTGGTGCTGGTCTTCCTCACCGCGAACGCGGTCGGCTCGGCGGCACCGACGCCGGGCGGCCTGGGCGCCGTCGAGGGCGCCCTCACCCTGGCGTTGACGATCTCGGGGCTGACGGCGGAGACGGCGACGTCCGCCGTGCTCCTCTACCGGCTGCTCACGCTGTGGCTGCCGGTCCTGCCGGGCTGGGGGGCGTTCGCGTTCCTGCAGCGCAAGGAGGCGCTCTGAGGCTTCAGCCGGTGCGGCGCGCGCGGCGCCGGTTGGCGAGCTCATCGTGGGGGTGGCCGGAAGGGTCCGCGTCGTCCGCGGCGGCGCGTTCGCCGGGGAGTTCCGCCAGGCTCCCCTCCACCTCCTGCCATACTCGGCCGAGCGCGATGCCGAACACGCCCTGCCCGCCCTGCAGCAGGTCGACGACCTCGTCCGCCGAGGTGCACTCGTACACGCTGACGCCGTCGCTCATCAGGGTGATCTGCGCCAGGTCCTGCACGCCGCGGTCGCGCAGATGGGTGACGGCGGTACGTATCTGCTGCAGGGAGACGCCCGTGTCCAGCAGCCGCTTCACGACCTTCAGGACCAGGATGTCGCGGAAGCCGTAGAGCCGCTGGCTGCCCGACCCGTGCGCGGACCGCACGCCGGGCTCGACCAGCTTGGTGCGGGCCCAGTAGTCGAGCTGCCGGTAGGTGATCCCCGCCGCCGCGCACGCCGTCGGGCCGCGGTAGCCGACATCCTCCGGTGGCGCGGAGACCTGGGTGTCGAAGAGCAGTCCCTGCTCTCCGGCACGCCGGGACGCCATGTGCCTCTCGGGGGTCGCCTTGCCCTCGCCGCTGCTCACCGCCACGCGGACCTCCGGCTTCTATCACCCCGTGGCGTTTCGTCAAGGGGGTTTGACGAATTACACCACGGGTGTTCCACCAGCACGGTAGGTGCCGGTCAGGGCGTGGTCAACGTTCACCGTCGGCGCGTCGCATGCCCGGATGAACCGGCTTCACGTGGGCAAACTGCGCACCTTCGCCGCCAACGCACTCCATACCCCGATGGCCCCCCGTAGAAAACCACCAGGTCCGGGGTGATGGACGACCAATCCCGCCACCTTGTGAACTTACCCCCCTCCGTGACATTCCCCACACACCCGCCCGCACACCACGGCCAGCACACCAGGAGTTTCAGATGCGGAGCCTCAGGAATGCGGCAGTTCGCGGGTTGCGACCACGGCTCGCCCACCCGAGCCGTCAGCCGGCGCGGCCGAAGTCCTCCGGGGAGATCGTGTCGAGGAACTCGCGGAACTTCTCGACCTCGTCCTCCTGCTCGTCCGGGATGGCGACGCCGGCCTCTTCCAGGACGTCCTCGCTGGCGAAGATCGTGGCGCCGGTGCGCAGGGCGAGGGCGATGGAGTCGGACGGGCGGGCGCTCACCTCGACGCCGTTGGAGAAGATGAGGTCGGCGAAGAAGATGCCCTCGCGCAGGTCGGTGATGTTGACCGTGCGGAGCTGGACGCTGAGGGCGTCGAGCACGTCGCGGAACAGGTCGTGGGTGAGGGGCCGGGCGGGCAGCACACCCTGCTGGGCGAAGGCGATCGCGGTCGCTTCGACCGCCCCGATCCAGATGGGCAGGTAGCGGTCGCCCTCCGTCTCCTTCAGCAAGACGATCGGCTGATTGGAGGGCATCTCGACCCGGACGCCGACGACCTCCATCTGCTTCACAGCGGCTCCCTGCAGGTTCTCGCTGTCTCGATCATGTGCGGCGGGTCGAAGTCTGACCGAACCATGTAGCCAACGTACACCCAGGCCCGGACACCTCGCGGCGCGGCGAGACCGGGAAAATCCTGCACGGCCCCCATGATCAGGGGTCGAGGCTTTCGCGCAGACCCGCGTTGACCAGGGCGGCGTGCAGCCGGACGGAGAGCGCGGCGATCTCGCGGGCGGTCTCGGCGGCCTGCTCGTGCGCGCCGCTGCCGCGGCGGCGCAGCTGCGGGGCGACCATCTGCTCGATGAGGCCGACCTGGCGGTCGGCGGCGGCCTTGACGGCGCGCAGGTGCCGGACCTCGAAGCCGAACTCGCCGAGCGCGGCGGCGACGCGGGCGATGTTCAGGGCGTCGCCCTCGTAGTGCCCTCCGGTCCGGCGCAGGAGCCCGTACTCCTCCAGGCGGGCGAGGAGGGCCTCGTCGATGCCGGCGCCGTCCAGGAGCTGGCGGCGGGTGAGCCGGACGGCGGGGTCCGCGGCGGTGGTGTCGGCCGCG
>NZ_SMKY01000360.1 GCF_004349235.1 Actinomadura darangshiensis | reverse complement strand
CGTGTAGGGGGTGAGAGGACGACATCCGGAGGGATCCCATGGGGAAGCTGGTTCTGGTCGAGCATCTGTCGCTGGACGGGGTCATGCAGGGGCCGGCCGCGGCCGATGAGGACACGCGGGGCGGGTTCGGGCGCGGTGGGTGGGCCGTGGCGGGGAACGATCAGGTCATGGGCGCTGAGATGGGCAAGCGCATGGGCGGGGACGGGGCCGTGCTGCTCGGGCGGCGGACGTACGAGGACCTCTACGGGTTCTGGCCTGGGCAGACGGACGGGAACCCGTTCACGGACGTCCTGAACCGGGTCACGAAGTATGTGGTGTCGCGGACGTTGGGCGAGCCCCTGCCCTGGGAGAACTCGGTGCTCGTACGGGACGTGGCCGGCGTGGGCGAGATCAAGCGGCGTACGGGGCTCACGGTGATCGGGAGTGGGGAGCTTTCGCGGGAGCTCATGCGGCAGGGCCTGGTAGACGAGTGGCTGCTGATGGTCCATCCGCTGGTGCTGGGGAGCGGGCTGCGGCTCTTCGAGAGGGTCGAGCAGGGTCTGCGGCTGGTGGATTCGGTCACCACGTCGACCGGGGTCGTGATCGCAACGTATGAGAAGGAGGAGGCATGAAGCTTTACGCGCTCAACATGATCCAGCCAGTGGGCGACCCGCCGCCGCCGGAGGTGCTGGGCCCGGTGATGGCGGAGCTCGCGAAGATCCGGCGGGATCTGGAGCGGGAGGAGTGCTGGGTGTTCGGGCGGGGGCTGCACGGGCCCGAGGCGAGCACCGTGGTGAAGGTGCGGGACGACGACGTGATCGCGACGGACGGGCCGTGGGCGGAGGGCAAGGAGCACATCGGCGGTGTCACGATCATCAAGGTGGAGGATCTGGACGCGGCGCTGAAGGTGGCGGCGAGGTTCGCGCGCGCGACGGGGCTGCAGATCGAGGTGCGGCCGTTCCAGGGCGAGGTGTGATCGAGCAAGTCTTCCGGGAGGAGCACGGGCGGGCGGTGGCCGTCCTGGTCCGAGTCTTCGGTGACGTGGACGTCGCCGAGGAGGCGGTCCAGGACGCGTTCGCGGAGGCGGTGCGCAGGTGGCCGGAGCACGGCGCGCCGCCCAGCCCGGCCGGGTGGATCATCACGACGGCGCGGAACAAGGCGATCGACCGGCTGCGGCGGGAGGCCGCGCGGGCGGGCAAGCAGGCGGAGGCGGTGCTGATGACCGCCACCCGGCCGGTCGAGGTGCATTCCGTGCGGGACGAGCGGCTGCGGCTCATTTTCACGTGCTGCCATCCGGCGCTGGGGATGCAGGCGCGGGTCGCGTTGACGTTGCGGCTGCTGGGCGGGTTGTCGACGGCGGAGATCGCGCGGGCGTTCCTGGTGCCGGAGAAGACGATGGCGCAGCGGCTGGTGAGGGCCAAGGGGAAGATCCGGGACGCGAAGATCCCCTACCGGGTTCCGGAGGCGGAGGAGCTTCCCGGACGGCTGTCCGCGGTGCTCGCCGTCGTCTACCTGGTGTTCAACCAGGGGTATGGCGGGAGCGAAGAACTCGCGGTCGAAGCGGTCAGGCTTGGGCGCGTTCTCAAGGAGCTGATGCCGGACGAGCCCGAGGTGCTCGGGCTGCTCGCGCTGATGCTGCTCGTCGAGTCGCGCAGGACGGCGAGGCGGCGGGACGGGGAGTTGGTGCTCCTCGACCGGCAGGACCGCGGGTTGTGGGATCGCGGGCTCGTGGAGGAGGGGCGGGATCTCGTCCGGCGGTGCCTGGAGATCGACCGGCCTGGGCCGTACCAGATTCAGGCGGCCATCAACGCGGTGCACAGCTCGGGCGGGGATACGCGGTGGGACCAGATTCTCCGGTTGTACGACCAGTTGATGGCGGTGGCGCCGAGTCCGGTCGTCGCGCTCAACCGGGCCGTGGCGGTGGCCGAGGTCGAGGGGGGTCGAGGCCGCGCTGGAGTTGGTGGATCGGCTCGACCTCGGGCAGTACTACTTGTTCCATGCGATTCGTGCTGATCTGCTGAGGCGCCTGGGGCGGGACGCGGAGGCCGCCGAAGCCTACGGCGAGGCCATGGAGCGTACGGAGGACGAGGCCGAGAAGGCGTTCCTCAGGCGGCGGGCTTCGGGCTGAAAGGGGACCAGCCCGCCGACCGTGAGCTGCCAACCGGTCATGACCAGTGGCCATTCGGGGCGCGAGCCCTGCGGGTGTTGAGGCAACTCGCTCACGTGCGCAGGCGGCTCACCTCGTACAAGGCGATGCCCGCGGCGACTCCGGCGTTGAGCGACTCGGCGGTGCCCGGCATCGGGATCGTGACGAGCAGGTCGCAGGTGTCGGCGACCAGGCGTCCGAGCCCCTTGCCCTCCGAGCCCACGACCAGCACGAACGGTCCGGACGCGACCTCAAGGTCGGCGACGCTCACGCCGCCGTCCGCGTCCAGCCCGGCGACGAAGCAGCCGGCCTTCTGGTACGCCTTCAGCTGCCGCGTCAGGTTCGTGGCCTGCGCGACCGGGATCGAGGCGAGCGTGCCGGCGGATGACTTCCACGCCCCCGCCGTGACCCCCGCCGCGCGCCGCTCCGGCACGACGACGCCCGTCGCGCCGAACGCGGCCGCGGACCGGACGATCGCGCCGAGGTTGCGCGGGTCGGTGATGCCGTCCACCGCGACGATCAGCGGGGCCGTCCCCTTGAGCAGGTCGTCGGGGTGCGCGTACCGGTACGGCTTGACCTGCAGCGCGATGCCCTGGTGGACGGCGCCGTCGGTCAGCCGGTCCAGCTCGTTCTTGCCAGTCTCCAGCAGCGGGATGCGGCGGTCGGCGGCCATCTGGATGGACTCGCGCACCCGCTCGTCCGTCCCGGACATCACGTACAGCGCGGTGCCGGGGACCTTGGCACGCAGCGCTTCCACGACCGGGTTCCGTCCCGTGACCAGCTCCGGGACCTCACCGGTCGCGCGCCGCGCCCCGGCGGGACGGCCGGCCGGACGCGACTCCGGAGCGTCCTTCGCGCGCACGCCCGGACCCACCGTCGGGGTGCCGGTGCGCTTGGCGCTCTTGACGGCGCGGGCCTTCTGGCGCTTGCCGTGCCAGTGCCGGTCCTCGGCCTTGGGGGTGGGTCCCTTGCCCTTGCGTTTTGCTGCCATTGTCGATTACGCCCCTTGCGACGATTGCGTGCTCACTCGCCCTCGCGGCTGCCGGGCGGCTCAAGATCTCAGCGGGACGGCGACGAACCCCCGCGAACGTTCGATTTTATCCGGTACTAGCCGCGCTTCAGTTCCCAGCGCGGCCCTTGCGGGGTGTCCTCGACGAGGACGCCGGCCTCCGACAGGCTGTCGCGGATGGCGTCGGCCGCCCCGTAGTCCTTGCGGGCGCGGGCCGCCTGCCGCTGTTCCAGCGCGACCGCGACGAGGGCGTCCACGACGGGACGCAGGTCTTCCTCGCCGGAGGTGCGCCACTGGGGCGACAGCGGGTCGAGACCGAGGATGTCCGCCATCGCCCGGACCGAAGCCAGGTGGCTCCGCACCGCGTCGTGGTCGCCGGACGCGAGGGCACTGTTCCCCTCCCGGACGGTCTCGTGCAGCACGGCCAGCGCCTGCGGGACGCCCAGATCGTCGTCCAGCGCAGAGGCGAACCCCGACGGCACTACCGAAAGCGACCCCGCCCCCACGACTTCCGATGCGCGTGTGACGAAACCCTCTATCCGCTGGTAGGCGGAGACGGCCTCGGCCAGGGCGGCGTCGGTGTAGTCCATCAGCGACCGGTAGTGCGCCGAGGCGAGGTAGTAGCGCACCTCGACCGGACGGGCCTTTCCGAGCAGATCGGGTAGCAGCACCACGTTGCCGACCGATTTGCTCATCTTCTCGCCGTCCACGGTGAGAAGCCCGTTGTGCAGCCAGTAGCGGGCGAACCCGTCGCCGGCCGCCTGGGACTGGGCGATCTCGTTCTCGTGGTGCGGGAAGATCAGGTCGACGCCGCCGCCGTGGATGTCGAACGTCGGCCCGAGGTACTTGGTCGCCATCGCCGAGCACTCCAGGTGCCAGCCGGGACGCCCGTCGCCCCACGGCGTCTCCCACGACGGCTCGCCCGGCTTGGCGCCCTTCCAGAGGGCGAAGTCGCGCGGGTCGTGCTTCAACTCCTCGTTCGGGGTGTCGCCGGCGGACCGCATGTTCTCCAGCCGCTGGTTCGACAGCGCGCCGTACTCGTCCGCCCACGACTTCACGTCGAAGTACACGTCGCCGCCCGCCGCGTACGCGTGCCCCTTCTCGATCAGCCGCCGCATCAGCGTGATCATCTCCGGGACGTGCCCGGTGGCGCGCGGCTCGATCGTCGGCGGCAGGCAGCCGAGCAGGTCGTAGCCCTGCGTGAACACGCGCTGGTTGCCCTCGGCGATCGCGAACCACGGCACGCCGCGCTCCGCCGCCACCGCGATGATCTTGTCGTCGACGTCGGTCACGTTGCGCGCGAACGTCACCTCGTAGCCGGACGCGCGCAGCCAGCGCAGCAGCACGTCGTAGATGACGCCCGAGCGGAGATGCCCGATGTGCGGGGACGCCTGCGGGGTGGCGCCGCACACGTACATCCCCACGCGGCCCTCTTCAAGGGGCTCGAACGTGCGGACGCTACGAGTACCGGTGTCGTAAAGGCGCAGGCTCACAGACCCAGGTTATTGGATCGGAGTCCGACTGCGCGGCGCATCGCACCGCACGGCCCATGCCGTTCGGTCACGCACCGTCTTCTCCGTTGAGCCGGGCGGCGCGGGTCTCCAGGTAGCGCCGCTCGGGCAGGCTGGTCGTGGCGCGCGCGGCCTCCCAGTAGGCGTCCCGCGCGGCGGATCGGTCGCCGGACATTTCAAGCAGGTGGGCACGGACGGCCGCGAGCCGGTGATGTCCGGACATCCGGGTGTCCTCGTCCAGCGGGCGCAGCAGGTCGAGCCCGGCGGACGGGCCGTCCACCATCGCCAGCGCGACGGCCTCGTTCAGCGTGACCATCGGGTTCGGGGACAGGTGCGCCAGCAGCCGGTACAGCGCGAGGACCTGCGGCCAGTCGGTGTCCTCCGGCCGCGCGGCCTCGGCGTGCACGGCGGCGATCGCGGCCTGCACCTGGTACGGGCCGGGCGGCGACCAGGTGAGCGCGTCGGTGATCAACGCGGTGCCCTCGTCGATCTCGTCCCGGCGCCAGCGCGTCCTGTCCTGCTCGGTGAGGGGGATCAGCAGCCCGCCGTCCGTGCGGGCCGCGCGGCGGGCGTCGGTGAGCAGCATCAGCGCGAGCAGTCCGGCGACCTCGCCGTCGCCGGGCGGCAGCCCGTGCAGCGCCCGCGCCAGCCGGATGGCCTCGGCGGTGAGGTCGGTCCGCTGCAGGTCGGGCCCGCTGGACGCGGTGTACCCCTCGTTGAAGATCAGGTACAGGACGTGCAGGACGGCCCGCAGCCGCTCGTCCCGCTCGCCCGGCGGCGGCATCGCGAACCGCGCCCCGGCCGACCTGATCTTCTGCTTGGCGCGGCTGACCCGCTGCGCCATCGTCGCCTCCGGCACCAGGAACGCGCTGGCGATCTCCGCCGTCGTCAGGCCGCCGACGGCCCGCAGCGTCAGCGCGACCTGCGAGGGCGGCGACAGCGCCGGATGGCAGCACAGGAACAGCAGCGTCACCGTGTCGTCGCGGTCGCCGGGCCGGTCCTCGTCCGGGCCGGGCGCGGGCACCTCCTCGGCGAAGACGGCGGCCTCCCGGTCGCGGCGGGCCCGCTCGCTGCGCCACTGGTCGGTGAGCCGCCGCGTCGCGACGGTCAGCAGCCAGCCGCGCGGGTTCTCCGGGACGCCGTCCCCCGGCCACTGGACGGCGGCGGCGAGCAGCGCCTCCTGCACGGCGTCCTCGCACGCGTCGAACGAGCCGTGCCGCCGGACGAGCGTGCCGAGGACCTGCGGCGCGAGGGTGCGCAGGAGGTCCTCGGCGCCGTCCGGGCCGGGGGGCGTGGTCACATCTCCGTCCCGCTGCCGCTCATGACCGCCCGGACCTCCATGCGCCCGCCGTAGCGGATGTCCGGCCACCGCCTGGCGATCTCGACCGCCCGCTCCTGCGACTCGCAGTCGACGGTGAGGTAGCCGGCGAAGTGCTCCTTGGCCTCCAGGAACGGCCCGTCCGTCACGGCCGGCTGCCCGCCCCGCGCCAGCACGGTCTTGGTGGCGGACGGGTCCGCGAGGGCCTCCCCGCCGACCCATTCGCCCGAATCGTTCAGCTCCTTCATGATCCCGTCGACCTCGGCGAACAGCGCGGTGCGCTCGTCCTCGGTCAGCTCCTCCAGGAAGCCGGGGCGGTTGAAGATCAGCAGCATGTACTTCACGGTCGTTCTCCTCGTCGTCGCGCGCCCCTCTCCGGGGCGCGTCACAGAAGGATCGGAGCGGCGGACGCGTTCTCGACATCCCCCGCGAGAAATCTTCAGGAAGATTCGGCCAGGTCCCTGACCTGGTGGCACACGACCGTGAAGGCGAGCGCGTCCGGCATCTGGGACGCGACCGTCGTCAGGTCCGTCCGGCCGGGGCGCGCGTGCACGGCCACGAGCCCGTTCTCGATCACCACGTCCTGGACGGCGTCCCAGGGCAGCCGCTCCCCGTCCTTCTCGACACCGTCCAGGTCCACGGTGTACGGGCCCATCCGGACGGTCTCCCCCGCCTTCACGGCCGCGAACCGGCGCGGGACGACCCGGGCCGTCACCTCGTGCGCGACGGCCACGCCGAGGGACCGCACGTCCGGGATGTCGTCGCCGAGCCGCAGCACGCTCCCGTCGTCCGCGACGATCGTGAAGCACCAGCGGATCCGCGCGCCCGGCCCGCCCGGGACACCGGCGACCGTGACCGAGACGATCTCGTCCCACCGGTGGCCGGCCTCGCCGCCGACCGCCAGCCCGCCGGTGTACAGCCGCGCGACACGGCCGCGGACGCGCGGGCGATCGCGTCCCGCGATCCACCCGACGGCCCCCGCGTACCCCATCGACAGCAGCAGCGCGGGGACGCCGGCCCACCACACCCGCTCGTGCAGGTACACGATGGCCGCCGGGACGAGCGCCAGCGCGGCCGCGCCGAGCAGCACCAGCCACGCCCACGCGCGGCGGTTGGCGGCCCGGCCGTCGAAGATGCGGACCGGTTCGCCGAGCCGGTCCCGGGAGAGCGCCACGCCGCGCTACCCGGCCGTGCGGGCCCGCGCCACGCCCCCGGGTCTGCCGTACGCCATCGCTGCCCTCCCCACGCCCTGTCGACGCCAATACCGTACGTCTCCGCCCTTATGGTGCGCAGTGGCAAGTGATCACTAAGAAGTTGCGGTTCGGCCCCGCCCCGGCTGGCTAACCTCGGCGGAGGACCCCTCCCTCCCGGAAGAGAGACATGGCATCTGATCCCGCCCGGCCGTCCTACACCCGCGCGCAGCGGCGGCTGCTCACCGCCCTCGCCGGGCTCGTCGTCGCCGCGCTCGCGGGCGGCGCGTTCGCGCTGACCTACGACATCGTCCGCGAACTCGCCGTCGCCGGCCGGGTGAGCCGCCGCTGGGCGCCGCTGTACCCGGCCATGGCGGACACCCTCACCGCGATGACGATCCTGTCGCTCGTCGTCACCCGCAACTCCCGCTGGTGGACGCGCCTGCTGCGCTGGACGCTGCTGATCGTCCTCGTCGCCGGGGGTGCGGCGATCTCCGTGCAGCACTCGGTCCGGGGCTTCGCCGACCTGCCGGACGACGCGCTGCGCGCCGGGGTGGCCGTGGCGCCGCACATCATGCTGGTCATCGCCGTCTGGCTGTGGCTGACGATGTTCAAGCAGATCCGCGTGGCGCGCCCCGCCGCCGAGGCCGCCCCCCTCGAAACGCAGCGCGGCCACGTCAAGGTCCTGGAA
>NZ_SMKY01000035.1 GCF_004349235.1 Actinomadura darangshiensis | reverse complement strand
CGTGTCCGGTGAGCGCACACGAGCACCTCCCGGCCAGATCGACAGATCCGGTTGAGGACCCTTGGTCAGTCAGTCGGTGGGTCAGACCCCGCCGGGAGGTGCTCACCTACATCCTCACTGTCAGTCGGGGCAGGGGGTGAGGCGAGGTCGGGATGCTCTGATGCCGACCCACGCTTCTCCGGCTCTGCCCGCAGGGAGGCGCACTGCCGTCAGGCACTCTCAACCGGGGCGAAGGGATGCGTCCTCGTCGAGGATGGTCAACCTGCCGAGGGATGCGGAGCCTCCGGAGACGACGAGCCGGACGGCCGCGCTGAACTCGGTCTCCGGGTTGGCGATGAGGGCGCCGACCTGCCCGGCGGCCGCCATCTGCTCCACCGGCGCGCCGGGGCGGACACCGATCACGAAGTCGGCGTCCAGAGGGCTTGCGGCGGTGACGCATCCGGCCGGCAGGACCCCGAGCGGTCCTTCGAAGACACGGCTCCCCTTGGGGATCAGTGATGCGAGGGCGCGGACCACGACGCGCGCGGCCGGACCTCTCACCGACACGGCCTCCATGTGCGTGAGCGCGTTCTCGATGTGGGAAAGCTGAGCCTCGGTGAGGATTCCGGAGGTGAAGAGATCGATCGCGGTCGGGCCCGGGTCGTCGCGCCGGCTCACCACGACGGAGTCGCCGACGCGGGTGACGATGGCGGCCATCCGGTCCGCCGCCGCCTCGACGGCTTCGATGGCGCGGCGGGCGACGGTGCCGCCGGGGAAGCCGAGAACCTCACGGATGCCGCGTCTGCCGCAGACGATGACCCCGGTACCGCGGATGTGCACTTCGGCGATGTCCTTGTCCTGCCACAGCTCACCGATCAGGTGCGTGCCGTCCAGCACGTGATAGATCCTCCTGCCCAGCGTCTGGTCACCGTCGGCCTCACCGATGAGCAGGTCGAGCCACATCCGACCGAGCCGCGGGCCGATCGACTCCGCGATCCGCGCGGCGTTGTCCCAGCTCGGGTCGGGCTCGTGCGGAAGGTCCGAGCTCGGGGCGGCGCCGTTCTCCGTCGTCGTCTCGGGAGACGCTTCGGGGGAGGACGCCGGTACGGACGGGGACGGTTCGCTCTCAGCGACCGTCTGTTCGATGTCGATGGACGGTGGGGTCTCCTGAGGCTCAGGAGGCGTTCCCGGAGGCGTCTCCGGCGGCGGCACCGACTTGGTGCCCGCCACGAGTTTGTCCTGCTGGGAAACCGGGTGCGGCTCTGCCTCGGACGTTTCCTCGGACGTGTCGTTCACGCCGATGGTCTCCCAGAAATCCAATCCTGAAGTGGGCTCTTCTTCGGTCGTCATCTATCGAATCCCTTCAGGTTGATCAGCTTTTTCCAGCGGCCTGCCGACGGCGGGCTCACCGGGGTGCCGAAAACGGGGTCGTCGCTGACGACTCGCAAGATCCCCCGGAGGGTCGCCTCAAGTTCCGGGCTTGTCCGCAGCTTCAGCAGCCGGTGGCCGTTCACGGCCTGCATCCATTCCTCGTCCTCGGGGATCAGGCCGACGAAGCGCCAGCCGCGCAACCGCTCCATGACCTCTTCGGGGCCGCACTCGACATCGGGACGCGCCCGGTTGAGGATCAGCGAGAACTTCTCGGGGGAGACTCCGCCGCCCTGCGAATTCTTCGGCATGGTGATCGCGGTGAGCCACGCGCGAACGGCCTCCAGCGTCACCCGGTTGGGCTCGACGGGTACCAGGATCGCGTCCGCCTCCGGCAGGATCAGGTCGGCGAAGGTCGCGTGGTGGAGTTCGGCGACCGGCGTGTCGACGAATACGAAGTCGAACGCCTCGCGCAGCACGGTGAGGATGCGGCGGTACAGCGTCGAGTTGATCATGGCCGGGTCGGCGCTGACGGCGTCCGGCGGGCCGAGCAGCGTGTACAGGCCGATCTCGGCGATGTACGCGAGATGATGGCGGACCGACCGGGGCGAGAGCGCGCCGGGCGCCTGCAGCAGATCCAGAATCGTGGGCGATCTCAGGCTGAGATACCGCCCCACATCGGCCTGCTGGAAATTGGTGTCCACCACCACGGCGGACCCTGCCCGCCCGGCGGTCTGCAGCAGCCTCGCCGTATGGACCGCGAGATTCACGGTCGTGCTCGTCTTGCCCACTCCGCCCTTCGCCGAGGCGACCGCGATCACCCGGCCGCGCCTGCCGGGCGCGCCGGGCGGCGGACCCATGGCCCCGGCCGGTGCCGCCCAGCCGTTCACAGGCGCCGCCCAGCCGTTCGGTGGCCCCGCCGGGGCGTTCGCGGGCGCTGCCCAGGCGTTCGCCGGCGGGGTTTCGGGCTGTCTCACCTCCCTGCCGTAGGCGGCCGGCGCGGGACGAGAAGGCGGCCTGCCGTTGGGAGGGGGCGGTGGTCGAGTTCGAGGACCGGCGCCCTGCCCGGCAGGCGGTCCGGGAGCCGCCCAGGGTTCCGGGGGCGGGGGCGGCTCGAACGGGAGTTCCGCCCCGGTGACGCCGAGTGCCCCCAGCAGCTCCGACATCTTCATCTGCTTCCCGGCCGCGACCACCCTCGGGTCGAACGCGCCGCCGCCTTCCGCGAAGGTCGCGTGGACGAGCACGGTGAACCCGCTGCGCGCGAGCCCGTTCGCCAGCACGACGACCCCGGCGCCCGGGAGGTCCTCGTCGAACCCGGGCGCGAACATGAACGCGGCCGGAGTGCCCACCTTGCCGTTCCTGGACAGTTCCCGGAGCTCCGAGGCGGAGGCGACGTCGTACACGACCGGGAACAGTCCGGTGTCCCGCAGCTTCTGCGCGACGCCCGGGTGCCCCGCCACGACGAGACTCGGCGCAGTGGCCATCAAGAATTTCCCTCAGAACTCTGGTCTCGGCCGGCCGACCCGGCCGGTTCTCCCAAGCAGATAGTGCGGTCAAGTGGCGCCGCCGCCAGCGCCGGGCCCGGATTGTCCGCGGACAAAGGCCGCGAGAAGACCGAGGAGGCGCGCGGACCGCGGCGCCACCGCCCGGGTGGCGCGTCCAGGCAGCCGGTGGACGAGTGCGCCGGAGGGGCTTGCGCATCCGAGCGGTGACCGCACTGTCTTCAGGCAGGCGTGGCAGAGATGAAACATGCTGAGTCGGCCGCGATGCGCCTGACCATGGGCGCCTGCCCCGCGCAGTGCGGCTCCAGCAGGTCAGGATGGCTTGTCGATGTGGCAATCGAGGATGAAATATCGTGCGCCGGGACGGTAGTAAAGTCGCGGTCGGGATCGGCGTTGCGGGTGTCGGTCTCGTGGGTATCGTCGCCATGGCGGTGGCGCTGCTGGTCGGCCTCGTTGCCCTGATCTTCAGTCCCGTTACCGGGCTCATGTCGAAGATATGCAGCCCGAGCATCGGCTCGGGCGTGGCGCATGCGCAAAAAGCGTTGGCGTCGGACGCCATCCCCAGGAAATACTTTGAGCTCTATCGACGGGCCGGAGCGGAGTGGGGCATTCCATGGAATGTGCTCGCCGGGGTCGGATACGTGGAGACGAAGCACGGCACCTTTGGTGCGTCTCGTAAAGACGGGCCGAACTTTGCGGGGGCCGCAGGTCCGATGCAATTCAAGCAGGGGACATTCAATTCATACAAGGTGGACGCCAACGGTAACGGGGCAGATCGGTACGAAGCGGGCGATGCCGTCTTCAGTGCGGCAAAGCTACTTAAGACCCAGTTCTCTTCCTATGCGGGTCTCCAGCGAAATCTGACCGCGGAAGAGTTGAAAAGAACGATCTTTGCGTACAATCACGGGCCTGGAGCTGCCTACCGCCCCTCGGACACGTACGTTAATGATGTGCTGGCTGCGGCCAACCTTTACGCTAAGAAGTATCATCTGACGTCGGACAATTATCTGGATTCGAGCCTGTGTTCGGCGGGGCTGGTATCAGGGTCCGGGCCCTTCGGACGTCGCATCGCCGAGAAGGCCGCATATTATGCGAAACCGGGCCCGGGGCAGCCGCATCCGGCCACATCGCTGGGCGTGAAAGTTCCTTATATATGGGGTGGCAACGGCCCTCCTGGCGGCTTCGACTGCTCCGGCCTGGCGGTGCGTGCCGTCAATGAAGCCTCTGCGGGAAAGGTCTCGCTGCTTCGAACGACGCAGGCCATGTGGCGGGGACAAAAGGGAGTCGTCAAGATCGGCGGAGACCGCAAAGACCTGGTGCGCCCCGGGGATCTGCTGTTCTTCAATGATCCGAATGCGCCGACGCACATGGCGATCTATTACGGCGTGTTCAAAGGCACCCGGTGGATGGTGGAAGCCCCGCGCCCGGGTAAGTTCGTGCAATTCGCCGATTTTGACGCCAGGGCCGAGTATGTGGGCGCCCTTCGAGTCACGCCGCCACCCGGCATGGAGGGCAGGTCCCCGGGGACGGTGCGGGCGATGTCTCGTCCCGGTCCACGGGGTGGCGTGGCATGACCGGGGTGTCGGTGACGGGAGTTCGTTCCGTGTTGTGCGTCGTGTCGGCGGTCGCTCTGGTGAGCGGCTGTAGTGCCGGGGAGCGGGTACGGCCGGGCACGAGGTCATTCGAACCGGGCGCGAAGACCCTGATTCCGGCGATCAGCGCAGGCTCGCCGTCGCCATCGCGCAGTCCTCGGATACCCGGGGGCCTGCCGGATCCGGACCGGATCGACCAGAAGGACGCGACGGCGGTGTCGCGGGCGGCGTTGACCGTCATGTACACGGTCGACAGCACCGTCGATTCGGGATTGCGAGATGCGAGACTGCGTGCGGCCCGCTATCTCGCCCCGGCCTACGCAGCCGAGATCAAGGCGGAGCCCGTGCAGTACATACCTGAGGAATGGAGGCAGCACCGGGCCTATCTCGCGGTGCGGCTGAAACGGCTCGCCCCGGAGGCGGGAGTCCCGTCCGACGGGCCTGCCGCCGCCTACCGCGAATGGGGAATGACCACGGTCCCCACGGGGCGGGACCGCTGGCGCGGCACCAGCAGGGAATCGGTGGTCTACATGTCGCTCACGAGGTCGTCGAAGAATGCTTCCTGGCGAATATCCGATGTCACCGTTCAAGATGCGAAATAGCCGGAACGTGGCCGAGCTCGGAACGGAATTCGAAGTGAGGAGCGCTCGTGAGTGATGACGATGACGGTGCGGTGTACACGCTCTTCATCGGTATCGCCCTTGTGACCGTCCTTCTGGGTAACGCGGTCAGTTTCGTGACCTGGCTGGCGGGCCAGGTGTCCGGGCTGCTCACGGGCGGCGGCTGGCCGGACTCCAGTCCGAAGGACTTCCTGAGCGTCGCCTTCCATTTCGTTCGGCATCCCGGCGATCCGCACGGTGCGTGGCCGCCGGCGGCGGCGGCCGCGATGGGGCCCGCCCCGGTGTTCTTCGGCCTGCTGATCGTTTTCCTCGTCCTGGTGGCGGTGGGCGGTTACGTCCTGGTGCGGGTGATCCTGAACGTGCGGCGGCGCCGGTCGTTCCGGCGGCTGCGCCTGGGGTTCGCGTCCGGGTGGGAGGTCCGCAGACTGCTGAGCGCCCAGACCGTCCTGAGCAAGACGCGGCAGGTCCGGCCCTCCATCGCGAACCTCCCCGCACGCCAGGTGAGGCCCGAGGAAGTGGGCTTCCTCCTCGGACGAGATATCAGGTCCCGGCGGAAGCTGTACGCCTCCGTCGAGGACATGGCGATCGTCGTCGCGGCGCCGCGGCAGGGGAAGGACGTGCACTTCGTCACACCGTTCACCATCGACGCGCAGGGACCGTGCATCGTTACCTCCACCCGCCGGGAGACCTTCGTCAATACCGCGATGGCACGGGCGCAGTTCGGCGAGGTGTACGTGTTCGATCCGTACAACTTCACCGCGTGGCCGAACCGGTTGCGCTGGTCACCGCTGGACGGATGCGAGGACCCGAATGTCTGCGCGGTGAGATCCGGGACCCTGGTCGCCGAGAGCGGTTTCCAGATCGGGATCGAGGGGGCAGGCGTACTCGGCGGGGTGATCACCATCATCCGCTGCCTGTTCCACGCCGGAGCGATCGGCAGGGTCAACTTCCGGGAGGTGATGGGCTGGGTCTACGAGGCCAACGCCGACGAGCCCATGGCTATCCTGCGCCGGGGCGAGCGCGAGGGCAGGGTCGCCGAGGGATATTCGTCCCAGCTGGAGTTCAACAGGCAGGACGAGCGTGTCTGGTCCGGTGTCATCCAGGTCATGAGCTGTTTCTCGGATCCGCGCGTGCTGGCGGACTGCTCGCCGCTCCCCGGCGAGGAGTTCGACTTCGGCGAGTTCATCAGGGGCCGCAACACCATGTACTTCATCGGCAAGCAGCAGACCGACTACGGGGGGATCGCGCCGATCGTCACCACGATGATCGAACAGTTCTTCCGGTCGGCTCGCGGTGCGGCGATGCAGGAGCCGACCGGCCGGCTCGACCCGCCGCTGACCTTCGAGTTGAACCAGGTGACCGACATGTGCCCGCTGGGCGGCCTGCCCACCTACATGGGCGAGTCCGGTGGTTACGGCATCACCGTGCACGTCTACCTGACCTCACTGGCGGAAGCACGTACCAAGTGGGGGGCCGACGGGACCGCGCGCCTGTGGGACAACGCCACGGTCCGGATCATCTCGGGCGGTACCGGTACGGCCAAGGACCTCGAAGAACTCTCCGATCTCGTGGGCAAGCACGACGGGAAGCCGGCACTGCAACCCGAAGAGCTCAGGACCATGCCGTTCGGTCGCGCGGCTGTCGTTGCCGGCACCGCACGTCCGGTCGAAATGTGGCTCACCCCTTGGTGGAAGCGCAAGGACCGGGACGCGATCTCCAGAGGCAGGCATGCCGTCGAGGAGATGATCCGGAGGTACGACCCGTCCGAGATCGCCTACGCTGAGGACGCTCCCACCGTGGCTGCGCCGGATGAGGAGAACCCCTGGCCCGCGTTGTGAGGCGCGGGCCTGCGACCCTGCCGTTACCTCCCCCCTTCCGGATCCGTCATCACCCGTGACAGGTTCCCTTTGTGGAGGCTGACTAGTTGCGGGAGGTACCAACATGACCGGACTTGTTCCAGATGAGGTCGTGGCGGAAGCCTTCGAAGACCAGCGCGGGCGCCTTGTGGCGGTCGCCTCCCGGATGCTCGGGTCGCGGGCGGACGCCGAGGACGCCGTCCAGGAGGCATGGCTGCGGCTCGCGCGCCAGGACGCGGCCGCGATCGACAACCTCGCCGGCTGGCTGACCACCGTCGTGGGCCGGGTGTGCATCGACATGCTGCGTGCGCGCAAGGCCAGGCCGGAGGCATCGTACGAGGACCGGCTGCCGGAGCTGGTGGTGACCGAGGACAACGACCGGGCTCCCGAGGACGACGCGCTGCTCGCCGATTCGGTCGGGGTGGCGCTGCTGGTGATGCTCGATGCCCTCCGCCCCGCCGAGCGGCTGGCCCTGGTGTTGCACGACATGTTCGCGGTGCCGTTCGAGGACATCGGCCAGATCATCGGCAGGTCCGCGGACGCCAGCAAGATGCTCGCGAGCCGTGCCCGCCGAAAGGTCCAGGAGACGCATCGTCCGGTCGATGAGCGCCGGCAGCGGCATGCGGTCGTCGATGCGTTTCTGGCCGCGGCGCGGACCGGGGACTTCGAAGGGCTGCTGCGGGTGCTCGATCCGGAGGTGACGTGGCGTGCCCACACGTCGCGCGGCCTGGTCGTCAGGGTGGGGTCCGCCAAGGTCGCCGACAGGGCCCAGCACGGGATCAAGGCGAAGCTCACCGTGCGCCGCGTTCTCGTCAACGGTGAGCCGGGGGTGGCGGCCTGGGACACCAGCGGCAAGCCGCGGGGCGTGATGACGTACACCGTGGTCGGGGGCCGGATCGTCGAGATCCTCTCGGTGACGGACCCGGAACGTCTCGCGGCGGTGGACGGGCTCGGCTCATTGCCGGCCGGGTGATCGCCACCGCGCGGAACGGGTCTCTCCGGCATGGATCAGCCGCCGGCCTCGCTGAGTGAGGTGGTCACGACGGGCCGAGTGCCGCGGTGGGTGACTACGTCGGGTACAGGGAGCGGTTGTCCACCGCGGTGCGGCGCCGCGAGATCCCCTCCAGTGACGTGGTCATGGTCGTGGCCTTCGGCGATCCGCTCCACCCGCTGCGGTTGCCCCGAGGCGCGGCAGGAGAGCGCTACACCTGTCTGGTCGTGGCACTGCACGACAGCGTGGCGGTCATCGAGCACAGCGGGCTGCAGCACGGGGTCGCGATCCGGCTCAGTCCGCTGCGGGCCTCGCCACCGACCTGGCCGAGCGGCTTGCCGTCGCATCCGGTTGGACGGCGCGTTTCGAGATCCTGAACACCACCCTCACCGCCCTCTCCACCGCCGGCCCGGCGCCGGATCCCGCGCTGCGGTGGGCGTGGCAACGGCTCAAGACCAGTGCCGGAGCCACCTCTGCGCCGCGCTGGCCGGACGGATCGGCTGGAGCCGAGCGCACGCTCGGCCTTCTCGCCGACCCCGCCAAGGGGCTCGCCGACATCGCCGCCCAAGCCGGGTACAGCGACCAGGCCCACCTCAGCCGCGACGTGCACGTCTTCGCTCAGCGCACTCCCGGCGAACTGGCCGCCAACCTGCGGTCGGCCACGCCTCGGTGCCCTGCTGTCGCGCTCGGCTCCCCGCCCTGCGTTCGCAGCATGTCGCATTCGTTCAATCCGGTGCTCTCCACTGCCGAATAGCGTCCGGCACATGGAGACCAACACGAACGTCCCAGCGCAGTACCGCAGCGGAACACCCCTGATCGCCGTCCATGACGCTCCCGGCCTGGACTTCTACCAAGCCGCCTTCGACTCCTCGATCATCCTGGCCTGTCGAGACGCCGAGGCCGTGCGAGCAAAAGCCGTCGCGGCCGGGCCCGGTCGCTGGCCCCGGTCCAGGACGACTTCAGCGGAGGCCGGCACGGACTTGTGGAATGTCCCTTCGGGCACCGGTGGCTGCCCTCCTCCCGGACCGAGGACCTCACGTGACCTTGACGATGGCCCGGACGGCGTCCCTCCTGTCAGCCACGACGTCGCCCGCGACCCGGTTCGGCCCGCTCTAGTGGTCCTGCTCGGATGACCGCGTCGGGGTGGCGGCGATCTGGGTGATGAGGAAGTCGAGGCGTTCCTCGTCCGGGGGGAGGCGGCCGCTGTCCGACAGGACCGCTATGCCGTGCAACGCGCTCCAGGTGACTTCGGCGAACAGTTCGCGTCGCTCGTTGTCCGGGCGGAAGCAGTAGACGAACTCGTCGAAAACGGCCCGCAGCGGGGGCGGTGTCTCGGCACTCCCGAACTTCAGATCGGTGGGCAGGACGAACATGCCCTGGTACAGGACAGGTCGCTCGGTCGCGAACTCCAGGTAGGCGTTGCAGACGGCACGTAGGGCGTGTGCGGGCTCGACGGCGTCCTGCCGTGCGTGGCGCATGCCTGCGGCGAGTTCATCGAAGCCGTCCAGGGCGACGGCGCGCATGATGGCGTCCTTGCCGTCGAAGTGGCTGTACAGCACCGGCTGGCTGTACTCGACGCGTTCGGCCAGCCGTCGTGTCGTCACGGCCTCCCAGCCTTCGGTCTCCGCGAGTTCGCGCGCGACCGTGATGATCAGCTGATGACGGTGGGCGCGTTCACGTTCGCGGCGCTCGCTGATGGCGGACATGGGTGGCATCATAGCAACGCTAGACATTCTGTCGACGATAGATTAACGTCGCTACATCAGCTAGCGCTGCTAGATAATGCGCCGTCGCCAAGAAGGGGAAACAGGCCATGCTCACCAGCGTCACCAACGTGCTCGCCGGACTGATCGGCGTAGGCAGCATCTTCATCTGCGTACGCGTCTTCTGGGCGCCACAGGCAGCAGTCGGCTTCGGCATACCCGGGCACGCCGGCCGAGGGCCGCAGCTTCCAGGCCCGGCCGCCCGTCAATACCCTGCGCGACATGGCCAAGGGGCAACCGCAGCGGTGATGCTGGCGATCAGAGTGCTCCTGCTCGTCGCGTGACCGCTTGTCGCGCCGCGCCGGTCGGAGGTCGGGTCCACCGACGGCTGCTCCTGGCGGCCGTACCGGTTACCTCGGCCCTTCCGGACTCGTCGTAGGAGGACCGGCCGCCTGAGCCGGTGGTGACAGAGGCCGACGAGCCGGCTGAACCTGCCGGCGTGCACCGTGGCCGATGGTCGGATCGTCGATCTTTCACCGGCTCTGACCTACAGGGAACCGGATCCGGGCGTGCGGACAATAACAGGGTGATCTGCATTGACGTTGGGGAAGGTCCACGATGACGAGAATGAAGCCGCGGTGACCGCCGGAACGTTTCTGCAGGCGTTCAGGCAGCGCGACCGCCGCGACGCCTACGCCTGTACGGCGCCCCACCGCCGGTCTGAATGTTCCTGGGTGCCGGTGGCCGACGGCACTTGCGGTCTTTGCCCTTGCCCGGACGGTCGGGGCCATGACCCCGCGTGCAACTGCGGACGAACATCTGCGGAGTGGCGTGCCGTCACTGACGTGGCAGCGGATGCGAGTCACCGAGCGTTGACACAAAAGACCCTGGAAAGCAGGAAGATGACTGTGGCAGGTTTCTACCGGCCCATCCATCAGTCCTCACCCCCGCACCGGGCATCAGGAGATTCTCCCGACCAGCGACCCAGGTCAAGGCCCGGTCCACCCCCTCCCACGTCCGGGATGGCCTCGGTCGTGGCCTTCGTGGCACCGCTGGCCTTCTGCCTGTCAGAGAGCATCCCCGTGGTGTTGGCGGGGGTCGGGGCAGTGCTGCTGAGCAAGGTGCTGGTCCCACGCCGACCCCTGCGATGGTCCACGGCCGACATGATCGGCACGATGCTCGCGCTGTTGATCGCCGGCGTCCTGGCCGGTTCCATGGGCCTGCCCTCTTCGGCGCCGAGCACCGCCCAGATCGGTGTCCTTGTCGCCGGCGCGCTGGCGATCGAGACCGTCTTGAGCCGGTCCGTGCGGTCGACATTGATCGGCGAGGGGCTGGCCAGGGCGAGCTGCGCCGTCGTGTTCGCGGTGCTGATGCTGAAGGCGCTGCGCGGCGGGGAGCCGGTGTGGGGGCTGCTGGCCGTGATGCCCGTCCTGGCGTACTACCTGGACACCAGAGTCCTGCCGAGCAGGGAGAGCACGCCGGCCACCGCGCGACAGCTGCTCCGGCTGCCCGGCCTGATCGCGGCGCATCGGACGACCGTCGAGGATCTGGTCTCGTTCGTCGAGGGCCTGCAGCCGATCATTGGGTCCGACCTGGTGTGGCTGCACATGTCGCTGCCGTCCGGGGTGGTGCTGGTCGAGGCGTCCGCCGATGGCGGCGTCCGGCGGGAAGGGTGGGCCGACGGTCAGCGTGGGTTCACGCGGCCGGCGGGCGGCGAGCGTCCCGAGACGATTCGGCGGGAGGCGCTGCCGGCCGGCTGGCGCGCGGGTGTCCACGTTCCGCTGCTCGCTCCGGACGGACGTGACGCCGGGTACCTGCTGCTCGGCTGGACACGCTGGAGCGGCTGGTATCTGGCGCGCTGGACGGTCGCCGGCATGCTGGGTGGAGCGGTGACCAGCACAGGCCGTGCGCTGGGGGCCTTCTGGGCCAACGTCTGGGCCGCCCACGACCTTGAGGGCGAACGTTCCAGGCTCAGCGCGGCCATCGATCAGTCCGGCGTCGCCATCCTGGCCCTGGACCCCTCCGGTCAGGTCGTGGTCTGGAACGCCGCGATGGCGGACCTGACCGGCACGCGTACCGCCGATGCGCTCTTCCGGCGGCCCGCGGACCTGTTCACCCTGACCGACGAGAACGGCTCGGCGGTCAGACTCATGGACGGGGTGGACGGCAGCGCCCAGCTGACCACGTCGGCGGACCGTTCCCTATGGGTCGAGATCTCCTCCTCGGCTCCGGATGATGTCGGCACATCGGGACTGCTGACCGCGGTATTCGTGGACAAGTCCGCGAATCGTCAACTGGAGTACATGCGGCACCTGCTCCTGGTTTCGGTCCATCACGAGTTGCACGGCCCGCTCACCAGCATCAGCGGTCATGCCCAGCTGCTCGGCACGGCGTCGGTCGGTGAACGCGAGACGGCCTCGCTGACGGCCATCACCGACGCCGTGGAGATGATGCACCACGTCATAGCCGACCTCGTCCTGATCCTCGGCGAGGACCCGGCCGCTCGCCTCACCCCCGCGCGCGAGCCCGTCGACCTGCCACCGCTGCTCCGGCGGACCCTGCAGGGCGTTCCGTCGGTGACCGTCCGCACGACCATGCTCGTGCCGCCTGAGATGATCGTGCTCGGCGATCCGGTCCGGTTGCGGCAGTGCCTGCTCCTGCTGCTGGGCAACGCCGAGAAGTACGCCCCCGAAGGCAAGATCACCATTACTCTGCGCAAGGACGGCGACCACGCTGTGATCAGCGTTTCGGACGAGGGGCCGGGGATTCCGGACGACGAACGCCGGCTGGTCCTGCGGCCGTATTATCGGTCGGCCGACGCACAGGACCTACCCGGATCGGGGATGGGCCTGCACATCGCCGAGGTGATGATGACCGCCATGCAAGGCCGGATCGAACTGGGGTCCGCGCCGGCCGGAGGTCTTCAGGCGGACCTGTGGATTCCCCTCGCGCCCACCGACCACGGAGACCACGGCCGGGAGGAGGGAGACCGTCCTTCCGGCCACGGGCCCCCGCTGTGATCGCTGACTAGTTTCCGGCCAGCTCGGACAGAACCCGCCGCAGCTCCACGAGGTCGAAAGGCTTGCCGAGGACCCGGGTCAGCACCCCGTCGTCGAGGTCGCGGGAGGCGCGGGCGGCCGCCGTCAGCATGAGGACGGGCAACGCCGCGGTACGCGTGTCACGGCGGAGCCGGGTCAGTAGATCGGCACCGTCCATGTCCGGCAGCATCCGGTCGAGGATCAGCATCTGCGGAGGGTCGGCTCCGGTGACCTCACGCCATCCGGTGGCGCCGTCCCCGGCCAGGACCGGCTCATGCCCATCGCGTTCCAGGACCGTGCAGAGCAGTTGCCCGACCCGAGAATCCTCGACGATCAGCACCCGCATGTTCGCCCTTCCGGTCGGGGGACAACCGCGATATCGCTGGAGACGTTGCGAGGGAGGGTACCAGCGCCCTCCGGCCCCGCCGTCCCTCGGACCCGCGCGGTGCCCGAGCGGAGGACGATCATGTGCGCGGGGGTGAACGCCAGTCCACCACTTCGGCTTATGTCCGGTTTTGGCTGGTGTCTTTTCGATAACATGGAGTTGTGGCACGGGTGCTGGTGGTCGATGACGACGCACGGCTTGTGAAGGTCGTGGGAAGCCTTCTGCGCAGGCACAACCATTCGGTGGAGTCGGTGCCCAACGGGGAGCTGGCCCGCCATGTGCTGCATCGCGGCGACATCGACATCGCCCTGCTGGACGTGAACCTCCCGGACGTCAACGGCCTGTCCCTCGTCCTCCAGCTCCGCGAGGAGGGGAACGACGTACCCGTGATCCTGCTGACCGTCCGGACCGAAGTGCACGACCAGGCTCTCGGTCTGCGGCTCGGCGGGGACGACTACATCGCCAAGCCCTTCGACCCGGAGGTGCTGCTCGCACGGATCGAGGCCGTCCTGCGGCGCAGTACGGGGAGCACGTCCCAGCGGGCCGAGAACCCGCGTGCGGACCAGCTGGAGTTCCCGCCCATAATGATCGATCTCGCCGCACGCCAGGTGTTCGATAACGGAGTGCCGGTGCGGTTGGCGCCCATGGAGTACGCCGTCCTGGAGTTCTTGGCGATCAACCGGGGCCGTGCGGTGTCCAAGGAGGAGCTCATGCTGCACGTGTGGGGCACCAGCCGGGGCATCTCGCGGACACTCGCCGAGCACATCTCCCGGTTGCGCCGCAAGCTGGGCGATGGCCTGATCATGACCCAGACGGGTTACGGGTATCTCATTCCCGCGGCTCCGGGGGACTCCGCAGCCACAGGTCGGTGACCAGGGCGGTGCCCTCCTCCAACCGGGACCACATCTGGTGGCCGTTGACCTGCATGGTCGTGCACCAGCGGGCCAGCCCGAGGTCGACGCCGACCCCGTTCTCGACGCGCGCGGGCCAGGGCAGGCCGACACGTGCGCGCAGTCGTTCGAGAGCGGGGCCCCGCAGGTCGGCGGAGACCGAACGTACGGTGTGGACGGTGAACTCATCCCGTTGCCGCACGGTGACCCGCTGTTCGATGAGGGGGCCCATCAGCGCGGCGTGGGTGCTGAGCGCATCGGCCACGATCCGGTCGGCGGACTCCTCCGGTGCCTGCGAATCCTCAAGATCCGTGAGCAGCCTGGCGAGCCCGTCAACGGCCGAGCCGAGCATCTCCGCGTCCTCGTCGGCCTCCGCGCCGGCCGTCTCGTCGAGGAGCCCGACCGTGACGGACGCGATGGTGAGCTCGCCCGCCATGCGGTGGGCGAATCCTCGGGCGAAACGGCGGTTCCAGCGGCCCTGGCCTGTCCCGTCATCGTGGTTGAAGACCACCGCGGAGGCGCCGGACACCGGAACCGCGGTGGCGGAGCCACTCGTGAACGTCGTCTGCCAGGTCAGGGCCTGACCCGCGACGACCAGCGGATGCCGGTCCACTGCCGTGCCGTCGCCGCTGGCCAGATCCTCCACCCGGCTGGGCGGCACCCCCGCCTGTGAGTGGACGAACGTGAAACCCATCGGACCTTTGTACCTCAGCGCTCGGCCGCAGCGGTCCGCACCGCCGCGAACTGACCGGATACCGTCCGCGGGACGGCGGCGTCCATGGGCGTCCCGCCGAGTGGGGACCTGGGCCCCGGATCGCTGAGGATCGTTCGCACCGTATCGGTTTCCTCTCGTCTCGCGGACGCGCGTGATGCCGCCTGCCATCACCAGGACATCAGGCACTTCCCGCTCGTCTTCTAGAGTCCGTCCGCTCGCGAATCGGCAACCCGCCGCCGCTCTATTCCGGACGATTAGCCCCACCTTGCACACCACAAGTGCACTGGGAGGACACCGGCGAATCAATGCGATGCCCACCAGTGATCAATGTTTTGTCAACGGAATTGCATCTCGCCACCGTCCGCTGGCCGGGAGCGTGCAAACGATCTTCGGGTGCTCACCTGGGCAGTCGGCTGCTCCCGCCTCTTCAAGGGGTGACGAGGACGGCCGCTCCCGTGCGCCGAACACCGTCACCGGCCTGTCAACGGCCTCTTTCTGAGCCGCGCGATCTTGGGCATCGTCGCATCGAAGCTCGCCAGGGAGAGAGATGGACATCGTGCAACCGACCGGCGACGGACGCCCCGCCACGCAGTCCCACGACCGGAACGAGGAATACTTTGCTCGACGCATAGAACTCTTGGACCGGATAGCCGTGCTGCGGGCCAAGGCGGAGACCGGCGAAATCGACGAAGTGTCGGAGCTCGCCTTGCGGCGGGACAAACGGGAACTGGATGACCTCACCTCCGAGATCATGGTCGCCAATTACGGGCTTGTGCGCCGGTACGTCGCCATGTTCACCTCACGGTCGAGTGAGCACAGCGAGGACTTCCAGAGCGCCGGCAAGGTCGGCCTGCTGTGGGCCATCTGCTCGTACGACCCCGCCCGGGGCTCGTTCGCCAGCTGGGCGTTCAGGCCGATCCAGCGGGAAGTCCTGCGGGCCGTACGTGATGCCGACCACCCCAACCTCAACCTCAGCGACTTCGAGAAGCGCCCGATCATCCTCGCCGCCGAACGGGCCCTTCTGGAGATAGCCGGCGCGGACGCCGTCCCGGACTACGCCGAGATCGCCCGACGGGCCGGAGTGACGATCGCACAAGTGCACCGCGTCCTGGACGCGCCCCGCTTGGAAAGCCTCCACGCGCCGATCGGAAACCAAGGTGAGGGCGTGGTCCCCTGGGAGGACCGGCTGGCCGATCCGTCCTCGAGTATCGAGGAGCAGGTGCAACTGCGGTTCCACCTGCGCGCCCTTGCCCGTTACGGGCTGCCGAGGCTCGACGACCGTGAGCTCTATGTGCTGACGCGACGGTTCGGCCTGGGCGGCGAGGAGGAGCAGCCGCTGCGCATCATCGGTGAACAACTCGGGTTGTCTCGCGAAGGGGTGCGGCAAATCCAGCAGAAGGCGCTCGCCAAACTCAACGAGCCCGTCGCCGACGCGGTATGACCGGATCGCTGCCAGGGACACCCCGCCGTTACATGCCATGAAGAAAAGGGAATTCGCATGAACAAGATCCCTGGTACGACCTCGATCCCGCCGGTGGACGAAGCGGCTTGGTACGTCCTTTTGCACGATCCCACGCTCGGACTGGTGCGCGCCGCCGAGGGGCTCCTGCGCGCAGCCCTCACGGGCTGGGCCATACGGAACTACCGCGTTATCGTAACGGCGCAGGTCGTTGTCGGTGAACTGGCCGGAAAGGCGGTGCGCATCGCGCAGGCCGCGGGCCGGTCCGATGAGCTGGAGGTCATGATCCGACTCGTCCGCAGGAAAGAGAAGCGGTACGTCCGGGTCGAGGTCTTCCACCAATTCTCGGAACCGGCGGATTACGAGAGCCGACTGGGCGATCTCACTGATCTCGACCTGCCCGCCGCCGAGTTCGGGTGCCTCCTCGTGTCCGGCGGCACCCGCGTGTGGGCCGAAGTCGACGCGGCCGGCGGTTCGATCTCCAATGGGGAGGCTCCACCGTCCGACGAGTTCTGGCCCCGATGACCGGAACGGCCGGCCGCGGCGCCTGACGTCCCGCGGAGGCCGCCTGGAAGCGCACGGTAGGCGACATGGGAACAGCACAACGCGTCCTGGTGATCGGCGACATCGAGATCGCCCGGCTCGCCTGTACATCACTCACCCGGCACGGCAGCGAGGTCACCCACCTTTTCCAACCCAGCGAGAATGAACTGCGATTGGCCCTGACCGTCGAACCGCATGCGGTCGCCGTCCTCGTCCGCAGCGACGTCACCGCCCTGCGGTACGCGCTGCTGGTCGAGCACCTGCGTCCCCGCATCCGCCTGGTGGTCATGCTCTTCGACCGGACGGTCGCCGACCAGCTCCTGAAGACCGTTCCCAACTGCCAGGTGACCTCCCCGGCCGACATCTCCGTACCCGCGATCATCGGGGCGTGCCTGGACACGGCGGTCCTCGCCGTCGACGTCCGCGGCCGCCCGGCAAGGGTGCTCGTCGAGACCGCCGACGGCGTCACCGCCGACGTCTGGCGGGCCGATCCCCTTCCGCGCAGGCTCGCGCGCGCCTTCACCCGCCAGTTCCGTTCCCACGATCTGACCAGCCGCATTCTGCTCACCGGTCTCGCGGGCCTGAGCATCACCCTGCTGCTGGAGTGGCTGCTGGCCGTCCTCGTCCTGCATCAGCCGGCCGTCGCGGCCTTCTACTCCGCGACCCGTGTCGTCGCCACGGTCGGCCCCAGCGAATCCCATCCCGCACCAGGCTGGTACCTCGTCCTGTCCGGCGTCGGGATGCTGCTGACGATCGGCTACGGCGCCCTGTTCACCGCCGGGATCGTCAACCGGTTCCTGTCCGACCGCAGCATCGACATCATCGGTCCAAGGACCCTGCCCACCCGCGATCATGTCGTCGTGGTGGGGCTGGGACAGGTCGGTCTTCGTCTGTGCATGGCGCTGCGATGCCTGCGCATACCGGTCCTGGCGGTGGAACGCGATCCCAGGGCCACCAATCTGCGGCTTGCCAAGGCCGCCGGGATCCCCGTGCTGATCGCGCACGCCGAGGACCGTGAAGTGCTCGGCAGGCTCTCCCTGCACCGGGCCAGGGCGTTCGCCGCCATGGGCGCCGACGACCTGGACAACGTCGAAGCCGCCATCGCGGCGCTCGCCCTGGTTCCGGATCTGCGGGTGGTGATGCGCGCCGGCGACCACACCGTGATCACCGAGACCAGGTCGCTGTTCCCGATCGGCGACGTCTGCGACATCTCAGCGATGACGGCCCAGGCGGTCGCCGCGGGCGTGAACGGTTCGGCGGCGGACTTCGTCTACCCGTACGGCGGGAAACTGGTCACCCATCCTCCCGCCGAGTCCATGCCGGGGACCGGCGGCCATCCTGTCTCCAGATGCGATTGTCCAGCACCGTCCCCGGTGTGAGGCGGTCGTCGCGGCCGCGAGCGTCCGCCCCTGCCCGCACGGGGCTCGTCAGATGGCGGATGAGTTCGCGCAGCGTCGGCCAGGCGGTGTCCGGAGCGCCGTCCGTGAGCCGGTACCAGGCCCCGGGCTCGGCGGGGTCACCGATCAGCTGTGCCCGTACGGGGGCGGACAGTACGCGCCGCGTCCCCGTTTCGGCGATGCCGGACGGGCCGATGGCCATGGCGACCGGAGTCGGGTGGCCCAGCCGGCGGGCCGGATGGGTGAGGTCCGCGCGGCCCGGTGCCCAGTAGGCCGTGAGGGTGCTGAGCGCGGTGGTCGAGGCATGCTGGCCGGCCAGTTCCGCGAGGGTGTCCAGGGTGTCCGGCGACAAGGTTCCGCCGGGCCGGGACATCACGAAGGTGATCTCCTCCTTGACGCCCGAATCGACGCGGGCGACGCGGACGGTGCCGGCGAAGGCCGGGCCCGTGCCCCCGTGGCCGCCGGTGAACACCAGCCAGGTCGCCCGGGGCGTGCGGCGGCGGCACAGGGCGGTGATGGCGGCACGGTCCCACCGCGACAGGGCCGGCTCGGCGGTGCCCCAGCAGACGGGCGCGGCGCCGGCGAGCGCCTTGGCCAGCCCCTCGACCGCCGCGCCCAGTTCCAGCTCCGCCGTGGCGTCGTGAACGACGCGGAGATCGACGATCACGTGGTGGCCGAGCACCGCGCCCGCCTCGTCCCCGGTGCCGTGCAGGAACGTGCTGGACGGGCCGTCCGTCCGGGCCCGCTCGGCGGGGACGAACTCCATGCCGTCCCAGTCGAGCGGGAGCCCTGTGAAGCCTTCGTAGTGGCCGTCGCCCGGTTCCCGCACGACCCATCTCATCTTGGAGCCGCCGAGCGCCATCCGCAGCGGCAGCGTGATCCGGCCGTCGTGCGGGGTGAGCACCTGGAGGGAGAGGCCGCTCTCCGCGCAGCGTGCCATCGCGTCGATGAGCCATGACGACATGGGCACGAGTGCGCGGTTCTGGACGACGACCGCGCTCCTCGCCGTGATCACGTCGACGGCCGGATGTCGGCTCATGCCGTCTCCCGGTCGCCGCGGGGAGGGGAGGGGGGCCATACCGCGCCGCCCAGCCGCTCGACCAGCGCCGCGGCGAAGCGGTGCGCGAGGGCGGGGGCGGGGGCGCCCCCTGCGGCACGTGCCTCCACCCACCAGTACGGCAGGGTCAGGCCGGCGGTGACGGTGGTCCCGAGCAGCCTTTCCACCTCGCCGGTGACCTCCACCGGCTGGGCGGCCTCGATGCTCACGAGCGGCCGGCCGGTCTCGTCGCAGAGCTGGATGATCGCGCCGTCGCCGGAGCCGCGGACCCGCAGGGTGTCATCGGCCGCCACCATGGAGTCGACCAAGCTCTGCGCATCGGGCGCCAGCTGGGTCAGCACCACCAGGTCGTAGGTCACCTGACCTCCGGAGCGCTCGCCGCCAGGTCTCCGGCGGGGATGGTGACCGGCTCGTCCGGGAGCGCTGTCTGCACCAGCCGGGGGCTCTCGCCGCGGCGGAGCCACAGGCCCCGTCCCGGGGGCTGCGGATCGGCGTAGACGCGCGGGAACAACTGCCCCTCCGACCGGTCGCCGGACATCAGCAGTGTCCCGGTACCGATCTCCCGCATCGCCTGGACCAGCGGTTCGTAGAGGCCGTGGGAGGCCCCGGCGACGCGCCGGGTGACGATGATGTGCAGCCCGATGTCGCGCCCGCCGGCGATGAACGGGACGAACGCCGCGAGCGGCTGCTGCCCGGCCGCCGTGAGGAGGTCGTAGTCGTCCACCAGCACGACGACGCGCGGTGCGGGAACGACGTTGGCGGCCCCCGCCTCGTCCGGCATCCGCTGCGCCAGTTCCGCCACCACGCCGCCCGCGAGGCCCGCGCACACCCGCGGGGTGGCGGCGTATCCGCCGACGTAGGGCTCGGGGATCGCGTCGCGCAGTGATCGGCGCGGGTCCATGACCGCGAACACCAGTTCGCCGGGTTTGTACCGGGCCATCAGCCCGCTCGCGATGAGCCGCAGCAGGGTGGACTTGCCGCAGCCGCCGTCGCCGAGCACGAGCAGGTTCTGGTCGGCGCCGAACAGGTCCAGCGACACCGGGGCGAACGATCTCTCGTCCATGCCGATCGGCACGAGCCGCGGCTCCTCGTCCGGGCCCGGCAGGTCCGCCGCGGGGAGACGATGCGGCAGGACGCGGACCGGCGGCGCCGCCGGCCCGGTCGCAGCGCCGCTGATGGCGCGCACCGCCGACTCCACCGCCTCGCCGAGCGAGGACGGGTCAGGCCGGGCACCGAGCGCCGGCACCGCGACGTGCCCGAACAGCTTGCCGTCGGTGAGGGCGCGCCCGGGAAGTTCCGCACTGATCGTCTGGGCGAGCTTGCGGTCCACGGTGGAATCGGAGGCGTCGTTCAGCCGCAGCTCGATCCGCCGGCCGAAATTGGACTGCGCCGCGATCCGCACGTCGTTCCAGCGCAGCATGCCGGCGATCACGTGCACTCCGTACCCGCCGCCGCGGCGCAGCAGGTCGGAGACCATCTCGTCGATCTCCTCGAAGTCGGCCCGTACCGCTCCGAACCCGTCCACGAGGAGGACGACGTCGGCGCACGGCAGCTCCGGAAGCAGGCCGTCCGCGTGCATCCGGCGCATCCGCGCCACCCCGTCGACCCCGCGGTCCCTGAACACCTCCTGGCGCTGCTCCAGCATCCCGTGCACCTCCTCGACCGTGCGCCGGACGCGCTCGCGGTCGGTGCGGCCGGCGACGCCGCCGACGTTCGGGAGCCCCTCCAGCGTCCGCAGCCCGCCGCCGACGAGGTCCAACCCGTACACCGAGACCTCCTCGGGAGAGCGGGTGAGGGCCAGTGAGAGCGCGATGGTGCGCAGCAGTGTGGTCTTGCCGGTCTGCGGGCCGCCGATGACCGCGACATGCCCGCCGGCCGCCGCCAGATCCAGCCGCCAGACGCCCTGCCACTGCCGGCGGGCGTCGTCCAGCAGGCCGATCGGTGTCGCCAGACCCGTGCCGGCGGCGCCCGGCAGGCGCACCCCGGCCTCGGTGACCTGGACGGGACCGCAGCCCTTGTCCAGCGTGACGAGGGACGGCAGCGGCGGCAGCCATATCGTCTGGATCCGGCGGCCGTGCCGGGTCAGCGACCTGACCGCCACGTCCAGCAGCGTCGGCCCGGACGTCCGCTCCGGCAGGGTGAGCCCGTCGCCCTCGGGTTCGCCTGATCCTGCGGGGCCGTCCGCGGTCTCACCGATGCTGGTCACCGGGTAGGGGCGGATCTGCGGAGCCTCCGCGTCGTCCTCCTCCGCGTCGGCCCCGTCCCGGTACGGGCCCGACACGTAGCCGCCCTTGAACCGCAGGTAGATGCTGGTGTCGACTTTGAGATACCCGAAACCGGGCAGTGCCGGCAGGTGGAAGGCGTCCGCTGTGTCGAGGACGGTCCGGCTCTCCTCCTCCGAGAACGTCCGCAGCCCGATCCGGTAGGACAGAAAGGTCTCCAGGCCGCGTAGCTTGCCGCTCTCGACGCGCTGGCTGGACAGCAGCAGGTGCACGCCGATGCTGCGGCCGATCCGGCCGATGGACAGGAACAGCTCGATGAAGTCGGGCCGTGCGGCCAGCAGCTCACCGAACTCGTCGATGATGACCAGCAGGTGCGGCAGCGGCGGCAGGTCGGGCCGCTCCGCGCGCAGGTGGTCGTAGTCGCCGATGCCGGCGATGTTGCCGGCGTCCCGCAGCACCTGCTGGCGGCGCTGCACCTCGCCCGCCAGGCTGGCGTAGGCGCGTTCGATGAGGCCCGCGTCGTCCTCCAGGTTGGTGATCACCCCGGCGACGTGCGGAAGCCCCTCGAACGGCGCGAACGTCGCGCCGCCCTTGTAGTCCACCAGCACCATGCTGACCTGCTCGGGGGAATGCGTGCACGCGAGGGCGAGTACGAGCGTCCGCAGCAGTTCGCTCTTGCCGGACCCGGTCGCGCCCACGCACAGCCCATGCGGGCCCATCCCGAGGCTCGCCGCCTCCTTCAGATCGAGGATCACCGGCCGGCCCGTGTCGTCCAGCCCGATCGGCACCCGCAGGAACGTGCGCTCGGCGCGCGGCGCCCACAACCGCGCCACATCCACGTCGGCCGGGTCGTCCAGGCCGACCAGCGCGGCGAAGTCGACCTCGCCGCGCTGCGCCGTCGTCTCCTCGGCGGACTCGCGGGACAGCCGCAGCGGAGCGAGCATGCGGGCCAGCCCCTCCAGCATCCCGGGCGGGACGTGGTCCACGGTCCCCGCCATCGTCACCGGGGCCTCGCCGCGCAGGTCGGTGACCTCGACGCGGTCACCGTCCACCAGGATCCGCACGCTCACCTCGTCCGGCTCGTGCTCCCGCCGCTCCACCAGGTGCACCACGGTCGCCGCGAAGTCGGCCACCGGCAAGCTCTCGTCCGGACGGACGAGGCCGGTGGCCGGTGCGCCGTGCATGTCATGGATCACCAGGAGGCGGCGCTGGAAGCTCAGCGACTCGCGCGTCCCGAGTCCCCGCCGCACCTCCGCCGCGACGTCGGCGCGGGCGCGCAGGTCGTCGGCCAGCAGCCCGGCGAGTCGCAGCGGGCCGTCCGCGACGAGCCGCGCGGGGACACCGCCGTCCCGACGGTGCCTGTCGAGCGCGTGCGGCAGCCACTTCAGCCAGTCGACGTCGGGCACGCGTTCGCCGCCGTAGGCGACGGCCACGTCGTCGGGCGCGTGAAAGCAGGCGAGTTGCGCGAGCATCGCGCGCAGCACCCGCATCGTGTCCTCGCGAGGCCCCACCACGCTGACGTCGCCGGCCATGTCGAGCGGGAGGACGAGCGGCATGTCGGGCGCCGTCCGGAACCGGCCGGCCAGCGCCTGCGCCTCCGCCCGCATGAACGGGTCGGGCGGGGTCATCGCCGAGTTCTTCTCATCGACCTCCAGCGGATGCCAGGGCACCAGGCCGGTCCCGACGCGGACCCGCAGGAAGTCCGGATGGCGGCGCCGCCGCTCCCACAGCCGGGCGGGATCGCGCACGACGTCGTACAGCGCCTCGGGCGGCGGGTCGAGCACCCTGGCCTCGGCCCGGCCTTCCCGCTCCTCCTCGGCGAGCGTCTCCCGCAGCTCCTCCAGATACTCCAGGTACCGCTCACGCTGCCCCCGCCGCTTCCGCGACACCTGCCCGCGCCGCGACACCAGCAGTGCGACACCCGCCAGCGCCGCCACCACCAGCAGCACCGCGCCCAGCGCCATGAACGCGGGGTTGCGCAGGACGGTCATGATGGTGAGCGAGCACATCATGCCGACCATGGGCAGGATGCTCATCAGCTGGTTGGCCGAGTCGCCCCCCTCCGGTAGGTCGGGTGGTGCCTCGATCCGCCGGGCGGGACGCTCCGGCAGGGGGTGAACGGCCCGTGCGGGCCGATGGACGAGCCGCGTCGTCACGGTCTCTCCCTCACGCTCAAGGTTTTCCGCGTCCTCCGGTGTCGGGCCCGAGACGCCGGCCCTCTCCCTCCAGCGGAGACGAACGCGATGGCAGGGCGCGGCGGATCGCGCCGGCCGCGGCCTCGACGGCGGTGACACGGGCCGGATGGCCGAGGCGCGCGGAATCCACGGTCGTGCCGACGGCGAGATGCCGGTCGAAACCGAGCACGACCGCATCCGACCCGACCTTGCGCAGGCTCTCGCGGGCCGTGGCGAGGTCCATCGAAAGACCACCCTGCGGTGTCTGCACGGTGAACACGACGAGGGTGCGTTGCACCAGTTCGCGCAGGTCGCCTGCGCGCAGCCGGGTAAAGGCGCGGCTCACGCCGGCGGCGCCCATCGCCGTGCCGGGTGTGACGAGCACCTGGGCGTGCGCGCTCGCGAGGACCGCGCGGTGCAGGTCCGTCCGCGGGCCCCCGCCGCAGTCGATGACCGTCACGCCGAAGAACCGGCTGAGCGGCAGTCCCGCGGAGCGGTAGACGGCTGCCGCGCCGTGGTCCGCTTCGCCCCTCCAGCCCGGCGAGCCCGGCATCGCCCACAGCCGCTCGCCCGGCTGCGCCAGATAGGGCTTGATCTCCTCGAACGGAGCAGTCCCGAGCCCCGCCCGCCGCAGGTCGGCCAGGGACCGGCCGCTTGAGACGCCGAGCCTGAGCGGCAGCGACCCGAACTCGGGATCAAGATCGAGGGCGAGCACCCGGTCCTGCCGGTAACGGGCGAACGTGGCCGCTAGGAGCGCCGCGACGGTGCTCTTGCCGGCCCCGCCCTGGACGCCGGTCACCGCGATCCGCAGCCCCGTGTTGACCGGTTGCTGAACCCAGCGCCCGCTCTCGGCGAGCGCCTGCACGTCGCCCGCCGCCCGGAACGGCCGCGCCATGCCGCGGCCGAGCCGCCGCAGCAGCGATTCGCCGTGCACGTCCTTCAGGACGAGGCCGTCCGGCTCCCGCAGCGGAATGGAAGGCCTCGGGCGGCCGGGCGGATCGAGCACCGTCCGCTCCGATGAGGTGCTCTCTTCGATCCAGTCGTGATCCAATGCTCCCGCTCCTTCAGAAGGTGCCGAGCAGGCGCTCGAACGTGCCGAAGGTGCCGAGCACCACCGGAATGATCGCCACCAGGGCCACCGTCTCCACCCTGTTCATCGCCTGCCGCAGCCGAGCCCGCACATGCTCGGGCCGCTCCCCGGCCAGCACCACGGCGGGGACGACCAAGGCCGCCCCCAGCAGGCCCAGCGCGGGAGCCGCCCCCCAGGCGAACTCGCCGGCGCAGCGGACGGCGAGGCCGATGACGACGGTGACGGCGGCGGCCAGCAGCGCGACCTTCTCCGCCACCAGGGGGAACACCCGTGCCCGGCCGGCCACGACCAGCGCCAGCAGCCCCGCCAGCGCGGCCGTGTAACCGTCGAACCGGCTGAGCGCGCCGAGCCCGGCGACGGCCGCCGCCACCGCGATGGAGCCGATGGCGATGCTCATGCTGCGATGCGCGCCGTCCAGCGCCCGCATGACGTCGCCGCGCAGCACAGGGTCCCCCGCACTCCGCCGGTCGTCCAGGGAGGCCAGGCCGGACAGCGAGAGCGCCAGCCGGAGGACCGTGCTGAGCAGGACGACGCAGCCCAGTGTGAGGACGGCGGCGGTCCGCGGCGTGTCCAGGCCGAGCGTGCCGCACACTGCGGCCGTGGCGCCGAACACCGCCATCGTCCCGCCGCCGATGAGACCGCCGCGGCCGAGCGGCGAGGTGAGACCGAGCAGCGCGAGCAGCACGGCGGCGACCAGAACGACCCCGCCCCATCGCACCCACACCGGCCAGCCCCAGGCATCGGCGGCGGCCCACACGGCCGGCATGGCGATCGCCCCGCCGCCGAAGGTGATCGCGATGCCCAGAGGTTCGCGCCGGCCACCGCTCGCGACCACACCACCCAGGAGGGCCGGCAATGCGGCGGCGGACAGGACCCAGTGGCCGGCCCCGGCGGGCAGCACGGCCCGCGCGACCAGGCTCGCGGCGAACAGCAGCGCGGTGAACGCGGCGGTCGCCGTCCAGCGGGCCGCGGCCGGGTTCCACGACCACGGGCGACCGGCCGTCGCGTCCCCGACCACCTCGGGCATCTCATGCACCACCGGTGCGGGCAGCGGCTCGTCGGCGTGCAGCAGCCGCAGCACCGCGCCGTCCGGGACCCGCCGGTCGGCCAGGCTGGCCGCGGGGTCCAGCACCTCGCCCGTGGACGTGACCAGGTGGCGCAGCCGCGGCGGGCTCAGCACCGGGTCGCCGAGCAGTTCCAGGACGTCGGGCATCATCACGCCGAGCGGCGCGTGCGCCGGCAGCACCATGTCGACCCGGCGCGTCTCACCGACTACGGTCACCTTGCTCCACGCGGACATGGGGCCTCTCTATGCGAGTCACCGGGGCACCGACGTGCCGGCGACGGGTTCCAGGTAGCCGACGCGTCGCAGCCAGCGGACCGTGGGCAGCGCGGGCGGTCGTTGAAACAGTCCTGCGTTGACCGTGAAGCGCACGTCGCCGCCGGGGCTGCGTCCTGCGGGCGCCGACACCGACGCCCGCACGGCGAACGGCTTGACGACGCGATAGCGGTGATAGGCAGAGGCCGCACGCGTCTGGGCGGGCAACCCGCGCGACCCGAACGGCAGCCCGAACGGGAACAGCACCGACCCGCTCTCCTGCCCGAACGCGTCGACCAAGGTGCCCTCCGGCAGTGAGTAGGTCACGGACGCGCTGCCGTCCTGGGCGACCTTGCGTCGCGCATCCGCCGCCAGCGTCTTGCCCCGGCCGATCGCGTCCTGCTCGGCGCGGGCGTCAAGGCTGCGCGGGGGGTGTTCCGGAACGATGAGCTCGCCGTACAGCCATCGGCACGCCTCGTCCTCGGAGGGGAACTCGGCACTGATCCGGCCCTGCTCGAACTCGACCACGCCGCCGGAGTACCGATCCGCGCCTTTGACGATGACGTAGTAGCTGGAGACCGCATGAGGGCGGGACCGGCCCGGCAGAACATAGAGGCTGTGGGGGATCTCCGCCTGGTCGAGCGCCTTCCGCAGCATTGGGAACGTGACCCTGGCGCCGACCCAGCCCGCGGGCACCGCCGTCGGCTCCTCCAAGGGGACGGCGGCCTGCGTCTGGGTGTCCTTCTGCCGCTTCTGCTCCGACAGCATCGAACGCAGGAAGGACACGCCGACCAGGCCCGCACACACCACCGCGGCAACGCACAGACCGGCGACGATCTTCATGGTGCCCTCGGTGAACTTGCGGCGGGTGCGCTGCGGGCCGAACAGCAGCGCGTCACGCAACCGCCTCCGGCGTACGACGACCGACTCCAGCAGCTGGGCGTCGTAGTCACGGACCACCGCCGCCCCCTTCTCCTTCAGCTCTGCTCAGTCGTGCTTCACGGGACGTCCGGTCAGATCTCCTGGACGGCTGCGCGTGCCCTCGCCAAGGTCATGCCCGCCGTCTCGTCGTTCTTCTCAAGCGTTCGCTTCACCAGGCGGATGATCTCCCGGGTCTCGTGTGCCGCGGCGAGCCACTTGGCCTCCTTGCCCTGGTACTCATCCGAGACCCCGGTGGCCTCCCAGTCCGCGAGGGCGGCCTTGACATCGGCGTCCCGCCCACCGATCAGTGTCTCCAGTCGCGTCAGGATCAGATGGATGTTGACCTGGGCCTCGCCCGAGCTGCCGGTGTCGTAGCTGCGCCGGTCGAATCCGTCTCCCACGTGACATGTCCTTTCTGAAGATGGTCAGCCGGTGCGGAACTTCGCCTGATCGAAGTGGGCCGCAGACATGCTGCGAGTCGCCTCATCGGCCATCTCGTGGTCGCCGCCGGCGAACGCCTGCTCCATCCCGAGCTGGCCGGTGCCCACCCGGTTCAAGCCGCCTTTCAGGTCGGCGGTGATCTCGTCCGAGTGGGCCTTGAACCTGTCGAACGCGGCCTTCCCGCTTCCGTTGAACCTGCCGGACAGCGGCTCGGCCGCCGTGATCAGCAGCTTGATGAGCGCGGCGAGCTCGTCGCCGCGGTTCCCGGTGTGCCGGGCCAGGGTGAACAGCGTTTCCGTGCCCTGATCCCAGCCCTGCCCCGAGCCCGGTCCCCATCTCCCCATAGCGGTTCACCTGCCGTCGGATCGGCACGCAGGCCGATGTTGAACAGAAGTCCTGCCATGACAGTCCAGCCGGCCACACGAGCCGCCACCGATCGATCCGAGAAGGACCCGAGGAAGTTTGTGCGGGGTGTGGATGAGCGCGGGCGCGTCCGGACGGTCAGTGGTTGATGTTGCAGTCGTCGGACGCGGCGCGCGTTCGGTCACGGCCGACCGGACGGGTGGGCGGCCGCTGGGGCGCACGCCGTGAGGTTGGGGAAGGGTGGCGCTGATGTCGGGATGGGACATAGAGCCGAGGGGTGTCGGCTCGATTCTGATCAAGGTCCTCGGTCTGGTGGAGGACCCGGATGACGGGCTGGAGAAGGTGGTCGGTGACGTTTTCAAACACGTGGGTGAGGCGGGGACCGCGGCGATGAGCGAGCCGATCGCGACGGCGCTCGGGGAGTACGCCAAGTATGCCGAGCCCCAACTGAACGGCATGGTCTCCACTACCGGCCGTTGTGTGAGCGGCACATACGAAGCGGTCAAGGCGTATATCGATGGTGATCTGGAAATGGCGGCCGAGGCGCAGGAGAAAGCGGCGGGTGTGGGTGTTCCGCGGATTCCGCGGCTGGGTGATCGGTAGCTGGGTGCCGCTGGGTGTTGGGGTGGTGTGGTGTCTGGTGGGTTGATCGATCCGGAGAAGATGCCTGTTCCTGGTGTTCATCTGGGTGATGTGGAGGTGGTTGCTGCGGCGTTGAAGCGGGATGGGGGTCGTGTCGCGGGGTTGGGGCATGACGTGGATGCGGCGTGGCAGGGGTTGGCGGGGGTTAATGAGGCGCCCGAGGCTGCGGAGTTGTTCCGGGCGAGCAGGCCGGTGGTGGCGCATGGGCGGGCGCTGGGTGATGAGCTGGGCATTGTTGGTGATGCGCTGGCTGTTTTTGTGGATGAGGTTCGTCCGGTCGTGGCGCGGTTGCATGGTTTGCGGGTGGCGGCGCGCGATTTTCGGATGGAGGTCGACGGGGATGGGGACGGGGATTTCGGTGATTGGCGTGATGATGGTGACAAGGTTGATAGGAACAACAAGCTGAGCAATGATGCGCTGGTGGCTCTTGCGCAGTATCAGGAGGCTGAGCGGGCCTGCGCGAACAAGATCACCGCCATTTTCGGTGGTACCCGCTTTGTCCCGTCCGGCCCGTTCATTCCGCGTGGGCGTGAAAAGTATGGGCTGGGGGAGGTGCCGCAGGATGTGGAGACTCCGTGGGCGACGCCGCAGGAGCGCGACAAGCCGTGGTACGAGGACGTGTGGGATGGCTTCGCCGAGTTCGGCGAGGGCGCCGCCGACATTTTCGGGGACCTGGTGGGGCTGCACGGCCAGGATGGCTGGCTGAACGCGTGGGGCACCGAGGGCAGCTGGTGGGGCAACATCAAGGGCAACTATCCCCGGATGCTCGTGGGGCTCGGCAATCTGGAGCGCTCACTTGGAACGCGGGATGGCTGGGTGGAACTGGCGCACTCCATCGTCCCTTGGCGGGAGTGGGATGACCGTCCCGGTTATGTGATCACCCACGGTGGGCTGAGCGGCTTGGCGTTGCTTTTCGCCGGGAAGTCTCTGAGCAGATTCAAGCGCACTGCTCCGGGCGGGTTCGACCTGTTCCCGGGTAAAGGGTTGGGAGGCAAACTGGACCGCCCGGCTGACCTCAACACCGCACACTCGCAGACTCTCGGCCACATCAACGTTGGCAGGCCTCACGAAACCCCACCGGACGGTACCGTCGGCCTCGCCGCCGACCGTCCCCCGGGTGGACACGTGTCCGAGCAGGCCGCCGGGGTTCCGTCCCCCAGGACCACTGGTCCAGCCTATCCGACCACGCCTATGAGTCCGAGGTTTGTCGGCGAGGACCTCCCCGGCAATGAGATTTGGGACGGTTCCAGAGTCGTCAGATACCTCGATGCCTTTCGGCGCGAGGGCTACCGGATCTGGGTGGACGACGAGGGGCTTCTCCGTGATACCGGCGGTCGCCTTTACGACACCACCGAGTCCAGTTGGCGGAGCAAGGCCCTTTTTGTCATGGATAGGCTCGGTAACATCTACGCGTCGAGGACCTTCGCACCCGGCGGTTTTCACCATTCCAGCTTCCTGGCCGGTGGCCCGGTCACCGCGGCCGGCGAGCTCACAGCGGTCAATGGCAGACTCGAAATGATCAATGACTTCAGCGGGCATTACAAACCCAATGTCGAAGACATGACGCGGACCATCGAAAGACTGCGGGCAGCAGGCGTAGCCATTTCCGACGACATGATCAGAAGGATGAGGAGGCGATGATATGACGGGGGCGCCGCCGTGGCGCGGGCTGGTGAACGCGCTCTTGCACCAAATGCGGTTCTGGCTCGCACGTGATGAGGAAGCCACCGAGGAGTTCGCTGCCTACCTCGTCTTCGAAACGCTGCTGGAATTGGCGCCCGAGCACGAGCATGCACTCCTGGCCGAGGTATTACGGGCGGGCGCTCTGGTGAGGAGGCAGTCCTTGAATTCCTGCGCGGCTGACCGGCCGCATGGAGGCGATGCGGCCGTGGCCGGAACCTCCGTATCGCGGGCTCTCAATTCTCATGCCGTGGCTGAGGTCCGGCGAGGAAGTCGCGTTCGCAGGGCCGTGGTGACCGAACAGCGGCGATGCCGCCCTGCTGGCTCGGGAGCGCGAATGAGCGGAGGAGACGGCGGCGGCGTTTCTCAATGTCACCGACATTGGTGTGAAAGACGTATCCGTGTCGTCCTCCTGACGATGGAGGACAAGCGTGAACGCTTCCTTTCCCCGGACGGTGAGCGGGTTAGGGGAGTTCGGTGTCGGGTGGGTTGATCGATCCGGAGAAGATGCCTGTTCCTGGTGTTCATCTGGGTGATGTGGAGGTGGTTGCTGCGGCGTTGAAGCGGGATGGTGGTCGTGTCGCGGGGTTGGGGCATGACGTGGATGCGGCGTGGCAGGGGTTGGCGGGGTTTTATGAGGCGCCCGAGGCTGCGGAGTTGTTCCGGGCGAGCAGGCCGGTGGCGGTGCATGGGCGGGCGCTGGGTGATGAGCTGGGCATTGTTGGTGATGCGCTGGCTGTTTTTGTGGAGGAGGTGCGTCCGGTCGTGGCGCGGTTGCATGGGTTGCGGGTGGCGGCGCGTGATTTCAGGATGGAGGTCGATGGGGATGGGGACGGGGATTTCGGTGATTGGCGTGATGATGGTGACAAGGTTGAGAGGAACAACGAACTGAACAATGATGCGGTGGTGGCGCTCGCGCAGTATCAGGAGGCTGAGCGGGTCTGCGCGAACAAGATCACCGCTATTTTCGGTGGTACTAACTTCATCCCGTCCGCTCCGTTTGTTCCACGTGGGGCGGAAGGGTATGGGATGGGGAAGGCACCGACCGGTGTGGAGACTCCGTGGGCGACGCCGCAGGAGCGCGACAAACCGTGGTACGAGGACGTCGGGGACGGCGGCCTGCACTTCGCTGGGGTCGTCGGCACCTTTTTCGGTGATCTGACCGGGCGGCACGGTGAGGACGGCTGGTCCTATGACATGAGCGTGGGCCAGTGGTGGAGTAATATCAAGGGCAACTATTCCCGGATGCTGGTGGGGCTGGGCGACCTGGGGGGTTCGCTGTCGGGGCGGCGTGGCCAGGACGGCACCTGGTACGGCGATATGAGCGCGGGCCAATGGTGGAAGAACGTCTCCGGCGGCTGGGGGCACCTAGCGCGATCGATGGTTCCGTGGCAGGAGTGGGGTGACCGGCCCGGCTATGTGATCACCAATGGTGTTCTGAACCTCGGGACTCTGCTGGGGCCGGGTGCGGCTTACGGGGCCTATAAACTCGGGAAGGAGTTCCGTGCCGGCTACACCGGCGCGGCTGACCAGGGACCGGCCGGCTTGCTCGCCGGTGCCGGACCCGAGTTCGGTCTGCCCGTCGGCAAGGGCCTGGAGATCAAACTGGACCGCCCGGCCGGGCTTGGCGACCTTAACACCGCGACTACGGGCACCTTCGACGGCGTCAACCTCCGCGACCTTTCCGAGGCGCTACGCGACACCGCGACCCCGGCCCGACCGGGCAGCGTCACCGTGCCCACCCTGGGAGACACCCAGCCATCACCGCACATTCCCGGTCAGCACGCGCCGGACGACCGACTGCCAGACGATCACGACGGATCCAGCCATGCCGCCGGTGGCGAGCCTGCGAGTGGGGCTGCGGGAGTCACGCTGGACAGCTTCTTGCAGATCGTCGATAGATCGGACGATCTGGATATCGCGAGGGTTCTGCTGGAGCGGAATCCGGGTGTCGCGAACCAGATGCGCTCGATGGCCATTGAGTCTCCCGGTTTCCAGGGAAACTACAACCACCTTCTGCGGTTCGGGAAGCTTATGGTGCGGAGCCCCATCGCGAATGCGGACCTGCTTGACCTGCGCATGTTTCGTGAGAGCGAAGTCTTGTCCCTTGTCGTTCCCTATCTCGATGGCAGAGTTCCCCGCCTGGTCCATAATGGAGAGGATTGGGCGGTACATGAATTCGTAGAGGGGAGTCTGCTTCACGAAATAGCACCCCCGAATGTTCCGGTGCCGAGATTCCTAATCTCCGAAATTCCCAACTTTTTCGTGGCACTGGCCGACGTGCCGTGGCAGGATTTGCCAGTGGGCGAGTGGCAGCTTGAGGGCAGCACGGTAACTTTTGCTGACACTCAGATACTGCAAACGGAGGGCTTGTCCATAGCGGCCCATGGCACATATGGTCACGAGTTTGGTCGTTTGATTCCATGGGACCCATTGCGGTTGATCCGTGATCGCGTCGAGCAACTTAAGCCCCGGCCGTTCCGGCTGCTCCACAATGATCTGCATCGCAAGAACATAATAATAGCTCCAGATAACCGCCTGATCGTCCTCGACTGGGAGTTGGCATTGGTGGGCGATCCGGTCTATGAGCTGGCGCGCCATTTTCATCTGATGCATTATGTTAAAGCGGACCAAGAAGCCGTACTGCGGGGCTGGCTTAATAAAATGCCGCCCGAACTGACCCGCGGATGGGAGACGGACCTGCGGACTTATCGAGAACACGAGCAAGTGCGTTCGGCGATCAATGACACCATCCGCGCCGTACGGGCCGTCAGGAGGAATGATCTAACGATCGGCGAAAAGCACAAGCTGGTCGCCGACCTCACCAGAACGCTCAACATCGCCGGTCGCATCTGGGCCCGGCAAGACCGGGCCTGGGGTGAGCCGCGCTCCGTCGCCGACGTGGCCGACGCCATCCGAGCGTTCTGACACTCCGGCATGGCGGCCGACCCGGATTCCTCCCGGTCCGGGCGGCCAGGGACGGCTCAGTCTCTTCGGGGGCGGGAGGAGATGTGTTCGCCGACCTGCTTGACGAGGATGGTCATCTCGTAGCTGATGTGTGCCGGGTCGGCGTCTGCGCCGCTGAGCACGGTCAGTGAGGCGCCCTCTCCTGCCGCGGTGACGAACAGGAACGCGTTGCTCATCTCGATGATCGTCTGGTGCACCTCGCCCGCGTCGAACTGGCTTCGCGCTCCTTGCGCGAGGCTCTGCAAGCCGGCGGCCAGCGCGGACAGGTACTCCGCGTCTTCCCGGCTCAGGCCGGTGGAGGCCCCCATCAGGAGCCCGTCCGCCGACTGCACCACCGCTCTGGTCACCTCGGGTACGCGTTCGACGAGCCCGTCGATCAGCCAGTCCAGCCGGTCGGTCGATTCGCCCTGCAGTGGCGTCACGTGAATCCTCCTCTTCTTGGACAGGGGTGGACAGTCCGGAGTTGCCGGATCGCCGCACATGGTTCCATCGGCGCCCATGCGGGATCCACGGAACTCCGGACGATAGATCCGTGGCCACGCTGCCACGAGTTCCGCCCGCGCGGTGCATCACCGAGCCCGATGAGGAGTCGACCCATGGATGATCGCATCCCCCAGATCCCCAACTGCCGCGGCAGTGTCGTCCGGTGATGCGCCCACGCCGTCGCTCGATCCGGTTCTCGCTCTACGGCCAGCTCATCATCCCGATGATCTCGCTGGTCACGCTGTGGTTCTTCGCCGCGCAGAGCACCGCGTCCGATGCCATACACCAGCGCAACATCGATACCGCCAACAAGATCTACGGCAACGCCGTGCAGCCGATGCTGGTCACCCTGGCGCAGGAGCGGCAGGAGTCGGTGGTCTGGCTGAGCGGTGGCGGACGGCTGCCGCGCACCTCGATGGACGCACTCCGCCAGAAGATGGACGGCACGATCGTCCAGATGAACAGTGCCGCGCGCTCCGACAAGTTCCAGGGCACCCTGACCGGCCCGATGAAGCAGCGGCTCTCGACACTGATAGCCAAGCTCAACGGCATCGGCGCCCTCCGGGGCCAGGTCGACTCCGGCTCCATGAGCAAACTCGCGGCGTTCAACGCCTACAACGACATCATCGACACCCATTTCGGGTTCATCTACCTGCTCGTGGCCGACAACGGCGATCAGCAGGCGTACCACCTGACGGGTATGTCGCGCGCCATCGAGCTGGCCGGACGCGAGGCCGCGCTGGTCGGCGGCGTGATCGTCGCGGGGGGCCGGATGACCTCCGCCGAGCACACCGCGGTCACCAAGGTCGTGTTCGAACGGCGCTACCTGGAGACCTCCAGCATCTCCGAGTTCACCCGGGCCAACGGCGCGCCCTTCAAGGAAGCGCTGGCCTCGGACGCGGCGGACAACTTCACCGCGGTGGAGGACGGCATCCTGGCGACCCGCCCCGGGGCCCGGCTGCACCTCACACCGACCGCGTGGCAGGGCGACGTGGGGGGCTTCATCAAGGAGCTGGACGGCGGGCTCGGGAAGTCCCGGGTGGTGCTGGCCGGCGACGCCAAGAAGACCTCCGACGCGACTCTGCTGCGCCTCGCCCTCATCGGCGTCATCGGCCTGGTCGCCGTCGCCCTGACCGCGTTCCTGATGCTACGGTTCGGCCGCCGCATCAGCCGTGACCTGCTCGGCCTCCAGGGTGCGGCACGCGATCTGGCCGACCAGCGGCTGCCAAGCGTGGTGAGCCGGCTGCGCCGCGGCGACGAGGTCGATGTCGCCACGGAGGCGCCGCCACTCGCGGTCGGCAGGACGGCCGAGGTGTCCAACGTCGCGGCCGCTTTCTCTTCCGTGCAGCGCACCGCCGTCGAGGCCGCCGTCGGCCAGGCCGAGCTCCGCATGGCGGTCAACGGGGTGTTCCAGAACCTGGCCCGGCGTAACCAGTCGCTGCTGCACCGCCAGTTGTCGATGCTGGACACCCTGGAGAGCAAGGCGTCCGACCCGGAGGCCCTGGCCGACCTGTTCGCCATCGACCACCTCACCACCCGCATGCGGCGGCATGCCGAGGGCCTGATCATCCTGTCCGGTGCCGCCCCCGGCCGCGGCTGGCGCCATCCGGTCGGCATCCTGGACGTGCTGCGCGGCGCGATCGGCGAGATCGAGGACTACGCCCGCGCCGAGGTGGTGAGCACGGCGGAAGAGGGGATCATCGGCTCGGCCGTCGCCGACGTGATCCACCTGCTGGCCGAGCTGATCGAGAACGCCGCCGCCATGTCGCCGCCGAACACACCGGTCGAGGTCGACGCCGGGCTGGTGGGCCAGGGCTTCGTGGTGGAGATCCAGGACCGCGGCCTGGGCATGGGCCCGGTCAAGCTCGCGGCCGTCAACGAGCAACTCGGCCGCGAGCCGGAGTTCGACCTGTCCAACGGTGACCAGCTCGGACTGTTCGTCGTCGGCAGCCTCGCGTACCGGCACGGGATCAAGGTGGTGCTGGAGCAGAACTCCTACGGCGGCATCAAGACCATCGTGCTCCTGCCGCACTCGATCGTCGTGCCGGCGGACCGGATCGGCCGTGCGGACGAACCCGAATCGGCGAACGCTCCCGCCGACACCGCTCCGGCGGCCGGCTCCGAACCTCCGGACACCATCGGCGGCGACGTGCAGAAGCATGCGGTGGATTCCGTTGGACGGCACCGCGGCGGCACTGAACCCCTCGCCGTGCATGAGGTGACCGGCACGCGACCGCCACCCGAGCCGCCCGTCGCACATCTACCGTCGGCGGCGGCGGCGTCCACGACCGGGGGCACGCACGCGGGAATGCCGCGCCGCGTCCGCCGTGCCAACCTGGCCCCGCAGCTGCGCGACGCCGCCCCGCAGCCCCCGTCCGAGGGGGCCCCGTCCGAGGGGCGGAACGCGCGTTCGCCGGAGCGGGCCCGTTCGGTCATGGCATCGATGCAGAGCGGATGGCGGCGCGGGCGGGCCGAGCCGCTCACGCCGACGCCACCCGCGGGATGGAACGACGGCAGAGGTGAACGATGACGGAACCACCGATCACGGATAGGGAAGTACGCCGGCTTCTCGACGGCATGGCCGGCCGTGCGGGGCTGGTGGGCGACGCGGTCGTCCTGTCGAGTGACGGGCTGGTCGTGGCCTGCACCTCGGGTTTCGGCCGGGAGGACTCCGAACATCTGTCCGCACTGGTGGCGGGCGTGCAGGGCCTCGCCCGCGGGGCGTGCCGGCGGCTCGCCGGCGGCGAGCTCATGCAGAGCGTCATCGAGATGGACTCGATGCTGGTGTTCATGGTCCCGGCCGGTGAGCACCTGTGCCTCGCCGTGCTGAGCGCCGCGGACGCGGACGCGGGCGCGATCGTGTACGAGATGACCGAAGTCGCCGAACGCCTCGCCGAGCGACCGCCGTCCGCTCCCCGGCTGTCGGGGTCGGGCGTGAGGTGAGTCCGGGTGAGCACTGACCGATGGCTCGACAGGGACGCGGGACCGGTCGCCCGCCCCTACACGGTCACGCGGGGGCGGACCGAGCTCCGCGACGACAGGCTCGATCTGATCTCCATGTTGGAATCGACCGGCGTGCCGGTGCCCCGGCGGGTGCGCTTGGACCCCGAGCACCGGAGGCTGCTGGCGATCTGCCTGCGGCCGATCACCTTCGCCGATCTGGCGTCCGAGATCAATCTGCCCGTCGGCGTCGTGCGAGTCCTGATCGACGACCTGCGCGACGAGAACATGCTCAGGGTGCTGAAGCCGACCCCCGCCGGCGACGTCCCGGACGAGCTCGTACTAAGGAAGCTGCTGAATGGACTACGTGCACTCTGACACCGCCGTCCACGAGCCGGGCGCGCAGGCCGTCGGAGACGGCCGCCAGCTGACCGCCGCGAAGATCCTCATCGCGGGCGGGTTCGGGGTCGGCAAGACGACCATGGTGGGCTCGATCAGCGAGATCCGCCCCCTGCGCACCGAGGAACTCCTCACCGACCGGAGTGTGGGCGTCGATGACACCACCGGTGTGGACGGCAAGACCAGCACCACCGTGGCGATGGACTTCGGCCGGATCACGCTGCCGGACGACCTGGTGCTGTACCTGTTCGGCACGCCGGGCCAGCAGCGGTTCTGGTTCATGTGGGACGAACTCGTGGTGGGCGCCATCGGGGCGGTGGTACTCGCCGACGTGCGCCGGCTCGCCGACTGCTTCGGCGCCGTCGACTACTTCGAGGACCGCCGCACCCCGTTCCTCGTAGCGGTGAACTGCTTCGACGGCGCCGAGCGCAAGGATCCCGGGGACGTGCGGATCGCGCTGGACCTGGACGAGAACGTGCCGCTGCTGCTGTGCGACGTGCGCAGCCGGGAGTCGGCCAAGCAGGTGCTGATCACCATGGTCGAGTACGTCCTCGCCAGGGCCATACCCCAGCGAAGCCGATGACGCCCAGACGTCGGCTGGCCGTCGCGCGTAAACGCGCCAGCCACACCCAGGTGTCTCTCGCCGAGGAGATCGGTGTGGACAAGACGACGGTCAGCCGGTGGGAGCGGGGCGCCACTGAGATCACCGACCGGCACCGTCCCCGGCTGGCCGCCGCGCTGACCATCAGCCTGGCCGAACTCGACCGGCTCCTCGATCCCTCGGCGGGCCACGGCCCGAGCGCCCCGGTCGCCTTCGCACGGCTCCCATCCGGCGATGCCGATGCGGCGGGCGGCTACAGTGCGCACAGGTCCGCCCTCTTCCACACGGCGGGCCTTCCCGCTGAGCCGCCGACGGCGCTTCAGGCGCCGGGGGCCGGATCGACCGGCACTCCGATCTCGGTCGATCCGGTCGAGACGCTGCGCGTCAGCCTCGATCGAGCGGTGCGTGCCGCCGACACCGTCGATCTCGTCGAGGACTGGAGACTGACGGCCTATGAGTACGCCTGCTCTGTGCGCATCGGTCCGCCCCAAGCGTTCATTCGGGACATCGGCACGGACATCGTCGACCTGGGCAAGGCCATCGACGCGTGTGGCCCGGACCTTGACATCGCCGCGGAAGGGTCGGCCGACCACGTCGCCCTTCTACGAGTGAGCGCGCAGCTCTCCGCACTGATGGCGATGGCGCTGACCGAGGTCGGCGAACTCGCCGCGGCGTCCCGCTGGTGGCGCACCGCCCGGCGGATCGCGCGGGCGGGCGGCGACCCGGTCCTGCGGGCATGGGTCTGCGGACGACAGGCGATGGCCGCCCAGGCGATCGGGTTGACTTCACTCGCGCTGCGGGTCGCCGACCAGGCGCGGGAACTGGCCGGGGGGGTGCCCTGTGCCGGATCGGCCGATGCCGGGGCGGCGCGTGCCCTGTCCCTGGCCACCTCCGGCAGTCCCGCGCTGACACGGCTGGCCCTCACCGAGCTCGCCGCTCTGGACGACCTGTTCGAACGGCTTCCCGAGGACGTGCGCGGCGAGGAGCAGGCCGTCTGGGGGTGGCCGGCGCAGCGGCTGCGATCCACCCGCACCGCCGTCTTGGCGGCCCTCGGCGACGGCACCGTCCGCACCGACCTCAGAGGCGAACTACGGGCCGAGCTCGATCATCTGGAACCGGTCTCCATACGTGAACGCGCCGAGGTCGAACTCAAGACGAGCATGGTTCTCATCCGTTCCGGGCAGACCCACCAGGGCTTGGACGCCGCGACCGCCGCGTTTGCCGGACTACCGCCCGAGCACCGCACCGTCACTCTCGCCGGCCTGGCCCGCCGCGTGTACCGGTGCGTCCCGGACCGCGACCGCGACCGCGCCGCCGCCCAGGCATTGCAGGCGCACATCGGCCAGTACTGGCGCTGAGCGTCCTGCGGAAAGCGTCCGCTGGGCGGGATCGTGTACGCGGTCCGGCACGGGACGCGGAATCGGTCCCGTGCCGAAGCGCGGCGGAGAGGTTCGTCAGCCGGCGGACATGCCGCAGTCGACGGCGATCGACTGGCCGGTGATGTGGCGGGACGCGTCGGAGCACAGGAAGGAGAAGGTTTCGGCGACGTCGTCGGGGTCCAGCAGGACGCCGGTGGGGTGCAGTGCGGCCGCTTGCTCCTCGGTGAACATGCCGCCCTGGATGGCCTGGTCGAGGAGGGCGGTGCGGACGACGCCGGGGCAGACGGCGTTGATCCGGATGCCCTGTTTGACGTACTCGATGGCGGCGGTGCGGGTCATGGCGACCACGCCGCCCTTGGTCGCGGAGTAGTCGGAGATGCCCAGCGGGAGGCCGACCAGTCCGGCGACGGAGGCCATGTTGGCGATCGTGCCGCCGCCTTGGGCGAGCATCTGCCGGATCTCGTACTTCATGGACAGCCAGACGCCCTTGAGGTTCACCGCGACCAGCCTGTCCCAGGACTCCTCGGTGATCTCGTGCAGCGCCGAGCCCTGTTCCTCGATGCCGGCGTTGTTGACGGCGCAGTCGAGGCGGCCGTAGGCGTCGACGGCGGCCCGCACCGCCGCTTCGGCGTCGGTTGCGGAGGTGAGGTCGGCGCGGACGAAGACCGCTTCGCCGCCGTCGCGCTGGATCGCCTCGACGGTCTGCTTGCCGCCGTCCTCGTTGATGTCGGCGACCACCACCCGTGCCCCGCGCGCCGCGAACATGCGCGCCGTCGCGGCGCCGATGCCCTGCGCGGCGCCGGTGATCAGCGCGGACCTGCCCGCGAACACTTCGCTCACTGTCGACTCCTTCTGATTCTGAACGGACGGTCACCTCATCAGGTTCACATTGTGGCGTCCGGTCGATCCATATTTCCACCGTTTCTGGTTTTTGGTGCGCGATGCCCTCCGTGCAGTTTTGCCGGGAATCTCTCCGCATGCTCGCCCAGGGCGTGGGCACCTGGTCGGAGGGCACTTCTGTGAAATCCGGGCCGGGGCCCGGTTGCGAGCCGATGCCTAGTGGGCGTCCAAGATGCCTTGTCCATGCCTAGTTCATGCATAGTAAATGCCTGTTGATTTCTGGTCGCGTGTTCCGATGAGATCTCCGTCATGAAATCCAAGAGCCGCCTCGCGGCCTTCCCGCCTGATCGTCAGCGGGGGTCCGAACGAGACCAGGCGGTAGCAGCTCGCCGGTGGCGTTCACCGTTCCCCACGGGTTCGGCGCGGGTTCGTCCGGCAGTACGCTCACTCGGTGCCGGGCTGGTCAGCCTGCTATTTCTTGCGGTCGCCGGCTGCGGCTCGTCGTCCGAACCGAATGCGAACGGCCTGGAGAAGGATCATATCTCGGTCGGCGTACTTCCGATTCCAGATGCCGCGCCGCTGTTCATGGCGATAAAGAAGGGCTTTTTTCGTGCCGAGGGCCTGACCGTGAAGACTGAGATCTTGCAGTCCAGTTCCTTTGCGGTGCCCAAGCTGCGCTCGGGTGCGCTGGACATCTCCTTGGACAATTATGTAGCCTCGTTCGCCGCCGATGACCAGGGGGCGGCGCACTGGCACCTCATCGCCGACTCCTACCAGGCCGGCAAGGGTGCCTTCGTCGTGCTGGTGAACCCGAAGTCGTCCATCAAGGACCCCAAGGGGCTGCAGGGAAAGAAGATCGCGATTCCGTCACTGCATTCGGTCGGGCAGTTGATGATCACCGCGACACTTGACACCTACGGGGTCGAACCGGATTCCGTGACGTACGTCGAGATGCCCTTCCCGCAGATGCCGGCGGCCCTGGAGAAAAAGCAGGTGGACGCCGTCTGGACGCCGGACCCGTTCATCAGTGCGATGCAGAAGTCCATGGGCGCGCGCACCCTGCTGGACACCGCCGAGCCCGGCGGCCCGACCAGCGACTTCCCCATGGCGGGCTGGGGTGTCCTGGACGACTACGCGCAGAAGTACCCCAAGACCGTGGCGGCGTTCCAGCGGGCCATCGGCAAGGCGCAGCGAGTGGCGGCCGGCGACCGCGGGGCCGTCGCCAAGATCCTTCCCACCTACGTCAAGGGCCTCCCGCCCGACACCGCACAGCTGATCACGTTGGGCGCCTACCCCACCACGCTCAACCCGATCCGGCTGCAGCGAGTGGCCGACCTGATGTTGCAGTACGGCTTCGTGAAGAAAAAGGTGAACGTCAAGCCGATGATCGTGTCGCCGCCGATCGCGAAGTGATCGGCGGACATCGCGGGGCCCGCCGCTGGGTGTCCGGCGCGGTGGGCATCGCCGTGCTCCTGGCGGCCGCCGAGACCGCTGGACGGACCGGGCTGGTGGACCGGTCCGTCCTCCCCCTGACATCCACGGTGCTCGTCCGGGCCGCGGAACTGGCGGGCGATCTCGCCTTCCTGCGCGCGGCCGGGGTCACGCTGGGCATGTGGGCAGCCGGGGTGTTCATCGCCGCCGCCCTGGCGGTCCCGGTGGGCCTGGCCCTGGGCAGCCTGCCCCGGCTGGAGGCCGCGAGCCGTCCGGTCCTGGAGTTCCTGCGGCCGATCCCCGCGGTGGCCCTGATCCCGCTCGCTTTGCTGATCGTCGGTGACGACACCCGCATGACCGTGGTGGTCATCGCCTTCGCGTCCGGCTGGCCCGTCCTGGTCCACACCATGTACGGCCTGCACGACGTCGATCCTCTCGCCACCGACACCCTGCGCGCCTACGGCTTCGGCCGCGTGGCGATCATCTTGCGGGTCGCCCTGCCCAGCGCGGCGCCCTTCATCGCCACCGGCATCCATGTGGCGGCCGGCATCGGCCTGATCGTGGCGATCAGCGCCGAGCTGTTCGCAGGCGGGGGCAGCGGGATCGGCACCTGGCTCATCTCCCTCAACAGCGGTTTCGGCCAGACGGATGTCGTGCTGGCGACGATCGTCTGGATGGGGGGCCTCAGCGTCGTCGTCGACGGCCTGCTGACCCGTGTCGAGCGGCGGCTGTTCCGATGGCATGAGGGGGCCGGCGCCGAATGACGGACCATGCCGGCACGCCGATGGGAGAACACTTCCCGGCAGGGCGCGCGGACCACCGCACGGGCGCTCACCCGAGCGGCCGCCGGGAGAAGGGGCGCGTCCAGGGCGTCCTGCGGGCCGGGGCCGAGAGACTGGTGCCGATCATCGCCGCGGTCATCGGCTGGGAACTGGTCGCACGTCTGATCGGCGACACCTACTTCCCCCCGCCCTCGCAGATCGCCGGGAGGCTCCGGCAGCTGTGGTTCTCGGGACCGCCCACCCGGGCCTGGCTCACCGACCAGGCGATCGACAACATCCCGCCGAGCCTGGCCAGGCTGCTGGGCGCCTGGCTGCTGGCCGCCGCCTGCGGTGTCGCGGTCGGCATCCTCCTCGGGCGCCTTCGATTCCTCGCCGACTGCCTGGAACCGGCCATCCATTTCGCCCGCGCCGTGCCGCCCCCGGCGATGCTGCCGGTCTGGCTCGCGCTGCTCAACATCGGCAGCCAGATGCAGGTCGCCACGATCGTCTTCGGGGTGGTCTGGCCCGTCCTGCTGGCCGCGATCGAAGGCGCCCGCTCGGTGCTGCCGGAGCAGGCGGACACCGCACGGGTGTTCCGCCTGACCGCGCTCCAGCGGCTGACCGGCGTCATCCTGCCCGCCGCCCTGCCCAAGATCTTCGCCGGCCTGCGGCTGAGCCTGTCGTTGTCGCTGATCCTCATGGTCGTCTCCGAACTCATGGGCGGCGCCACCAACGGGATCGGCTACACCCTGCTGCTGGAGCCCCAGCGCACCTACGACATCCCCGCCATGTGGGCCGGGATCGTCGTCCTGGGCCTGCTTGGGCTCGCGCTCAACACCGCTCTGCTAGCCGTGGAACGCCGCGTCCTCGCCCCACACGGCCGGACGCAGCGGAACCACCGGGCCGCACGCCGTCACAACCGCCGACCCCCGTCATGAACAGGAGAAAGAGATATGGCTCTACCGGACGCGAGCATCTCGTCCCAGCCGCCACTGATGGTCGCGAGCGGTGACTCCCGGGCGGCCGTGTGGAAGATGGTCCAGGGCGTCTACCGGTTCAGTGCGCTGTACACCATGGCCCGGCTCGACCTGGCCGGACGGCTGAACGAAGGCCCCCGCACGCCCGCGGAACTCGCGACGAGCTGCGGGGCCCGGCAGGACCAGCTCACCCGCCTGCTGCGCGCATTGGCCGCCATGGGCTTCCTCGAAGCCGTCGGCGACGCCTACGCGCTGACCGGGCAAGGGGCCACGCTGTACTCCGACATCCCCGGTTCCATGCGGTGGGCGGTCCTCTCGGCAGGAGAGCCAGGATCATGGAACGCCATGACCGGGGTGACCGAAGCGGTCCGCACGGGTGTGTCCCCCTTCGCCGAACGGTACGGCTCGATGTACGGATACCTGGAGCACAACCCGGAGGCCGGGCACGATTTCGACGCCTTCATGGTGTCGCGCTCCAAGGACGCCGCGGCCGCCTTGACAAGGCAGTACGAGTTCAGCGGCATCCGGACGGTCACGGACGTCGGAGGCGGGGTCGGCCTCGTGCTGTCCACTCTTATGGACGCTTACCCCGAGGTGCAGGGCACCGTCCTCGACCTCAAAGAGGTCGCGCAGAGGGCCGAGCAGTTCCTTGCGGACCGGGGCCTGACGGACCGATGCCGTTTCGTCGCGGGAGACTACTTCGACTCGGTGCCCGAGGGCTCCGATCTGTATCTGCTGGCGAACATCGTCCACAACCATGGCCGTGAGGACGCCGTACGGGTTCTGCGTCAAGTACGCGCGGCCATGCGCCCCGACAGCCGGCTCCTGGCACTCGATGTACTGCTTCCCGGGGAGTGCCGTCCCCATTTCGGGTTCGACCTGGACATACGCATGATGGCGGTCTTCAGCGGCGGGCGGGAGCGCGACCAGGACGAATACACGGCGCTCCTAGATGAGGCCGGCCTGCGCGTGACCCGTGTGGAGGCCCTGCATCCGACACCACTGAGCATGATCGAAGCCGTGGCGACGCAGTGACGGTCGAGCGGCCCCGGCCGCCGGCGGCAGCCGCGCATGCCGAGACCGCCTTCCCCGAAGCGAGCCGAAGCCCGGGTGCCAGTGCGGCCACCTGGTCGGCCGGCGCGGAGTACGGGCGGGGGCCACTGGCGAGAGGTCGACGAGCGAGGGCGTCGCCGGACGGTTGAGGCGATGACGCGCGAGCCGGTTGATCCAGGTGCGGGCGGCACTGGTGGCCGCGGGTCGGCGGAGGTGCCACGGAATGGCCGGTTGCGCAGCACGCATGCGGTGTCGGATGGCCGCCGGGGTCCTCGTGCCGCTCGTTGCGGGGGTGGACGACGGGCTGATCAAGATGGTCGGTGATCTGCGGCGTCATGCGGACCGTACGCGTGTCGCGCGGTGAACTGCCGGTGGGGGTGGTGTGGTGTCCGAGGGGTTGGTCGATCCGGAGGCGATGCCGGCCCCGCCCGTTCGGCTGGGTGATCTGGAGGTCGTGGCTGCGGCGTTGAAGAAGGACGGCCGCGGTGTCGGGCGGCTGGGGCATGACGTGGACGCGGCGTGGCAGGCGCTGGCGGGGTCCTACAAGGCACCGGAGTCCGCGGTGCTGTTGCGGGCGACCGGACCGGTGGCGGCGCATGGCCGGGCGATCGAGGACGAGTTGGCGGCCGTGGGGGGCGCGCTACTGGCTTTCATAGACGAGGTTCGCCCGATCGTGTCGCGGTTGCATGGCATGCGGGCGGCGGCACGTGATTTCCGTGCAAAGGTCGACGGTGACTGGGATGGGGATTTCGGCGATTGGCGCGACAACGGTGATTGGGTTGTGGAGAACAACCGGCTGAACGATGGGGCGCTGGCGGCGCTGACGCAGTACCAGGAAGCCGAGCGGGTCTGCGCGAACAAGATCACCGCACTGTTCGGCGGCACGCATTTCGTTCCGCTGGATGCGGTCTTGAAGCGTCCTGGGGACCGGGCGTACGGATGGGGCGAGCCGCCCAAGGACGTCAAGACGCCGTGGGGCGCGCCGCAGGAGCATGACAAGCCCTGGTATCAGGACGTCGGGGACTTCGGCCACGATTTCGCCCTCATGGCCGTCACTTTCGGGGGCGATTTGATCGGGGCGCATGTCTACGGCGATGAGGAAAGCTGGGGAAGTGCGGGGACCGGCGGCCAGTGGTGGGACCGGGTGTCAGGCAACTGGTCGAGGATGCTTCATGATATCGGCAGGTTGGAGAGAGGGTTCGCAGGGGAGATCGACGAGAACGGCCATCGCCGGACGGATCTGAGTTGGGGGGAGCGATGGCACAACGGCAAGAACTTCTCAAAGCAGATCGCGAACGCGCTGGTCCCGTGGCAGGAGTGGGACGACCGGCCCGGTTATGTGATTGCCAGCGGGATAGTGAACGTCGGGACGCTGCTGGCAGGCGGTGCGATGGGAGTATCCAGGCTCAGCAAGGGTTTGAAGGATCTACGGACGTTGTCCCCGGAGATTTTTGAAGCGGGGGCGCTGCTGCCGCCGGGACCGGCTCCGCGTTTCGTATTCCCGGACATCCACATCCCCGACAAGGGAACGATGCTGGACCACCAGGCCGGGCTGGACGATCCCGCCCAGCTCGGGACCACCGGTGCCCTGCCGGAAACTGCCAGGAGCGCGCCTGCCATCGAGCCATTTGGCGCGGGAGGATCCGGACTCAGGGACGCCGAGATCGGGAGGCAGAGCCTTTCGGATTGGCCCGGCTGGCGCATCGCACAGTTGATGGACGCCGACCTTGAGACCCGTACGATCCTGGCCCGGTTCGGCAGCGATGCGCCGGTCATCGACCTCACCACCTATCCGATTGACCCAGGGGTCGTTCGCGAGATCAATCGTGCCCTCAGGCCGCTGGTCGCCGAATATCCCAGCATTTGGCCGAAATTGAGCTTCATTCGATCACTGAATTTCTCGAAGAATTTTCCCCTACTGGAGGGAGGCGGTCTGGCCATGAGTATGCCGCCCGGAGAGCATCGAGGAATATTCTTTTCCGCCCAGGCATATATCGATCGAATCAAGTCTTGGGACTTCGGCCTTGAAATGGAGCTTTCCGGTTGGAACGTCCGCACTTCCGGAGGTATGGTTGAAGCTACCTTTAATCACGAACTTGGACATCAATTCTTGCAGGAAATAATGAATGATCCGACAATTGCGTCCAAGTTTGCGCAACTTTTGAATGAGACGCTCTATCCGCATGTTCCCTTCTATGTGGACTTGGATAGCGAAGGTACATATGTGGCCGTCTTCCTGATGCGGGAAATGGGAAGAGTGGTCCCGTTCGAGAATCACGCCTCCTGGCGGTCATTGATTCGGTCAAAATCGTCGCAATATGGCGAGGAGTCGCTTGATGAAGCGGTCGCGGAGGCGTTCTCTGAATACAGACTCAACGAACATCCGCGTCGATTCGCATTGGAGGTGGGCAGCTTCATAGACCGCTATTGGCATGAGTAATAGAGCTGGTGGCCGAAATGCCCCATGTTCTGTGCGCCTCCTGGCCCGTCGGCGCTCCTTCGTGCCGCCACGGGCCCACCGGAAGCGCGTCCTGCGGCAGTGCCCATCGCCCCCGCAGCAGGTCAGGCCGCCAAGATCCCCCACGCGCCCTGACGAGAGCCGGATGGGGCCCTATCGATTCGCGAGGTCGCTCGCGTGCGACAGACCCGGTTGGGATCGCCGTCCTCGACCGGCGGCCTCCGCGATGAGATGGCCAGATCACGCACGCGTTCCGGGCGTCAGCATGAGGATCTGGCACACGCTCGCACCGCCGCTGGTGGTGCTGGGACTGGCCACCGAGTTCGTCGCCGGCGGAGGCGAGCGGCGTCATGCGGCGCCCTTTGACGTCCCAGCGCAGGACGCTGGGTGGGTGCCGCGCAGGGAGCTCGCCCTCGCGGTGGCCGAGCTTCTGCGGGTGGGGCGCGGGACGACCGTGGCGTTCACCACGGGCCTGCAGGGAGCGGGCGGTTTCGGGAAGACCATGCTCGCCCGTGAGGTGGCCCGGCATCCGGATGTGCGGCGCCGGTACCGGGGCGGGGTGGTGCGGACGACGGTCGGGCGAGATCAGCGCGGGGTCGATCTCGCCCGAGCTGATCGGGACGCTGACCGCCAGGCTCGTCGGTGTCCCGGTGCCGACCAGTGACCCCGAGCGGGCCGGGCCGCAGCTCGGGCAGGTTCTCGCCGGCCGGCGGCCGACCCTGCTGGTGATCGATGACGTGTGGGACGAGGGGCAGCTCACCCCGTTCCTCGGCGGCACCGGTCCGTGCACCCGGCTGGTGACGACTCCGAACGCGAAGGTCCTGCCTCGCGGGGCGGCTAGGGTCCAGGTCGTCCAGATGGATCCGGATGCCGCGGAGCGCCCTCCGTGCAGAGGCCCTCGTAGTACTCGGAATTGACACCGAACCACGGGGTCGCCATACGGTTCGCGTGCTCAAGCACCCGATTCCGTTCGGTGGAGTCCGCGGACCCAGCACCGAGGTCAGAGGCGGGCGATGGCTTCGAGTACGGGGGCGGCGCCGTCCTCTCCGGCGATGCGGCCCGCGATCTCGCGGGCGCGTTCGCGATGGGCGGCGGTCTCGCCGATCGCCGCGGCGAGGATGTCGGCGCTGAGGCGGCGCAAGGGGATCGGCTTGGGTCCGGCGCCGAGCGCGGTCACCCTGGACGCCCAGAACGGCTGGTCGGCGGCCACCGGCACGGTGATCGTCGGGACCCCCGCGCGCAGCCCCGCCGCCGTCGTCCCGGCGCCGCCGTGGTGGACGACCGCCGCCATACGCGGGAACAGCCACTCGTGCGGGACGTCCCCGACCGGCAGGATGTCCTCGCCCGCGCCGGCGGCCAGGTCCCCCCATCCGGCCTGGACCACCCCGCGCACCCCGGCACGCCGCAGCCCGTCGGCGACCCGCTCGCCCAGCCGCGTCCCGTCCCCGACGTTCATGCTGCCGAACCCGACGAACACCGGCGGCGGCCCCGACTCGACGAACTCGACCAGGTCGCCGGGCGGCCGCCATCCGGCGACCGGCTCGGGCCACCAGTACCCGGCGACGTCCCGGTTCCGCGGCCAGTCGGCGGGCCGGGGCACCACCGTCGGGCTGAACCCGTACTGGACGGGCCAGTGCGTCCGGTCCAGACGCCGGAACAGCGCCGCCGGGCCGATCGGCGGCAGATCCAGCCGCTCGCGCAGGTCCTTGACCACCTTGCGGAACGGGAACTGACCCGCGACGCGCAACGCCTTGGCGGCGGCACGGTTGCCGGGGCCGCCGAGCGAGCGGGTGCCGATCATCGCCGGCGGGAAAGCGCGAGTCGGGTCCAGCGGCTGAAGGTAGACGCCCATGCTGGGGATGCCCAGCCCCTCGGCCACGTGGATGCCGAGCCAGCCCATCGCCGACAGCAGCAGCAGGTCGGCGCCCTTGGCCGCCTCCAGGGTCGCGTCCGCCATGTCGGACCAGTGCGCGGCGTACATCCGGGCGAACCGCGCCGTCGCCAGCGGGGACGTGCCCAGCGCACGACCGCCCTTCGCCGACGTCAACTCGTCCCGCAGATCCATCGGCAGCGCACGGAACTCCAGCCCCCGCTCACCCACCAGCCCGCCCAGCGGCTCGTGCGCCGCGATGGCGACCTCGTGGCCAGCCTCACGCAGCCGCGCCCCCAGGCCGGTGTAGGG
>NZ_SMKY01000359.1 GCF_004349235.1 Actinomadura darangshiensis | reverse complement strand
TCTCCGTGTGGTCTGCCCTTTAGCGGGAGCGGGCGGGGCGTCGCAGGGGGGTGAACACCCAGGTCATCTTGGGTTCGAGCGCCCAGCGCATCGTCCGGACGACAGGGGGCGTGCACAGGAGCGTACCGACCACCACGGCGCAGCCGACCACGATGACCACCCCGGGCGGGGTGTGCATCCAGTCCGCGCCCCACCAGCCGGTGAAGTCCAGCAGCCGGATCACGAACCCGTGCAGCAGGTAAGCGTACAACGTGTAGGCACCGAGCCGGCTGAACCAGTGGTGCCCGCGGGGGATGAGGGTGAGGAACGCGGCGACGAACACGCACGCGCAGGCGAACATGGCGAGCCGCATCATGGTGCCGGTGAAGTTGCCGACGTCGAGCCCGAAGTTGGGGGTTCTCCAGTAGATCCATTCCCGCGACATGTGGTTCATGACGAGGTAGGTGCCGCCGAGGCCGGCGGCGAGCACGGCGGCACCGATCGGGCGCGCGGCCGGTCTCTTCAGCAGTTCGAAGTGGTGCGGCTTCAGGGTGAGGCCGAGCACGTAGAACGGCAGCAGCCCGATCACCCGGTGGATGTCGAACGTCCCGCCGAGGTCGCTCATGTACGACAGCAGCGCGAACACCAGCGCCACGGCGAGGGGCCAGCGGATCTGCTGCCAGACCGGGGTGGACAGCCGCCACATGAACAGCGCGCACAGGAACCACGTCAGGTAGTACGGGTTCAGCATGCTGATCTCGAGGTCGTTGCGGCCGGCGAGCCAGTCGTAGAGCGAGTAGGCGATCTCGAACACCACGTACGGGACGCCGACGTTGGTGATGAGCTTGCGCGCCTTGCCGCCGGCGAACGTCCAGTTCCGCGAGAAGTAGCCGGTGACCACGATGAACAGCGGCATGTGGAACATGTAGATGAAGATGTACAGGCCCTTGGCCATCGGGACGTTCAGCAGGTTCGCCAGGCAGTGCCCGGCCACCACCAGCAGGATGGCGAAGTACTTGGCGTTGTCGAAGAAGGGGTCGCGCCGCCGCTGCGGGCGGGCCGCCGCGGCGGGCCCGCCGGACGCGGTGGTGCCCGCGTCACCCGGCGCCCGCGGCTCGGGCGCCACCTGATCCGTGGACGACGGCTGTTCGGTCTCTGCCGTTCCGGCCTCGGAGGGCCTGGTGCTGTAGCTCATACGCGGGCTGCCCGGTCACGTCCCCTTGCAGATGTCGTCGCTGGCGCTGATCTCACCCTGCTGCTTCGGGATGCCGCCGCCGGCGTTGTTGAGTTTCGTCCAGTTCCGTCCGACGACCAGGTCCACGACGCCCGGCGTGGCGCCCTTGGTGCGAGCCGCGGGCTGCGGCTTGCTCGGGATCAGCGCGCTCAGGGTCTGGGCCTGCTGGTCGGCACCGGAACCGTACAGCACCTTAGTGGTCGGCGCGGTGGCCGGGGCGTTGCCGCCGACGGTGACCTGGAAGCCCTGCTGCTCCAGGTCGTCGGCGACGCGGCCGGCCTGGCCGTCGATGCCGCTGCCGTTGTAGACCCGCACCCGCACCTGGCTCGGCGGGATCTTCGCGGCGCCCGGCTGCTTGGGCTCCTTCGGCACGGTCTTGTCGTTGCGGACCGACTCGAAGAACGGCTGGGCGGCGTCGGTGAGCGCCACCCGGTTCTTGTCGACCGGATCGGGGCCGGACGGGACGGTCACGAACCGCAGCTTGCCGGAGGTCAGGCCCTGCATCTCCTGGGCGAGGTCCTTCATGACCTGCGGCGTCATCTCCTCGTCGGTGGTGAGCGACTTGGTGACCGCGTTCATCAGCGTGTAGAGGGTCTTGGGATTGCTGAGCACGCCCGCGCTCAGCGCCTTGCTGGCGAGGGCGCCCATGAACTTCTGCTGCCGCTTGATGCGGTCGGTGTCGGAGCCGTCGCCGAGCCCGTGCCGGACCCGCACGTACGCCAGCGCCTGCTCGCCCTTGATCTTGTGCTGGCCCTTGCTCAGCTTGAGCCCGGACTTGGGGTCGTCGACGGCCTTCGGCAGGCACACCGGCACGCCGCCGACGGCGCTCGTGATGGTCTTGAACCCGGCGAAGTCGACCTGCATGAAGTGGTCGACGCGGATGTTGGAGATGCTCTCGATCGTCTTGATGACGCAGGCCGCGCCGCCGTTGGTGAACGACGAGTTGATCTGGGCGCGGGACTGCGCCGGGATCGTCCCGCCCTTGCGGTTCTTGCAGGACGGCATGTGGACCATCAGGTCGCGGGGGAAGCTGATGCCCATCGCCTGGCCGCCGCCGGGCGACAGGTGCAGCAGGATCATCGTGTCCGAGCGGGGCGCCTCGTTCTTCAGCGCCCGGCCGTACTTTGCGTTGGATCCCGCGCGGGTGTCGGACCCGAGCAGCAGGATGTTCATCGCGCTGTTCAGCTTCTTCGGCCGGTTGGGGCCGATCTTCCCGTTGACGTCCTCGTGCGCGATGTTCCCGAACGCCTGGCGGTACAGGCCGTAGGCGGTGAGGGAGCCGGCCACCATGACCGCCGACAGCCCGATGCACATCCATCCGAGGATGCGCCAGCCGCGTCGCGGCGCGCGACCCTGCTGCGGGTCGGCGTCGTCGACGTACTCCATGTACATCGGGTTGCTGTTCATGGGCTCCGAGGTCCGGGGGTCTCAGTGGGTTCCTGGGGGCGTGGGGGGCGATCCCCCACAGGAGGCAGGCCCGCTTTCGGGGGTCGGGTTACGGGACGAGGGCAAGGAGAGCGTAAGTCAGGGGAGCCGGTACGGGGACCCGGATCCGCCATTCGGCCCGGGCAGACCGGCCACCACCGTCACATGCTCCAGGTTCAGACGACGATCTAGGGTGGCTTTGTCAAAGTTTCGTTGGATTATGACGGAAGCACCCGAGGCTAGTGGTGCGAGAAGGCCGGTCAGTACCCCGTCCAATGTGGCGAACGGCATGTCAACCAGAAGCCGGTCGCGGGCGTCCAGCTCCCATTTCTCGGCGGCGGCGCGGGCGGCCGCCACGAGCTCGGCGGCGGTGAATGTGGTCTTTGTCACACTCATCGCGGGGGCCTCGGGCGTCACTCCGGGCCCCGGCGTGAACCCGTCGCCGTACGTCCGGACCTCCGCGGCGTAGTCGGTCACCCCGGGCGGGCACTCGGCGAGCGGGCCGCCCAGCGCGTGCAGCGACAGCCCGACGATCTCCTCGGCTCCGCCCGCGAGCGTGTCGTCCGCCATCACGTCGTCGAGCACCTCCTGGGCCGCTGCCAGGATGTACGGCTCGGACGCGCCGATCGGTTCGGCGCCGCCGGCCCGTACCGCCTCCGGGTCCAGGGGCACGACGACGAGACCGGCGGACCAGCAGGCCATCAGCCATACGGCGGTCTGCCAGTGCGGCGGCAGGACGAGGACCACGCGGGTGCCGGGCTCGGCGGCGAGACCGTCCACGAGGAAGTTCGCCGTCTTGGCCACCCAGTTGTCGAACGTCCGCGCGGACAGCTCGATCCGCTCGCCGGCCGCGTCGTCGTAGAAGGTCACCAGCGGGCGGGACGGGTCGGCGGCGACCCGCCGCCGCAGCAGTTCCGCGGGCGTGCCCGCCGCCCCGGCATGTGCGCTCATGGGTCCGAGACTATGCGCGCATGATCGTCGTGCGGCCACCATCCGGCCGGTGCCGCTACGCTCCGCACGGGTGAGCGACGGAACACAGGCGGGCGGAGACGCCGCGCGCGGGCAGGGGACGGGCGGAATCATGGACGCGGGCCGGCTGCTCGTGCGGGCGACCACGGCACCGGCGCTGCTCGTCGTCGCGTGGCTCGCGGTGTCCCTCCCGCTGCTGCTGGCGGGCGTGTTCCGGCCGGCCCCGGCGATCGCGCTGTTCATGCCCGTCGCGGCCGCGGTGCTGTGGCTGGGTTTCCGGTCCCGGCCGGGCGGCCCTGCCGGCGGCACCGCGGGCGAGCGCCCGGGGAGCCTGAACGCGCCGGGCGGCCTGGCCGCGGTGCAGCGGTGGCCGGTGTGGACGGTCCTCGGCATCGCCGCCGCGTTCCTGGTGCTCCAGGTCGCCATGTGCTCGCAGCAGATCGTCGTCCGCCGGGACCCGGCGTCCTATGTCCAGTTCGCGACGTGGCTGGCCGGGCACGGGTCGCTGCCGATCCCGCTGATGGAGTCGGCGTTCGGCGGCCCGGACGGCGCGCTGTCCTTCCAGAGCCCCGCCTTCTACCAGCACGACGGCGCGGTCGTCCCGCAGTTCATGGCGGGATGGCCGCTGGTGCTGGCGCCCGCCGGATGGATCGGCGGCACGCACGGGATCGTGCTGATGGCGCCGCTGCTCGGCGCGTGCTGCGTGCTGTCGTTCGCGGGGCTGGTCGCGCGGCTCGTCGGCCCGCGCTGGGCGCCCGCCGGGGCGCTGCTGCTCGCCCTGACCCTGCCGATGCTGTACGTCTCCCGGAACACCTTCAGCGAGCTGCCCGCGATCGTCCTGCTGCTGGGCGGCCTGTCGCTGCTGTACGACGTCCGGCGGGAGACCGGGCGGGTCGCCGGCCCCAAGGCGTTCCTCGGCGCGGCCGCGCTGGGGCTGATCGTGCTCGTCCGCATCGACGGGCTGCGCGACATCCTGCCGGTGCTGGTGTTCGCCGGGCTCCTCATCGCGCGCCGGCGTCCGGGCGGGTACTGGACCGCGGGCGGCCTGCTGCTCGGCGCGGGCGCCGGGCTGGCCGAGGGCTACGCGCTGTCCCGGCCGTACCTGTCCTACCTGGACTCCTCCCTGAAGCCGCTGCTCGCCATCGCGGCGGCGGTGCTCGTCGCCACGGTCGCCATGGTCGTCCTGCTCCGCTGGGACCGGGCGGGCACGCGGCTGCGCGCCGCGGGCGCGTCGGTCGCGCGGGGGAGGGTGCCGGGCGCCGCCGCCGTCCTCACCGTGCTGATGATGGCGGGGTTCGCGGTCCGGCCGCTGGTGCAGACCGTCCGGCGGGTGCCGGCGACGCGGGACGACGAGATGAACGCCGGGTTCATCGAGACGATCCAGCGGATCCAGCACATGCCGGTGGACGGCGCCCGGCAGTACTCGGAGCTGTCCCTGTACTGGGTCGTCTGGTACATCGGCGTGCCCGCACTGCTGTTCGCGACGCTGGGCGCGGCGCTGCTGGTGCGGCGGCTGCTGCGCGGACGCTCCCCGGAATGGCTGCTGCCGTACGCGATGGTCGTCTGGACGACCACGCAGGTGCTGATCAGGCCCGGGATCACGCCCGACCACCCGTGGGCGTCCCGGCGGCTGATCGGCCTCGTCATCCCCGGCCTGCTGCTGTTCACGGTGTTCGCGTCGGCGTGGGCGGTGAAGCGCGTCCGGCGGCTCGGCTACGGGCCGAAGGTCGTGCGGGGCGGCACGATCGCCGGTGTCGCGCTGATGCTGGTGCCGGTCCTGATCACGTCCGGCGGCTACCTGGTGACCCGGACCGAGCAGCACGAGGCCGCCGCCGTGGACGGGATGTGCGACGCGCTGCGGCCGCGCAGCTCGGTCGTGGTGATCGAGCAGTCCACCGCCGACCGCTTCCTCCAGGTCCTGCGGGGGGAGTGCGGGCTGCCCGCCGCGCGCACCACCGGCAAGGCCACGCGAGGCGACGTCGAGCGCGTCGCCGGGCGGGTCGCGGCCGCCGGGCGGCACCCGGTGGTCATGGCGGCGAAGCGGGAGCAGGTCGCCCCGTACGGGACGCCGCGCCGCGTCCTTTACCTGCGGACCCGGCAGGACGGGCGCACCCTCACCGAGCCGCCCGGCGGGACGTGGGGACTGTCCATGGAGGTCTGGATCGCCGAGCCCGCTCGGCCGTAGCGTCTCCCACGGTGGACGGGTGCGAGTATCCTCGCGCTGCGTGAGCACCAAGTCTGCCGAGCCGACGCCCCAGCCGCCCGCCGATGCGGAGCCCGTGCCCGAGCCCGTCCATGTCACGGTCGTCCTGCCCTGCTACAACGAGCAGGACCACGTGATCGACGAGGTCGAGCGCATCTGCAAGGCGATGGACAACAGCGGCAAGCCCTACGAGCTGCTGGCCGTCGACGACTGCTCGACGGACGCGACGCTCGCCCGGCTGGAGGAGGCGGCCCCCCGCTTCCCGAACATGCGGATCCTGGCGTTCCAGCACAACAGCGGCTCCGGCACCGTCCGGCGCATCGGCTCGCAGCAGGCCCGCGGCGACATCGTCGTGTGGACCGACGCCGACATGTCCTACCCGAACGAGCGGATCCCCGAGCTCGTCGACGTCCTCGACACCGACCCGTCCGTCGACCAGGTCGTCGGGGCGCGCACCAGCGAGGAGGGGACGCACAAGGCGCTGCGGGTGCCCGCCAAGTGGTTCATCCGCAAGGTCGCCGAGCGGCTCACCAACTCCAGGATCCCCGACCTGAACTCGGGGCTGCGCGCGTTCCGCCGCGAGGTGTCGCTGCCGTACCTGCGGCTGCTGCCGCCCGGGTTCTCCTGCGTCACCACGATCACGATCGCGTTCCTGTCGAACCAGCATCCGGTCCGGTACGTGCCGATCGACTACGCCAAGCGGGCCGGGAAGTCGAAGTTCCACTTCACCAAGGACGCCTACCGCTACATCCTGCAGGTGCTGCGGATGGTCATGTACTTCAACCCGCTCAAGGTGCTGATGCCGCCCGCGCTGTGGCTGATCCTGATCGGGCTGCTCAAGGGCGTGTTCGACATGGTGGTGCACTTCGGCTACTTCGCCAACAACACCATCATGATCTTCGTTACCGGGTTGATCATCGCGTCGCTGGCGCTGCTCGCCGACCTGATCGTCCGGTCGCGCGGCGACGTCTAGCGGCATGCGCATCGCGATCGTCGGGCCGGCGTTCCCCTACAAGGGCGGCGGCGCCCGGCACACCACCGAGCTCGCGCACCGGCTGGCGGCGGCCGGGCACGACGTCGCCATCGAGTCGTGGCGGGCCCAGTACCCGTCGTTCCTGTACCCGGGGCAGCAGACGATCTCCGAGCCGGAGGGGGAGCCGTTCCCCGCCACCCGGCACCGGCTCGACTGGCGGCGCCCGGACGGCTGGTGGCGCACCGGCCGTGCCCTGCGCTCGTGCGACCTGGTCGTCCTGGTGGTGCTGAGCACCGTGCAGGTCCCGTCCTACCTGGGTGTACTCGCCGGTCTGCGGCGCGGCGCGCCGGTGGTGGCGCTGTGCCACAACGTCCTGCCGCACGAGCGCAAGCCGTACGACGAGCCGCTGATGAAGCGGCTGCTGCGAAAGGTGGACGGCGTCCTCGTCCACACCGAGAACCAGGCCGATCTCGCGCGGACGCTCACGGACCGTCCCGTGCGGGTCGTGGAGATGGCCGCGCATCTGCCGGCCTCCGCGGCCGTTTCGCCGGGCGACGACAAGGTGCGGCGCCGACTGCTGTTCTTCGGGATCGTCCGCCCCTACAAGGGCCTGGACGTCCTGCTGCGCGCCCTCGCCGAAGGCCCGGACGACGTCGCGCTGACCGTCGCGGGCGAGTTCTGGGGCGGTCTGGACGAGACCCGCGAGCTGATCCGGTCACTGGACCTGACGTCGCGCGTCGAACTCCGTCCCGGATACGTGCCGGCGGCCGACATCCCCGGGCTGTTCGCCGCCGCCGACGCGCTCGTCATGCCTTACCGGTCGGCGACCTCGTCGCAGAACGTGTGGATGGCCTACGAGCACGGCCTCCCGGTGATCGCCACCGACGTGGGCGGGTTCGGGGACCAGATCCGCGACGGCGTCGACGGACTGATCTGCACGCCGGACGACGTCGCGTCGCTGGCTTCTGCGCTGCGTCGCTTCTATGCGCCGGGGGAGCCGGAGCGGCTGCGCTCCGGCGTCCGCCCGGTCGACCACGGCCCGGTGTGGGCCGCCTACACCGACGCGCTGGCTCTTCCAAGATTCCGGTGGTGACGGGGTGTGCTTATGTGAGGAGTATCCGTTTACGGAGTAGCGGGAGGGCGGCGCGTCCGTAGTACTGCCGTTTGAGGTACTTGATCTTGTTGACGACGCCCT
>NZ_SMKY01000358.1 GCF_004349235.1 Actinomadura darangshiensis | reverse complement strand
CCGGCGACCTGCGCACGCTGATCACCGCGCTGCGGATGAGCGGCGACCTGGAGCGGATGGGCGACCTCGCGGTGCACATCGCCAAGACGGCCCGGCGCCGGCACCCCGAGTCGGCCGTCCCGCCCGGAGAGGCAGGTGAACTTTCGGCGAACGAGAACACGCTGACCAGGGCGGTAGGGGAGCGTTGGTCCGAACGCCGCTTACGATCCGTGGTGTGGAGGTCGAGATTGTCGCGAGCCTGACCGGGCTCGCCGGGCTCGCGATAGGGCTCGCGACTGGATTGGCGGTGCGCGTGAGCGAGCGAGCCCAGCGGACGCCGGCCCCGGCGGCACCGGCGGGCGGTGTCCCGCCGGGCGTGGCGTCGGTGCTGAGCGTCCTGCGGTCTTCGGCCGTGGTCGTCGACGGCGAGGACCGGGTGCTGCGGGCCAGCTCCGCCGCGCGGGCGTTCGGCCTGGTCAGCGGCGACCGCCTCGTCGTGGACGAGGTGCTCGCCATGACCCGGCTCGTCCGCCGGGACGGGGAGATCCGGGAGATCGAGATCCAGGTCGGGCCGACCGGCGCGCGCAGCCGCGCGGACGGCCGCTGGTTCGCGGTCCGGGTGGCGCCGCTCGGGTCGCACGGCCTCGTCGTCGTGCTCGCCGAGGACCTCACCGACATGCACCGCACCGAGGCGATCCGCCGCGACTTCGTGGCGAACGTCAGCCACGAGCTGAAGACCCCGGTGGGCGCGCTGGCGCTGCTCGCCGAGACCGTCGAGGGCGCCGCCGACGACCCGGAGGCCGTCCGCCGGTTCGCCGGCCGGATGCAGTACGAGTCGGTGCGGCTGACCAACCTCGTCCAGGACCTGATGACGCTGTCGCGCGTCCAGGGGAACGAGCCGCTGCCCGAGCTGACCCCCGTCGACCTGGACGAGGTGACGGCCGAGGCGTTCGACCGCTGCAGCATCAAGGCGTCCGCCAAGGACATCGAGCTGGCGTCCGGCGGCGAGGACGGGCTGCATGTCCGCGCCGACCACGAGCTGCTGGTCACCGCGCTGCGCAACCTCGTCGACAACGCCGTCGCCTACAGCCCCGAGCACACCCGGGTCGTCGTGTCGACCCGCAAGTGCGACCAGTGGCACGTCGAGATCAACGTGACGGACCAGGGCATCGGCATCCCGGAAGGCGAGATCGGGCGGATCTTCGAGCGGTTCTACCGCGTCGACCCCGCCCGGTCCCGGCAGACCGGCGGCACCGGGCTCGGGCTCGCCATCGTCAAGCACGTCGCCGGCAAGCACGGCGGCGAGGTGACCGTGTGGAGCAAGGAGGGCCACGGCTCGACGTTCACGATCCGGCTCCCGCTGCTCGACGGCCCGTCCCGTCCGCGACTTGCCGCCGGGATCGCAGGGAAAGACCCAGAGAACACCGCCCGGGAGGCAAAACCGTGACCCGCGTGCTCGTCGTGGAAGACGAAGAGTCGTTCAGCGACGCACTGTCGTACAACCTGCGCAAGGAGGGCTTCGAGGTGGCGGTCGCCGCCACCGGCCCCGACGCGCTGGACATCTTCGATCGGGGCGGTGCCGACCTCGTGCTGCTCGACCTGATGCTGCCGGGGCTGCCCGGCACCGAGGTGTGCCGGGAGCTGCGGTCCAGGTCCAGCGTCCCGGTGATCATGCTGACCGCGAAGGACAGCGAGGTCGACAAGGTCGTCGGGCTGGAGCTCGGCGCCGACGACTACGTCACCAAGCCGTTCTCCACCCGCGAGCTGATCGCGCGGATGCGGGCCGTCCTGCGCCGCCAGGGCGAGGTGGAGGAGCCGGCGCCCGCGACGCTGGAGGCCGGGCCCGTCCGGATGGACGTGGAACGGCACGTGGTCAGCGTCGGCGGCGAATCCGTCCAGCTGCCCCTCAAGGAGTTCGAGCTGCTGGAGGTGCTGCTGCGCAACGCCGGCCGCGTCCTCACCCGGATGCAGCTGATCGACCGCGTGTGGGGCGCCGACTACGTGGGCGACACCAAGACGCTGGACGTCCACATCAAGCGGCTCCGCGCGAAGGTCGAGGAGGCGCCGTCCACGCCGCGGTACATCGTCACCGTGCGCGGGCTCGGCTACAAGTTCGAGCCCTGACGGACACGAAAGAACGGCCCGTCCGGCGGGACGGGCCGTTCTCGTGCGTCCGGGGTCAGGCGCCGGCGGGGGTCTCGGTGCCGCCGGCCGGCGGCTCGCTCGTGTTCCCGCCCGGGGTCTCGGTGCCGGGCGTCTGGCCGCCGGGCTGCTCGCCGCCCGGGGTCTGGCCGCCTGGCGTCTGGCCGCCCGGCGTCTGGGGCGTCGGGGCCGGGGTGCTGGGCAGCGGGTAGGTCTCGTAGTCGCCCTGCCGCGGCACCACCGGGACCTGGAACTGCACCGACCCGGCGTGCTCGAAGCGCATCGTCAGCGGGACCGTCGCCCCGGCGAGCAGCTCCTGGGTGAGCTGGGGCAGCACCACGAGCGGCTGGTCCCCGCCCGGCGTCGCCGGCGGGCTGCTCTGCTCCGGGCCCGTCGTGTTGCCGGACGCCGGGGTCTCGGAGGTGTCCGGCGTCGCCCCCGCGCCGGTCTGCTCCGGCGTCGGGGCACCGGAGGCCGCGCCGCCCGGCTCCTGCGTCTTCTTCTTGGCCGGGGGAGTGGGCGTGGGGGTCTGCGACGGCTTGCCCAGCAGCCGGACGAGGCTGCCCGTCCCGTCCGCCGCCGCGGGCGGCAGGACGAGGCCGCCGCCGTCGATCTTCGCCTCGCCGCCGAACGCGGGCGAGCCGACCGCCACCAGGCGGTCCTGGCGGCCCTTGACCTGGTTGATGAGCACGCCGTAGAGGGCCATCGAGGTGCCCGCCGGAATCGGCCGCCCCGGCTGCGGCCCCAGCAGGAACATGTGGCGCAGGTCGATCTGCGCGGCCGACGCCTTGCCCGTCGGGAGCGTCACGTTGACGCCCTCGGTGAGCTGCGTCGGGGAGGCGGACTGGGGCGTGTCGCCGGCGCCGCAGCCGGAGATCACCGGCGCGATGGCGACGGCGCCCGCCACGGCGAGCACGACCACTCGACGGCTGTTTCGGATCACGGCGTCGGTCTCCTCGCGAAATGTCATGAAGGGCGTGGCTTCGAATGTTGTGAGAGCGGCGTGAGATACGCCAGGGGAAGCGTAGCGAGGTATCGCCGCCGACCCCTCTCCGGGGTGGCCGACACGCCCGTCCGCGAACGGGCCGGGGCTCAGCCGGTGTGGAGCGCCTCGACCTTGCCGGCGAGCTCGGGACCGGGGCGCGGCGCGCGGACGACCTCGGTGACGACACCGTCCGGTGCCACGAAGACGGCGGTGAGCCCGGTGCCCGTCGGGCCGGGCGTGCCCGGCGCCGGGGCGTAGGCGCCCGCCAGGACGCCGCCGCGGTCTTCGAGGACCTGCGGCGTCCCGTTGTGGGCGGTGCCCGCGCACGCCTTCAGGTCCTTCAGCGAGGCCGGCTTCCTCCCGCCGCCGGGACGAGGGTCGGCGACGAGCCAGAAGTTCAGCTTGTACTCCTGCGTCCTGCCGGCCAGGTCGGCGACCACGGTCTCGCACCGGTACGCGGGCGGGACGATGCCGATCACTCCGGGCCGCAGGTCGCGGGTCTTCACCGGCGTGCGGTCGCCGGTCATCTTGTCGACCTGCCCGTCCGGCAGGAGCCCGCCGACCTTGCCGGGGCTCGCGGACGGCCGCGGCGCCAGCTGGACGCCCGTGGGCCGGGGCGTCGGGCGCGGCCCGAACGCCGTCATCAGGACGCCGCTGAGCAGCGCGATGAGCAGCGCCCCCGCGATGATCGGGATGGCGACGCCGAAGCGGGTGACCGGGCGGAAGAGGCGGTGCGTGCGGACCCGGCGCCGCCGGCGGCGCTCCTCGCGGCGGTAGGCGACGACGTCCCGCTCCAGTTCGCGGGCGTCGTCGGGCACGACGACGTCAACGTGCGGGAGCCCGTAGTCGTCGGGCTCCGGGTCGCCGCCGTCCGGCCTCACGCAAGCACCTCCCTCGCGGTTCCGGATTCCCTCGGGACGCCGTCCTATTCGACCGCTTCGTACCCGCGCGGCCGGGCCTGGTCACATCCCAGTATGGAACCCGTTCGCCGGCGGCGGCAGGGCGATGCTTGTAACCGGGGACCGGTTACCGGTAATGGCGCTCCGGCGCGGGCCGCGTGCCGTCTCGGCTACGCTGAGTACGGGGAACTGGACGCCGATGCACCGATAAAGGGCTTTGTCAATACCCCAATATGGGCGTTGACCTGCGCATTTGCCGGGAAGGCCGGTTCGGACACACTCGTTTCCGTGCTACCCTGGTTCTAGCGGAAGGGGTACTTGTCACATGACTTTCCAGGTCGGCGACACCGTCGTCTACCCCCACCATGGGGCTGCTCGGATCGAGGCCATCGAGACTCGCACCATCAAAGGTGAGGACAGGACCTACCTGGTCCTGAAGGTTGACAAGGGCGACCTGACAGTGCGGGTCCCGGTCGAGAATGTCGAGGACGTCGGTGTCCGGGACGTCGTCGGCCAGGACGGGCTGGAGAAGGTGTTCGAGGTGCTCCGCGCACCCTACACCGAAGAGCCCACCAACTGGTCGCGCCGGTACAAGGCGAACCTTGAGAAGCTCGCTTCCGGTGATGTCAACAAGGTCGCCGAGGTCGTCCGGGACCTTTGGCGGCGCGACAGGGAGCGCGGCCTGTCCGCGGGTGAGAAGCGGATGCTCGCCAAGGCGCGCCAGATCCTGGTCAGCGAGCTCGCGCTCGCGGAGAAGACCAACGAGGACAAGGCAGAGGCCCTGCTCGACGAGGTCCTGGCCAGCTGAGCGGCCGGCCGAGTTGAACGAACGGCTTGCACGGGTGGGCGTCGGTACCGACGTCCACCCGTTCTCGTCCTCCCCGCGCCCGCTGCGGGTCGCGGGGCTCGAATGGCCGGGCGAGGGCCACGGCCTCGCCGGGCACTCCGACGGCGACGTCGCCGCGCACGCCGCGTGCGACGCGCTCCTGTCGGCCTGCGGCCTGGGCGACCTCGGCGCCGTCTTCGGGACGTCCGACCCGCGCTGGTCGGGCGCGTCCGGCGTCGACCTGCTGCGCGAGGTGGCCCGCCGCGTCTCCGACGCCGGCTACACGATCGGCAACGTGGCCGTCCAGATCATTGGCAACCGCCCGAAAATAGGCAGACGCCGGGCCGAGGCCGAAAAGGTCCTGACGGAGGCCCTGTCCGGCGCCCCGGTAACGATCTCCGCCACGACCACCGACGGCCTGGGCCTGACCGGCCGAGGCGAGGGCCTGGCCGCGATCGCCAACGCTCTCGTCCTCCCGCCGGCCTGACGATCAGAGGGCGGGGTGGACGGTGCCGGTCACCTCGCCCATGGTGATGCGGGAGCCGGACGCGCCCGGCGCCTGGGCGCGGATCGTCACGGTGTCGCCGTCCTCCAGATACGTGCGCTTCGTCCCGTCGTCCAGCTCCAGCGGCTCCTCGCCGCCCCAGCTGAGTTCCAGCATGCAGCCGCGCTGGTCGCGCTCCGGGCCCGACACCGTCCCGGACGCGAACAGGTCACCGGTGCGCAGCGGGGCGCCGTTGACCGTCGCGTGCGCGAGCTGCTGCGGCGGCGTCCAGTACATCGACGCGAACGGCGGGCGCGCCGCCACCTGGCCGTTGATCAGAACCTCCAGGTGCAGGTCCAGCCCCCACGGCTCGTCGCACCGCAGATAGGGCAGCGGCGCCGGATCCTGGACGGGCGGGGCCACGCGCGCCGGCTCCAGCGCCGCGACCGGCACCACCCACGGCGAGATCGACGTCGCGAACGACTTGCCGAGGAACGGGCCGAGCGGCTGCGACTCCCACATCTGCAGGTCGCGCGCGCTCCAGTCGTTCACCAGGACGAACCCGAACACGTGGTCGCGGAACGCGCCCGTCGGCACGCCCCGCCCCGCCTTGGACGGGACGCCCGCCACGAACCCGACCTCCGCCTCGAAGTCGAGCCGCAGCGACGGCCCGTACGACGGTTCCGCCTCGCCGGCCGCCCGCCGCTGACCGGACGGCCGGATGATCGGCGTACCGGACGGGTACACGGTGCCGGAACGCCCGTGGTAGGCGACGGGCATCCGCTTCCAGTTGGGCTTCAGCGGCTCGCCCCGCAGCTTGAAGATCCGCGCCGCGTTCACCGCGTGGTACTCCGACGAGAAGAAGTCGGCGTAGTCCGCGACCTCGAACGGCCGCAGCAGCCCGACCTCCGCCACCGGGATCAGATGCGGCTCGACCCGGGCGCGGTGCGACTCGTCGGTGAGCAGCTCCGTCAGCCGCTCCCGGTTCGCCTGCCAGGCCGGACGTCCCGCGACCATGAAGGCGTTCAGCGACCCCGACGCGAAGTAGCGGCGGTCCTCCACCAGGCCGGCGGCCGACAACTCCGCCAGGTCGAGGACGAGGTCGCCGATGGCCACGCCGACGCGCGGCAGCTCCCCCGGCCGGGCGAAGATGCCGTACGGCAGGTTCTCGACACCGAAGCCGCCGTCCTGACTGCCCTCAACCCACGAAACGGTCGTCATGGCACATATCTTTCCCCGGTGATTTGCCTTTCATCCGGTCCGTACCGGCGGCCGTGCCGGTCACCCGGGAGCGGTGGAAAAGGGACCCTTCCTGATCAGCGCGAGAACGCTCGTCGCGGTGCCCAGATGAGGGACGGCCAGCGCCGCCAGCAGCCGGCGGGCCGACCGCGCCGCGTCGTCGGTCAGCGTCCCGACGTCGGCGGCGAGACCCCCGGCGTCATGCCGTTCGAGTGTCCGCTGCACGCCGTCGGCGCCCGCCGCGACCTGGGCCGTCGCCAGCAGGACGTTCAGCAGCCCCTGCCCCGCCCGGTTCGCCGCGCAGGTGAAGGGCAGGTCGCGCTCGGCGCAGGCCGCGATGAACGCCGCCGTGGCGAGGGCGGGGCCGTCCAGCCGGTACTTGGCGCCGAGCGGGGCGCCGTGGTCGCGGGCGGCGGCGATGCGGTCCAGCGCGTCCAGCCGTCCGGGCGAGCGGCGCACCTCGATGTGCGCCGGCACGCCGGGCGGGAGGAGGGCGAGCGTGACGGCGGCGGCCCGCGCCTGGTCCGCGTTCCCCGGCAGGGCGATCTCCACCGACGACGGCCGGACGCGCGGCTCCGCGCGCACCGCGTCCAGCGCCCTCGGCAGCTCCTCGATCCCGGTGTCGGCGACCAGGACCAGATCCAGAAGATCCTCCGGGACGAGCCGCCTGCGCAGCTCGGCGAACCGGGACGCGGGGCACAGCAACCGGCCGACGACCGGATCGCGGACGGCCCCGCGGTAGGCGGGCAGCGCGTCGTCCATGGGGGTCCGCGCCGGCGCGAAGAGCGCGGCGTCGTCGATGAGCCGGGAGAGTAAGGCGCTCATGGCGCCTTGGTACCCCGGTCCCGCCGCCCTAGTCGGCGGGCGGCGTGGGCCCGCTGCGGAAACTGCTCGACGGCGGCGGGTTCCAGTCCTTGGCCGCCTGCTCCCCGGCATCGGGGTCCTCGGCACGGTCGGCGGCCGGGCCGTCGTGATCGTCCTCGTCCGACCCGTGGGCCGCGGGCATCACGATGTCCGGACGAGTCGTCGACGCCACCGGCCGCTCCTCGGCATCGTCCCGGTCGCGGCTCCGCACCAACTCGACGTCCGTCGGCAGAGTCGCGGCCCCCAGCGGCAGTCGCGGCTCCGGCAACGGATCCAACGGCGGCGCCACCTCAACCGGCGCGTGGACGTCCTGCCCTGAAGGGCCCGGCTGACTTGCGGCGGGCAACCGCGAAACCTGCTCCTCCACGTCCGGCTCCGGCGGAGCATCGTCTTCCACGTCCTCCTCCCGCACGGCGTCTTCTTCCACGTCGGGTTCGTAGGGCGTGTGGTCTTCCACGAGCGGGGCGTACGGGGCGGGGTCGGGGTCTTCGGTCTGGAAGGGGATGAGCGGGTCCGGGTCGGGATCGTCCAGGAACGCCAGGGGGGACTCGGGTTCCGGTTCCGGCTCGGCGGGGGCCTCCAGGGCGAGGGGCGGAGC
>NZ_SMKY01000357.1 GCF_004349235.1 Actinomadura darangshiensis | reverse complement strand
GCTTCGGTCAGGGGCCCCAGGTAGGTGTGGCCCGTCAGGTGGCACCAGGCCGGGAGGTCGATGGGCGCGGCCGGATCACTGGCGATCAGGTGGATGACGGAGCCGGGCGCGAGGTCCGCGATGTGTTCGCGCAGCTCCAGCAGCAGGCGCACGCAGGAGCGGTCGCCGCCGTCGATGACGACTGGATCCGTGCTCATTCCCACCCCCGGTTCCGCGAGGCTAGCAGGCCATAGGGGAAATATAGGGCTTACCGCGACAACAGCGGCGGCCGGACCAGGGCGCCCTGCGCGGGTCGCGATCCCAGCGTGCCTCACGGTTCCGCTCAGGGAAAGTTCAGGAAATAGGGCCACACTGGGGCCGGGGTGGCGTCACGGGAGCGCGGGGCGCCGAAGCGGCAAAAGAGGATCAATCGCGCGTAGACGGGATCGTCGGCGATATGGGAGAGGGAGGGCCTAGACTTGACCTTTTCTTTCAGGTTCCGTCCAGCTTTGGAGCTTACAGTCGCAGGGAAGTACCCCCCGTTGTCATCCAGGTGAGGGAATCGGCTTTGGGGCGAGTCATGGATCTCGGAGTGGCGCGAGTGGAGAGCACGAAGACCTGCGGGACGCTGACGTTCCCCGCCGAGGTCGACCTGAGCAACGGCGAGGCGATCCTCGGCCAGGCCGTCGGGCTGCTCGACTCCGGCGCGCCCGCCCTGATCCTCGACCTGACCGGCTGCTCGTTCTGCGACTCCAACGGGCTGAACGTGATCACACGGTCGCAGATGCGGGCGACCGAGCTGGGCGTCCCGATGTGGGTGGTACTGCCGCCGCGCGGGATCGTCCGCCGGGTGTCGGACGTGGCGGGGCTGCAGCGCCGCGTCGCGATCGCGCCGGACGTGGCGACCGCGCGCGAGGCCCTCACCGCGACCGCCCGCGGCTAGCGTTCCAGAACCCGGTCGATCCACTCCCCCGACTCGCCGAGCAGCAGGTGGCCCGCGCCGAGGATGCTGGCGTCGCGGCCCGCGCGGGACGTCGCGATCTCCAGGTTGCGGGTGGCGAGCGGCAGGCAGCGCTCGTAGATGACGCCCCGGATCGTCGCGACCAGCGGCTCGGCATTGGACAGGCTGCCCCCGATGACGAGGGCGTCGGGGTTGAAGAAGTTCACCAGGGCGGTCAGCACGTCCCCGATGAGGCGCCCGGCGGTGCGCACCGCGCTGGTCGCCTGCGGGACGCCGTCGGCGACGAGGTCGACGATCCGGGCGGGGTTGTCCACCGCGATGCCCTGCGCGGCGAGGGACGCGGCGAGCGCGGCGCCGCTGGCGTGGGCCTCCAGGCAGTCGGGATGCCCGCAGGAGCAGTCGACGGTGGCCTCGGACAGGATCCGCACGTGGCTGATGTCGCCGGCGGCTCCGCGGCCCCGGTGCAGCCGGCCGTCCACGATGACGCCGCAGCCGATTCCGGTGCCGAGTTTGATGACCATGACGTTGTCGAGGGACGGCCATGACCCGCGGTGCTCGCCCACGGCCATGAGGTTGGCGTCGTTCTCGACCAGCGCCGGGACGCCGGCGTGGCCGGCCACGTAGTCGCGGACGGGGAAGTCGTTCCAGCCGGGCATGCGGGACGGCGAGACGACCTGGCCGGTCGCCGGGTCGACCGGCCCCGGCAGCCCGATGCCGATGCCGCGGACTGGGACGTCCCGCAGACCGCGGTCGCGGGCGAGTTCGCGGAGGCTGCCGATGACGGCGGTCAGGGTCTCCTCGGGCCCGACGGCGATGTCGCACGCGAGGTCGGACAGCGCCAGGGGCGTCCCGGCGAGGTCGACGGCGGCGAGCCGTGCGTGGTGCGCGCCCAGGTCGGCGACCAGGAACACGCCCGCCTCGCGGGCGAGGCGGAGGCGGCGGGGCCGCCGGCCCCCGCGCGAGGCCCCGGCGCCCTCCTCGGCGAACAGGCCGGCCTCGATGAGCTGCTCGACCCGCAGCGAGACGCTGGACGCGGCGAGCCCGGACAGCCGGGCGAGCTCGGCCCGCGACTCCGCCTGGCCGGTCGCCACCAGCCGCACGAGCGCCGCCGGTCCGTCATCTCTGCTGTTACGCACTCCAGATAGATAGCATGCGCGAACTTGGTACGGCAACGCGTTGACTTACGTCGAATTGACGCTCTATCGTCCTCATTGACTTCGATATCGAAGGAAGTTGGAACGTGGGTGACCGAATGATCGAGGTTCGCGGCCTGCACAAGCGCTTCGGCGACCACACCGCCCTGCGCGACGTGGACCTGGACGTGGCCCGCGGCGAGGTCGTCGTGGTGATCGGCCCGTCCGGATCGGGCAAGTCGACGCTCTGCCGGTGCCTGAACCGGCTGGAGACGCCGGACGCGGGCGAGATCCGCTTCGACGGCGCGGAACTGCCCGCCGAGGGCCGGGCCCTGGCCCGCCTGCGCGCCGACGTCGGCATGGTGTTCCAGTCGTTCAACCTGTTCCAGCACAAGAGCGTCCTCGCGAACATGACGCTCGCGCCCACCCGGGTGCGCGGCATCTCGCGCGCCGAGGCCGAGAAGCGCGGGCATGAGCTGCTCGACCGGGTCGGCATCGGCGAGCAGGCGAGCAAGCTCCCCGCGCAGCTGTCGGGCGGCCAGCAGCAGCGCGCCGCGATCGCCCGCGCGCTCGCGATGCGGCCGAAGGCGATGCTGTTCGACGAGCCGACGTCCGCGCTCGACCCCGAGATGGTCGGCGAGGTCCTGGACGTGATGACCGGCCTCGCCGGCGACGGCATGACGATGGTGGTCGTCACCCACGAGATGGGGTTCGCGCGCAAGGTCGCCGACCGCGTCGTGTTCATGGCGGACGGCGAGGTCGTCGAGACCGGCGCCCCGGCCGCCTTCTTCGACTCCCCCGCCACCGACCGGGCCCGGGACTTCCTGGCCAAGGTCCTCAGCCACTAGTGCAGCCCCGGGCGCGCCGCCCATGGCGCGCCACCCGAGAAAGGTTGATGATCATGGTGCGTACCCCTGCGGGGATGCGGCGGGCGGCGGTGGCCGCGGTGGCCGCGCTGTCGCTGACGGGCCTCGCGGCCTGCTCCGGCGGCGACTCCGGCTCGGCCGTGCCCGGTTCCGGCGGCGGGAAGACCGACGACCTGGCGGCCTCGGCGCCGGTCGCCTCGAACCTCCCGGCCGGCTCCACCATGGAGAAGATCAAGAAGCGCGGCGAGCTGATCGTGGGCGGCTCGCTGGACGCGCCGCTGCTGTCCCAGCAGAACCCGGCGACCAAGAAGGTCGAGGGCCTGGACGCCGACTTCGGCCGGCTGCTCGCCAAGTACATCATCGGCGAGCCCAAGGTGAAGATCGTCAACTCGGCGTCGGAGACGCGCGAGGCGCTGCTGTCCAACGGCACCGTGGACGTGGTGCTGCAGACCTACAGCATCACGCCGGAACGCGCCGAGCAGGTCGCGTTCGCCGGGCCGTACTACAGCTCCGGCCTGGTCGTCGCCACCAAGAAGGACGAGACGGGCATCAAGGCCCCGGCCGACCTGAAGGGCAGGACGGTCATCGCGGGCGCCAACACCCCGGCGATCCCGGCGATCAAGAAGGCCGCCCCGGACGCGAAGATCCTCACGTTCGGCAGCGACCCGGAATGCGTCCAGGCGCTCAAGCAGGGCCGCGGCGACGCCTACGTCCAGGACCAGGCGATCCTGCTCGCCACCGCGAAGCAGGACCCGTCCATCAAGATCCAGGGCGAGCCGTTCACCAGCGACCCGTACGGGATCGGCCTCAAGCACGGCGACACGCAGATGAAGCAGTTCGTCAACGACTGGCTGAAGAAGATCGAGGCGTCCGGGCTGTGGGCGAAGACCTGGAAGAACTCGATCGGGACGGTCGTGGAGGGCGACGCGCCGCAGCCGCCCGCGATCGGCTCCGCGAAGGGCTCGGAGTAGTCCCCGCCCCATGGACGTCATCACCGACCACCTCGGGGAGTTCGGCGACGGGCTCCTGCTCACCGCCGAGCTGACGCTGCTGGCGCTCGCCGGCGCGCTCGCCGCCGGGATCATCGTCGCCGCGATGCGGGTCAGCCCGGTGCGCGTGCTGCGCGCCGCCGGGATGGCCTACGTCGAGGTGCTGCAGAACATCCCGCTGCTGGTGTGGCTCGTCATCGCCGTGTTCGGGCTCCCCGAGATCGGGGTGATCGCCGGGCTGTTCACCACCTCGGCCGTCGTGATCGCCCTCTACCAGGGGGCGTACACGGCCGAGGCGATCCGGTCCGGGATCAACGCGGTGCCGGCCGGGCAGGGCGAGGCCGCCCGCGCGCTCGGGCTGACGTTCGTCCAGTCGCTGCGGCTGGTCGTCCTGCCGCAGGCGCTGCGGACGGTCGTCCAGCCGCTCGGCAACATCGCGATCATGACGCTGATGAACACGGCGCTGGCCGCGGCCGTCGGCGTCGTCGAGCTGACCGCCGCCGCGAACCGGGTCAATCTGGCCGAGGCGCAGCCGATCTGGATCTTCGTGACGGCGGGCCTGGCGTACATGGCGCTGTCGGCGGTCTTCGGGCTGGTGACCGGCGGCCTCGAGCGGAAGCTGGCGATCCTGCGATGAGCACCTCCCGCCTGCTGTTCGACGAGCCGGGGCCGCAGGCCCGGCGCCGCATCCGGGTCGCGACCGCGCTGACGCTGCTGGCCGGGGCCGTCCTCGTCGCGCTGGCGCTGCGCCAGTTCGCCGACAACGGCCAGCTCGCCGCCGACCGGTGGCGCCCGTACGGGACGTGGCCGATGTGGCGGTACCTGCTGGAGGGCCTGCGCTCCACGCTGTACGCCGCGGCCGCGTCGATCGCGCTGGCCATGGCGGCGGGCATCGTGCTCGCGCTCGGACGGCTGTCGCCGGCGCGGTGGCTGCGCATCCCGTCGGCGGCCTATGTCGAGATCGTCCGGACGATCCCCGCGCTGCTCCTGGTCTACGTCGTGCTGTTCGCGCTCCCGAAGTACGGGCTCGACCTGCCGCTGTTCTGGAAGCTGGTGGTGCCGCTGTCGGTGTCCAACGCCGCCGCGTTCGCCGAGATCTTCCGGGCCGGGATCCGGTCGGTGGAGCGCGGGCAGCTGGAGGCCGGGCTCGCGCTCGGGCTGACGCGGGGGCGGGCGATGCGGCTGATCGTCCTGCCGCAGGCGGCCCGGCGGGTGCTTCCGTCGCTGGTCAGCCAGTCCGCCGGGCTGCTGAAGGACACCTCGCTCGGGTTCGTCGTCAGCTACGCCGAGCTGCTGTACAGCGGGAAGGTCCTCGCCAACTACAACCACCTGCTCATCCAGACCTACCTGGTGATCGCGCTGATCTACCTGGTGATCAACGCGTCGCTGGCCAAGCTCGCGCGGACGCTGGAGGCGCGGCAGCGGACCCGCCCGTCCCGCGCCGTCCGCGAGGCCGCCCCGGCGGCGCAGTCTCTCTCTGGGGGGACGACCCCCCAGACCCCGCGGTGAAGTGCGTCATGGTGAGGAATGAGATGTACGAAGTGCTGGCCGAGGTCGTCCGGAACGACTTCGTCGAGAGCCGCCACTACGGCAGCGTCGCCGGACTCGCCCCGGACGGGACGCTCGCCTACGCGCGCGGCGTTCCATCGGAGACCGTCCTGCCGCGGTCCACGACCAAGCCGTTCCAGGCCCTCGCCTGCCTGAAGGCGGGCGCGCCGCTGGAGGGGGAGCGCCTCGCGATCGCGGCGGGCAGCCACACCGGCGAGGACTTCCACGTCAAGGCCGTCGAGGGCATCCTCTCGGACGCGGGACTCGGCGCGGACGCGCTGCAGTGCCCGCCCACCTGGCCCGAGGACGAGCCGGCGAAGGCGGCGCTCATCCGCGCGGGCGAGGGCGAGTCGCGGATCCGGATGAACTGCTCGGGCAAGCACGCCGCCATGCTCGCCGCGTGCGCCGCCAACGGCTGGCCGCTCGACACCTATCTCTCCACCACGCATCCGCTCCAGCTGATGGTGCGGCAGGTGATGGCCGGCTGCGCCAGTGAGGAGCCGTCGCCGGTCGCCGTCGACGGCTGCGGCGCGCCGCTGTTCGGCCTCACGCTGACCGGGCTCGCTCGGGCCGCACGCTCCCTCGTCCTGTCCGAGGACGCGCGCCCGGTCGCGGACGCCATGCGCGCCCACCCCGAATACGTCGGCGGGACGGGGCACGCCAACACCGAGTTCATGCGGGCCCTGCCCGGCTCGGTCGACAAGGGCGGCGCGGAGGGCGTCTTCATCGCCGCCACCGCCGCGGGCCACGCCGTCGCGGTGAAGGTCATCGACGGCAGCCCCCGCGCCACCACCGCCATCGCGCTGCGCGCGCTCGCCGCGCTCGGCGCCGACACCACCCCGGCCCGGCCGCTCGGCACCGTCCCCGTCCTCGGCGGCGGACGCCCGGTCGGCGAGATCCGCACGACCCCGGAAGGACGTCCGTGAGCCTGACCTACGAGATCTGCATCGACAGCGTCGCCGGCGCCATCGCCGCCGAGAAGGCGGGCGCCCACCGCGTCGAGCTGTGCGCGGCGCTGTTCGACGGCGGGCTCACCCCGACGCTGGGCACGGTCCGCGCCGCGCTCGCCGCCGTGTCGTCCATCAAGGTGAACGTCATCATCCGCCCGCGCGGCGGCGACTTCATCTTCGACGAGCACGAGGTCGCGGCGATGGAGCACGACGTGGCCCTCGTCCGGGAGGCCGGCGTGAACGGGGTGGTGATCGGCGCGCTGACCCCGGAGGGGACGGTCGACCGTCCCGTCGTCGAGCGGCTCGTCGCGGCGGCGGACGGGCTGCCCGTCACCTTCCACCGCGCCTTCGACATGGCCGCCGACCCGTTCGGCACGCTGGACGCCCTGGCCGGCCTCGGCGTCGCGCGCGTCCTGACGTCCGGGCAGGACGTGAGCGTGCTGGAGGGCGCGCCGCTGATCGCCGAGCTGGTGAAGCACGCCGGCGACCGCGTCATCGTCATGCCGGGCGGCGGCGTCACCGACCGGAACGTGGCGCGCGTCGTCGAGGCGACCGGCGCCCGGGAGATCCACTTCGCCGCGCTCAGCCCGGAGCCGAGCCCGGCCGTGCACCGCAACCCGTACCCGTTCATGGGCGGCGAACTGCGCCGCCCGGAGTACGAGCGCCTCGTCACGACCCCCGCCGGCGTCGCCTCGGTGATCCACGCCGCCGGCTGAGGCGAGCGGGACCCCGGCCGGTGGCGCCGCGCCGGGGTCCCGTCCCCTCCCGTCAGCCGGCGCGCTCGATGCGGGCGCGGCGGACGAGGAACCTGCCGGCCTCGCGGACCTGCTCGAACGCGGCGTCGTTCAGCAGCATGCAGCTGCCGGACGCGGACGTCACCTCGACGGTCGTCGACTTGCCGTTGTCGAGGTTGGTGACCTTCACCTTCGTCCCGACGGGAAGCGTGTTGCTGGACGCCGCCGGGGCGCCCGCCTCACCGGACAGCGTCACGGTCGACCCCTGGCACACGACCTCGCTGGACGCGGCCGGGGCCGCGCTCCGCGACGGTTCCGGCTTCGCCTGCCGGGGCGGCGCGGCCTGCTGAGGTGGCGCGGCCTGCTCGGTCGAGGTGGCAGGGGCGTTCTTCGCTGCGGCCTCCTCCTTGCCGCAGAACGATTCGGTGAACGCGTCGGTGCTCTCGCCCCGCGCCTTCTTGGCCCGCTCCCCCAGGCACAGTGACGAGATCTTGTTCGCCGGGCCGAGGCCGCTGACGGCGTTGGTGGTGTTGGCGAAACGCTCGCGCTGGCGGCAGTTGAACGCCAGCCCGAAGTCCAGCGCCCGGTCGCCCTGCGCGGCCCGTTCGTTGACCGCCTGGCACGTCGCGCTTATCCGCATCGCGGGTTTCTCGCCCTTGGCACGGGCCGCCTGCCGCTGATTCTCCAGCACGGCGAATTCCGTCTGGTCGCAGTTCTCGGCGGCGCCCACGTTCACCGCCGTGCCCGCCGCGACGTCCTGCCGGATCTCGGCGCAGGCGGACGACTCCGCCGCGACCTGGCCCGCCACGCGCGCCTCCCCGCCCCGCCCCCAGGAGGCGAGGCAGCAGAAGCCGCCGCGTCCGGCGCCC
>NZ_SMKY01000356.1 GCF_004349235.1 Actinomadura darangshiensis | reverse complement strand
GGTTTCAAGGACTCGCTGGAGCTGTCGTCGTTCGAGCAGTCGCTGCTGGTGGCGGTGCCCGTGGTGGTGGGGTCGGTGGGACGGATCCCGGTGGGGGCGCTGACCGACCGGTTCGGCGGGCGGGTGCTGTTCCCGGCGATCTCCCTCATCACGATCGTGCCGGTGCTCTTCCTCGGCCTCGCGGGGCACTCGTCGCTGGCGGCGCTGCTGGTGGGCGGGTTCTTCCTCGGCATCGGCGGGACGACGTTCGCCGTCGGGGTCCCGTTCGTCAACGCCTGGTTCCCGCCCGAGCGGCGCGGCATGGCGATCGGCGTGTTCGGTGCGGGCATGGGCGGGACGGCGATCAGTGCGCTGACGACCGTGAAGCTGGTCGACGCGAACGGCATGGCCGCGCCGTTCGTGCTGACGGCCGTCCTGCTCGCGGTGTACGCGGTGGTCGCGTGGTTCCTGCTGCGCGAGGCGCCCGGGCGGGCGGTGCCGAGCGAGCCCCTGACCCGGAGGCTGGCGGACACGGCCCGGATGGGGGTCACCTGGCAGGCGTCCGCGCTCTACGCGGTGGCGTTCGGTGGGTATGTGGCGTTCTCGGTGTACTTGCCCACGTATCTGCAGAACGAGTACGGGCTCGGCCAGTCGGACGCGTCCAACCGGATGGCGGGGTTCGTGCTGCTCGCCGTGGTGGCGCGGCCGGTGGGCGGATGGCTGTCCGACCAGGTCGGGGCGGTGCAGGTGCTGGTCGTGTGCCTGGTCCTGACCACGGCGGGGGCCGCGGTTCAGGCGGCCTCACCCGCGCTGATGCCGGTCGGGACGATCGCGTTCCTGGTGCTGGCGGCGGCGCTCGGGGCGGGCAGCGGCGCGACGTTCGCACTCGTCGCGAGGCTGGCGCCGGCGAGCAAGGTCGGCTCGGTCACCGGCGTCGTCGGCGCCGCGGGCGGTCTCGGCGGGTTCGTCCCGCCGCTGGTGATGGGTTCCATCTACGGCAGCCGCGGCTCGTACGCACTCGGCCTCGCCCTGCTCGCCATCGTCGCGGGCGCTGCGGCCCTGTTCACCGCCACGGCCGTGCGGCGGGCCGTGGCCGGCCGGCAGACCCCCTAGAAGGGAGCATTACGTGAGTTCGACCAAGGGCCGGGCCGGTCTGGACGGCCCCCTGGAAGACGCGCTCGTGAGCACCCGCCGGTTCTTCACGCGTGCGGAGGTGTCGCCCGACCTGCGGACGATGACGAAGAAGGGCGGACGGCAAGCCGACGCGTTCTACCGGGACCGCTGGTCGCATGACAAGGTCGTCCGTTCGACGCACGGGGTGAACTGCACGGGGTCGTGCTCGTGGAAGGTGTACGTCAAGGACGGCATCATCACCTGGGAGGCGCAGCAGACCGACTATCCGTCGGTGGGGCCGGACCGTCCCGAGTACGAGCCGCGCGGCTGCCCGCGGGGGGCGTCGTTCTCCTGGTACACCTACTCGCCGACGCGGGTGCGGTACCCGTACGTGCGCGGCGTGCTGCTGGAGATGTACCGGGAGGCCAAGGCCCGGACGGGCGATCCGGTGGAGGCATGGCGCGAGATCGTGTCCGACCCGGCGAAGGCCGCGGTCTACAAGGGCGCGCGGGGACGGGGCGGCCTGGTGCGGGCGTCGTGGGACGAGGCGACCGAGATGATCGCCGCCGCGCACGTCCACACGATCGCCGAGTTCGGCCCGGACCGGGTCGCGGGGTTCTCGCCGATCCCCGCGATGTCGATGGTGTCGCACGCGTCCGGCTCCCGGTTCGTGTCGCTGATCGGCGGGACGATGCTGTCGTTCTACGACTGGTACGCCGACCTTCCGGTGGCGTCCCCGCAGGTGTTCGGCGACCAGACCGACGTGCCGGAGTCGGGCGACTGGTGGGACGCCGGCTACCTGATCATGTGGGGCTCGAACCTGCCGGTGACGCGGACCCCGGACGCGCACTGGATGACCGAGGCCCGCTACCGGGGGCAGAAGGTCGTGGCCGTCTCCCCGGACTACGCCGACAACGTCAAGTTCGCCGACGAGTGGCTGGCCGCCCAGCCCGGCACCGACGGCGCCCTGGCGATGGCGATGGGGCACGTCCTGCTCAAGGAGTTCTTCGTCGACAGGCAGGTCCCCTACTTCACCGACTACGTCAAGCGGTACAGCGACCTGCCGTTCCTGGTGCGGATGGAGCAGCGCGGCGACGCGTACGTCCCCGGCAAGTTCCTGACGGCCGCAGATCTGCCGGGCGCCGAGGCGCAGTCGGAGAACGCGGCGTTCAAGACGGTCTTCCTGGACGCGGCGAACGGCCGTCCGCACGTCCCCAACGGCTCGCTGGGTTTCCGGTACGGCGACTCCGGCGAAGGCCGCTGGAACCTCGACCTGGGTGAGGCCGACCCGCTGCTGTCGGTCGAGGGCGGCCAGGCCGTCGAGGTCGAGATGGCGCGCTTCGACGCGCCTGACGGCTCGCCCGGAACCCTGCGAAGGGGAGTACCCGTCCGCGACGTCGGCGGCCACCTGGTCACGACCGTCTACGACCTCCTGCTCGCCCAGTACGGGGTGGGACGGGAGGGTCTGCCCGGTTCCTGGCCGTCCGGCTACGGCGACGCGTCCGAGCCCGGCACCCCGGCCTGGCAGGAGGGCATCACCGGCGTACCGGCGCGGGCCGCCGAGCGCATCGGGCGGGAGTTCGCCGCCAACGCCGAGGAGTCCCGCGGCCGCTCGATGATCATCATGGGTGCGGGCACCAACCACTGGTTCCACTCCGACACCATCTACCGGACGTTCCTCATGCTGACCACGCTGACGGGATGCCAGGGCGTGAACGGCGGGGGATGGGCGCACTACGTCGGGCAGGAGAAGGTCCGCCCGCTGACCGGCTACACGCAGCTCGCGGGCGCGCTGGACTGGTCCCGGCCGCCCCGCCAGATGATCGGGACGGCGTTCTTCTACCTGCACACCGACCAGTTCCGCTACGACCGGTTCGACGCGGGCACCCTCGCGGCCGCGACATCCGGAGGGCAGCTGGCCGGACGGTCCACGGCCGATGTGATCGCGCAGGCGGCGCGGCTGGGCTGGATGCCGTCCTACCCGACGTTCGACCGCAGCCCGCTGACCCTCGCCGACGAGGCGGAGGCCGCCGGGAAGGAGCCCGGCGAGCACATCGTGGACGAGTTGAAGGCCGGCCGGTTGAAGTTCGCCTGCCAGGACCCGGACGCCCCGGAGAACTTCCCCCGCGTCCTGTCGGTGTGGCGGTCCAACCTGCTCGGGTCGTCCGCCAAGGGCGACGAGTACTTCCTCAAGCACCTGCTGGGCGCCGCCGACGCCGTCCGCGCGGAGGAGACGCCCCCGGACGTCCGGCCCAAGGAGGTGGTGTGGCGGGACGAGGCCCCGGCCGGGAAGCTCGACCTGCTGCTGTCGCTGGACTTCCGGATGACCAGTACCACCATCTACTCCGACATCGTGCTTCCGGCCGCGACCTGGTACGAGAAGCACGACCTCAACACGACTGACATGCACCCCTATGTGCATTCGTTCAACCCGGCGATCGCGCCGCCGTGGCAGACCCGCAGCGACTGGCGCGCCTTCCAGGACATCGCGACCGCCTTCAGCCGCCTCGCCCAAAACCACCTGGGCGTCCGCAAGGACATCGTCGCCGTGCCGCTGCTGCACGACACGCCCGACGAGATGGCGACCCCGCACGGCCGCGTCCTCGACTGGGCGAAGGGCGAGTGCGAGCCGGTCCCCGGCGTGACGATGCCGAAGCTGGTGGCGGTGGAGCGCGACTACCCGGCGGTCGCGGCGAAGATGACGGCGCTCGGCCCGCTCGCCGAGCGGCTCGGCGCGACGACCAAGGGCGTCACGTTCGACCTGAAGGACGAGGTCGAGCGACTGAAGCACACGAACGGCGTCGTGCGGGGCGGCCCGGGGGACGGGCGCCCGACGCTGAAGCGGGACGTCCACGCCTGCGAGGCGATCCTCGCGCTGTCCGGCACGACGAACGGGCACCTGGCCACCCAGGGCTTCCACACGCTGGAGAGGCGCACCGGGACCCGGCTCGCCGACCTGGCCGCCGAGCACGAGGGCAAGCAGATCACGTTCGCCGACACCCAGGCCCGCCCCGTGCCCGTCATCACGTCCCCGGAATGGTCCGGATCGGAGGCGGGCGGACGCCGCTACTCCCCGTTCACGATCAACGTCGAGCGGCTCAAGCCGTGGCACACCCTCACCGGCCGCCAGCATCTCTACCTCGACCACGACTGGATGGCCGAGCTCGGGGAGCAGCTGCCGGTGTTCCGGCCGCCGCTCAACATGTCCGCGCTGTTCGGCGAGCCGGAGCTGGGGGAGACGGGCGAGCTGGGGCTGACCGTCCGGTACCTGACCCCGCACAACAAGTGGTCGATCCACTCGGAGTACCAGGACAACCTGTTCATGCTGTCGCTGTCGCGCGGAGGCCCGGTGATCTGGATGAGCGGGACGGACGCGGCGAAGATCGGGGTGCGCGACAACGACTGGATCGAGGCGGTCAACCGCAACGGCGTCGTCGTCGCCCGCGCGATCGTCTCGCACCGGATGCCCGAGGGCACCGTGTACATGTACCACGCGCAGGACAAGCTGATCGACGTCCCGCGTTCGGAGACGTCCGGCCGCCGCGGCGGCATCCACAACTCCCTGACCCGGCTGCTGGTCAAGCCGTCTCATCTCATCGGCGGGTACGCGCAGCTGTCGTTCGCGTTCAACTACCTCGGGCCGACCGGCAACCAGCGCGACGAGATCACCGTCATCCGCCGCCGCTCCCAGGAGGTGCAGTACTGATGCGGGTCATGGCGCAGATGGCGATGGTGATGAACCTCGACAAGTGCATCGGGTGCCACACCTGCTCGGTCACCTGCAAGCAGGCGTGGACGAACCGCAGCGGCGTCGAGTACGTGTGGTTCAACAACGTGGAGACGCGACCCGGGCAGGGCTACCCCCGGCGGTACGAGGACCAGGAGCGCTGGCGCGGCGGCTGGACGCTGAACCGGCGCGGCCGGCTCGCGCTCAAGGGCGGCGGGCGGCTCCGCAAGCTCCTGACGATCTTCTCCAACCCGAAGCTGCCGGGCATCGACGACTACTACGAGCCCTGGACCTACGACTACGAGACCCTCACCAGCGCGCCCCTGCAGGAGCACACCCCGGTCGCGCGGCCCAAGTCGCTGCTGTCGGGCAAGGACATGAAGGTGTCCTGGTCGGCGAACTGGGACGACGACCTCGGCGGCTCCATCGACCACCTGGACAAGGACGTCCTGCTCAAGGACATCTCCGACAAGGTCAAGACGGAGTTCGACCAGACGTTCATGTTCTACCTGCCGCGGATCTGCGAGCACTGCCTCAACCCCAGCTGCGCGGCGTCCTGCCCGTCCGGCGCGATCTACAAGCGGACCGAGGACGGCATCGTCCTGGTCGACCAGGACCGCTGCCGCGGCTGGCGGATGTGCGTGTCGGGCTGCCCGTACAAGAAGGTCTACTTCAACCACCGCACGGGCAAGGCCGAGAAGTGCACGTTCTGCTTCCCGCGCGTCGAGGTCGGCATCCCGACGGTCTGCTCGGAGACGTGCGTGGGACGGCTCCGCTACATCGGCCTGATGCTGTACGACGCCGACAAGGTGCTGGAGGCCGCGTCCACCCCGGAGGACACCGACCTCTACGAGGCGCAGCGGCGGGTGTTCCTCGACCCGAACGACCCGCGGGTCGTCGCGGCGGCCGAGCGGGAGGGCATCCCGGGCGACTGGATCGAGGCGGCGCAGCGCTCCCCGATCCACGCGCTGATCAACACCTACAAGGTGGCGCTGCCGCTGCACCCCGAATACCGGACGATGCCGATGGTCTGGTACATCCCGCCGCTGTCGCCGGTGGTGGACGTCGTCCGCGACACCGGCCACGACGCCGAGGACCCCGGGAACCTGTTCGCCGCGATCGAGGCGCTGCGCATCCCGGTCGAATACCTCGCGGAACTGTTCACCGCGGGCGACACCGCCCCGGTGGACGCCGTGCTGCGGCGGCTGGCGGCGATGCGGTCCTACATGCGCGACATCAACCTGGGCCGCGACCCCGACGAGACCATCCCCGAGGGCGTCGGGATGTCGGGCGAGGCGATGTACGACATGTACCGGCTGCTGGCCCTGGCCAAGTACGACGAGCGGTACGTGATCCCGACCGCGCACGCCGAGCAGGCCCACGGCCTGGAGGAACTGGCCACCGAGTGTAGCCTGGACTACGAAGGCGGCCCCGGCATGGGCGGCGCGGGCATGGGCGGCGGCTCCGGCCCGTTCGGCGAGTCCTCCGGCGGCGCCAACCCGATCGCGGTGGAGAACTTCCACATGCTGCGGCAGCGGCAGACCTCCGACAGCGCGGTCGACCCGGCCGACAAGCACAAACGCGTCAACCTGCTCAACTGGGACGGCAAGGGCGCGCCCGCCGGCCTGTTCCCCACCCGCGAGGACCGGAACCCGCCCGCCGACTCCGGCGACGCCGAGACGGAGGCCAAGCCGTGAGGATCAGGAGCAGGCCGGGTCCCACCGATGCCCAGCTCGCCGCCGCCTGGCAGGTGGCGTCGCTGCTGCTCGGCTACCCCGACGAGGAGCTGCTGGAGCGGCGACCGCTGCTCCGCCGTGCGGTCGGGGAGTTGCCTCCGGACGCGGGAACGCCGCTCGCCGCCTTCCTCGACCACCTCGACTCGACGCCGCCCGGAGAGCTCGCGGCCGATTACGTCGCGACGTTCGACCACCGCAGACGCTGCTGCCTCTACCTGACTTATTACGCCTACGGCGACACGCGCAAGCGCGGCATGGCGCTGCTGCGGTTCAAGCAGGCCTACGAGGCGGCCGGGCTCGTCCTGGACGACGGCGAACTGCCCGATCACCTCGCCGTCGTGCTGGAGTTCGCCGCCACGGGGGACCTCGCCCATGGACGGCGGCTGCTGCTCGAACACCGCGCCGGCCTGGAACTGCTGCGCCTGTCGCTGACCGAGGCCGGATCGCCGTGGGCCGCCGTCCTGGACGCCGTCACCGCCACCCTGCCGCCGCTCACCGGCCGCAACGAGGACGCCGTCGCCCGCCTCATCGCCGAAGGCCCGCCCGAGGAGGAGGTCGGTCTCACGCCCTACGGGACGGGCTCGGGCCCCGTCTTCCTGCCCGATCCCGTCCTGGAGTCCCGCTCATGAACGACCTCGCGACGTCCGGCTCCGGCGAACCGGGCGTCCTCGGCATCCTGCTCTGGGTCGCCCCGCCGTACGTCACCCTGGCGGTGTTCGTCCTCGGGCACATCTGGCGGTACCGCTACGACAAGTTCGGCTGGACGACCCGCTCGTCCCAGCTCTACGAGAACCGCCTGCTGCGCATCGGCAGCCCGCTGTTCCACTTCGGGATCCTGGTCGTGCTGCTCGGCCACATCGGCGGCATCCTCATCCCGGAGAGCTGGACCGAGGCGGCCGGAGTCAGCGAGCACGCGTACCACGTCACGGCGCTGGCGCTCGGCTCCGTCGCGGGCCTCTGCACGCTGATCGGGCTGGCGATCCTGATCTACCGGCGGCGGACGGTCGGACCCGTCTTCTCCGCCACCACCCGCAACGACAAGCTCATGTACGCCGTGCTCACGCTGACCATCGCCCTCGGCCTGGCCGCGACGGTGATCGCGAACCTGATCGGCGGCGGCTACAACTACCGGACGACCGTCTCGCCCTGGTTCCGCGCGATCTTCTACCTGCGGCCCGACCCGGGTCTCATGACCGGCGTGCCGATCCTGTTCCAGCTCCACGCGATCAGCGCGATGGTGCTGTTCTGCATCTGGCCGTTCACCCGGCTGGTGCACATGCTCACCGCCCCGGTCGGCTACCTGACCCGCCCCTACATCGTCTACCGCAGCCGCGACGAACGCCTCGGGACGCTCCCGCCGAAGCGGGGATGGGAGCGGGCCGGCTGAGCACCGGGGTGTCCCGCACGGGCCGGGACACGGGAACGACGCAGGTCAGGACGCCCGTCCCTTCTGTGACGGCGCGGTCACGCGCACGCTTGAACCGTTGGGCCCCGCCCGGTGCGAGGGATGGGCGAGACC
>NZ_SMKY01000355.1 GCF_004349235.1 Actinomadura darangshiensis | reverse complement strand
CGGCTACAGCGCCCCGCCTCCGAACCACCTCGCGTGGGCGATCGCGACGACGATCCTCTGCTGCCTGCCCGCCGGGATCGTGTCCATCGTCTATGCGGCGCAGGTCAACTCCAAGTGGATGTCCGGGGACCACGCGGGTGCGCACCGGGCATCCAACAACGCGAAGACGTGGGCGATCGTGTCCGCCGTCGTCGGCGTGATCGTCGGTGTCATCTACTTCTTCGTGGCCATGGCCAACAGCGGCACCTGATCGATGATGAGCGAGCGGTGGCCCGTCCTGCATTCGCGGGGCGGGCCCGTTCCCAGGCGGAGGAAGGGCTCGCGCCGGCCTTCGACGCCGGCGGGGCGGCTGCTCCGGCCCGGTGGCGTGCTGCTCGTCACCGTCGCGGCCGTCGCCTTCGTCGCCGCGGTCGACCCGAATGAGCAAGGCCACTATCCGACCTGCCCCTTCCTCGCGCTGACCGGGTTCCAGTGCCCGGGTTGCGGTTCGATGCGGACCGTCCACGCGCTCGCCCACGGTCACGTTCAGGAGGCGTTCGGCCTGAACGTTCTCACCGTGGTGATGCTCCCGCTCCTGGCGGTCTTCTGGCTCAGGTGGGCGCGGGCCCGTGCCCTGGATCGTCCGACCCGTACGAAGGCGGCCCACCCCGCCCTGATCTGGGGCCTGTTCGGGGCGATCGTCGTCTTCTGGCTCGTCCGTAACCTGCCGTTCGGCTCCTTCCTCGCTGCCTGACCAGGGCCGTCCCTGCCGCGGGAATGTCCTACCGCCGCCCTACGCTCTGACGGTCACGACCGAAGGGGCTGATCATGAATGACAATCGCCGGGCACTCGTGCTCGGGGGCGGGGGCGTCGCGGGCATCGCCTGGCTGACTGGCGTCCTCGCCGGGCTCGCCGCCGAGGGCGCGGACGTCACCGGTGCGGATCTGCTGGTCGGCACGTCGGCGGGCTCCGTCGTGGGCGCGCAGATCGGCAGTGGCCTGTCCTTGGACGAGCTGTTCGAGCGCCAGGCCGACCCGGCGTCGCAGAACCGGGAACTCGTCCCGTCCGGGGACGTGACGGTCGCGGAGTTCGCGGAGACCTGGACGAGGCTCGCGCAGGAGAACGACGACCCGGCGGCGGTCCGCCGCGCGTTGGGGGCGCGGGCCCTGGCCACCCCCACAGTGGATGAGGCGGAGCGCCGCTCGGTGATCGAGGGACGGCTGCCCGTCCACGAGTGGCCTGCCGGGAAGCTCCTGGTGACGGCCGTGAACGCGCTGACCGGCGATCGCCGCGTGTTCGACCGCGACTCGGGCGTTCCGCTCGTCGACGCCGTCGCCGCGAGCTGCGCGGTTCCGATGGTCTGGCCGCCGGTGACGATCGGCGGCATCCGGTATGTGGACGGCGGGGTCCACTCGCTGACCAACCTGGGCCTCGCCGCGGGCTGCGAGCGGGTCCTGGTGATCGCGCCGATGGAGGACCCGGGGCTGGCCGCGGACATCGTCGCCGTGGAGGGCAAGGGCGGGCGGGTCGATGTGATCGAGCCTGACGAGTCCGCGCTGACCGCGTTCGGCATCGACCCCCTGTCGCCGTCCACCCGCACGCCATCCGCGCAGGCCGGGCTCGCGCAGGGTAAGGCGTCGGCCGCGGCGATCGGTGCCCTCTGGGACTAGGCGGAGCGGCCCGCGCGCGGACGAGCCCGCGCGGGCCGGTGCCGCGTCAGGACGGGTCGGTGAACACGGCCGGACGCTTCTCGAAGTAGGCGTGAACGGCCTCGACCTGGTTGGGGGTGCCGCGCAGTCCGCCGAGGGCCCGGGACTCTTCGAGGTACTGGCCGGCGAGGTCGACGTCCGCGGCGCGGTTGAGCAGGCGCTTCGCTCCGCGGACGGCGTCGGGGCTGTTGCCGGCGATCTCCCGGGCGAGTTCGGTCGCGGCGGCGTGCGGGTCGCGGGCGGTGCGGGTGGCCAGGCCGATCCGCGCGGCCTCCTCCCCAGTGACCATGCGGCCGGTGAAGGTGAGCTCCTTCGCGACGTCCTCACCGACGAGGCGGATCAGCGCGGCGGTGCCGGTCATGTCGGGCACCAGTCCCCAGCGGATCTCCAGCACGGACAGCTTCGCGTCCGGGGCGACGATCCGGATGTCGGCGCCGAGCGCGATCTGCAGGCCGCCGCCGAGGGCGTGGCCGTGGACGGCGGCGATGACGGGCTGCGGCAGCTCCCGCCAGACGTGCACGGCCTGCTGGCCGAGGTTGGTGATGCGGCCCGGTTCGCGCGCCGTGATGTCCTGCGCCAGCCGCTTGAACCGCGCGGCGCCGCCGCCCGGAGCGCCGTCGCCCGCCATGGCGGCGAAGTTGGCGAAGTCCAGGCCCGCGCAGAAGGCGCGGCCCTCACCGGAGAGGACCACGGCCCGGACGGACGGGTCGCCGGCGAGCGCGTCCCCCGTCTCGGCGAGCGCCTCGAACGTGGGCATGTCGATGGCGTTCAGCTTGTCGGGACGGTTGAGCCGCACGTCGGCGACTCCCTCGTGGACGTTCACGGTGACGCGGTCGGTCATGCCGGGTCCCTCTTCTCGATCATCGTTTGGGGGGACGATTCCATGCGCCGCCTCGCAAGTCGAGGGCGCCGGTCAGGTCACGGGGACGATGCGCGCCCGGGTGAGCCGGCCGTCGTGGATGTCGAGGAGGCCGAGGGTGCCGTGCGGCTGGCGGCGCCGGTCGGTCGGCGACCCGGGGTTGAAGATGCGGACGCCGTCGCCCGTCTCGTCGAGCGGGATGTGGGAGTGCCCGAAGACGACGAGGCCGGCGGCCGGGAACCAGCGCCGCATCCGGGCGGTGCGGCCGCGGGCCTGGCCGCTGTCGTGGACCATCGCGACGGCGAGCCCGTCCAGGTCCAGTTCGAGGCGTTCCGGCGCGCCCCAGTCGGCGACGTCCGGCCCGTCGTTGTTGCCGAGGACGGCGTGGACCGGCGCGTACTCCCCTAATTCGTCCAGGACGGGCGCGACGCAGACGTCACCGGCGTGCAGGATGACGTCCGCGTCCCGCAGGTGCTCCGCCACCCGCGGCGGGCACGCCTTCCACCGCCGCGGCGCGTGCGTGTCGGAGACGACCACCGCTCTCACGCCTCCCATTGTCCCGCACGGAGCAGAATGGGCCGGATGCGGATCGACATCGGCGGTGTGCGCCTGTATTTCGACGTCGAGGGCGCCGGGCTCGTCCCGGATGGCACGGGAATGTCCGAACGTCCGGTGATCGTGGCGCTGCACGGCGGTCCGGGCGCCGACCACTCGCTGTTCAAACCGGTGCTGGGACCCGCCGCCGAGTTCGCACAGGTCGTCTACCTGGACCAGCGCGGCAGCGGCCGGTCGGACATCGGCGAGCCCGCGCAGTGGACGTGGGAGCGCTGGGCCGACGACGTCATCGACTTCTGCGACGCGCTCGGCATCGACGACCCCGTCCTCGTCGGGACGTCCAGCGGCGGCTGGGTCGCGCTGACCGTCGCGCACCGGCACCCGGACCGCATCAGCGGAATGGTGCTCGACAGTGTGATGCCGGGCCCGGCCGGCGAGCGCCTGGCCGTCTTCGAACGCCTCGGCGGCACCGAGGCCCGCGACATCGCCCGCCGCTACTGGGACGGCGAGGACGTCCAGGACGACTGGGAGCGCGTCTGCCTGCCCCTGTACTCCCAGCGCCCGGCCGGCGACCCGGACGCCGCGAACAGGCTTGCTCGCATCCGGTGGAATCGCGACGTCATCGAACATTTCCGTCACACGCTCGCCGCCGAGTTCGACCCGTGGCCGCACCTGGACCGCGTCGCCTGCCCCACCTTGATCATGAACGGCGAGGACGACCCGGTGGCGACGGCGTCGGCCGCCCGCCGCCTCGCCGGCGCACTCCCGAACACGCCGGCGCTCCATGTTCTCCCGGACACCGGCCACGGCGTCTTCCGGGAGGACCCCGACCGTGCCATCGCCCTGCTCCGCGACTTCCTCCTCCGCCTGGAGCCGTGAGCCGACACCACCCGACCCGCCCTGCCGTGAAACCCGCGCCGTCGCCCCGACCCGCGCCGTCATGTGGCCTGCGCGGCCATGTGGCCTGCGCCGTCGGCTGACGTGGTGGGCGGGGTCGGCGGGTCAGGCGGGTGGGCGGATGAAGGTTAGTTTGTCCGGGTTCAGGACGGCGTAGACGCCGTGGATCCGGCCGTCGCGGATGTCGAAGACGGCGAGTTGCTCGTGGCCGTCCACGTGGGTCCAAACGGCGGGGGCGCCGTTGGCCTCGACGATCGTGGTCGCGCCGATGCCGTAGCGGGACGACAGGCCGGCGATGAAGGCGGCCACGCGCTCGCGGCCCTCGACCGGGTGGAGGGCGGCGCGGGTGCGGCCGCCGCCGTCGTTCCAGGCGACCACGTCCTCGGCGAGGAGGCTCGTGAGCGTGTCGAGGTCTCCGCCGCGCGCGGCGTCCAGGAACCGGTCCAGGAGCTCGGTGTGGTCGGCGTGCGTCGGGTGGAACCGGTCGCGGCCCTCGGCCAGGCGGGCGGTCGCTCGGCGATGGTGCTGGCGGCAGGTCGCGGGAGGCACGTCGAGGATCTCGGAGATCTGGTCGTAGGGCAGTTCGAACGCCTCGCGGAGAACGAACACGGCGCGCTCGGGCGGTGAGAGCCGCTCCATCATGTGCAGGGTCGCGTAGGAGACCGTGTCGGTCATCTCGGCGGTCTCCAGCGGCCCGAAGACGCCGGACGGGACGGGTTCGGGCAGCCACGGGCCGGTGTACGCCTCGCGCGTGACGCGGGCGGAGCGGAGCTGGTCGAGCGCCAGCCGCGACACGATGGTGACGAGGTAGGCGCGCCGGTCCCGGACCTCGGCGGCGTCGGTCCGGGTCCAGCGCAGGAACGCCTCCTGCACGACGTCCTCGGCGTCCCACATGCTGCCGAGCAGCCGGTAGGCGAGCCCTAGCAGGAGCGGGCGGTGCTCCTCGAAGCCGGTCGCGTCCATGGGACGATCATGCCGTGCCGGCGGCGTCGCCCGAAGCACCGATCCCGTCCCGCCAGGACGCGTACCTGGGCCGCCAGTCGAGGCGGAGGCGGGCGCGGGTGTTGGCGGCGCCGCGCAGTCCGTTCATGAACGCCACGCCCCACGGGCCGACGGCGAGCCGCGCGAGCGCGGCGGGGGCGCGCTTGGGGGCGGGCGCTTCGAGCATCCGCGCGTAGGCGGGGATGAACTCGCCCATGGTGACCGGCGCGTCGTCCACGACGTTCAGCACACCCGCGACGTCCTTGTCCAAGGCGGCGACAAGGGCGGTGGCCGCGTCGTCGGCGTGGGTGAAGGACAGGGTGGAGTGCCCGCCGCCGACGATGGGGACCTTCCCGGCGCGGACCTGCGCGGTGAACGACCCGTCGGGCGCGTAGGCGGAGCCGGGCCCGTATAGGTGGCCGAAGCGCAGGACGAGGCCGCCGGCGTCGGCGGTCAGTCCCTCCAGTTCGACGAGAGCCTCCAGGACGGGGGCGAACTGCTTGGGCGTGCGGTCGGTCCAGAGCGGCGCGTCCTCGTCCGCGAGGCCGTCGGCGGGCTGGTAGGCGTAGGCGAGGCCCTGGGCGAGGACGCGGGTGGCGCCCGCCTGCGCCGCCGCGTCGTAGAGGTTGCGGGTGCCCTCGGTCCGGAGCCGGTTGGTGGCGGCGAAGTCGCGCGCGAGGTGCTTCGGGTCGGGCGCGGCCGGGATGGCGGTGAGCAGGTTGACGACGGCGTCCGGTGCGGCCTCGGCGACCGCCCGGGCGAGGCCGTCCCGGTCGAAGGCGTCGGCGGTGACGACCTTTCCGGTGGTGCGGGTGGTGGTGCGGGCGAGGCCGGTGACGTCGTGCCCGACGGCCTCCAGGAGCGGGACGAGCCTGCTTCCGATGACGCCGGTCGATCCCGCGACGAGAACGCGCATGATGACTCCCTGGTCCGTCCCGGCGGGTGCCGGGAAACGATGGTTCCGGCAACAGGACGGGCCAGGTCTTCCGGGCGTGACGATCCGCGGCGTGATTCAGGCCACACCGTTCGGGAGGTGGGTGATTTTGCGACGGCCCGGTTCGGACACGAGTGGGAAACAACTGTAAGCACGCTGTCATTACACAGCGCTGACCAGTGGAGTTAGGCTCGAACTCCTCGCGTTCGTCCAAGTGGATTCCGGCCGTACGCCCCCGGTCGTTCCGACACGGCGACCCAGCACCGCGAGGTGAGTCCGCGAAAGGGCTCAGGGGAGGGCGGCCGGGCCCCGAGGTGGATTCCACTCCCTTGCACCGGCCCCGGGGACCGGCCGCCGCTCCGTTCCGCGCCGCGCCCGCGTTACGAGGTCAGGTAGAGCTTGCGGTCGAAGACGCCGGCGCCGGGCGTGCTCTCGCCGCGAGCGATGGCGGCGCCGCTGCCGGTGCCGTTGGAGGGGCAGAGGCCGCTGCTGCCCGATTCCCGCACCAGCGTGATGTTGTCGGAACTGCCCTGGGCATCGTCCTGGCCGGGCAGCGGGCGGTTCGGGTTGTCGCGGTTGTAGACGTCGAAGACGAGACCGTCGGTGTCACCCGTCCGGAATCCGTAATAGCAGGTGATGGTGATGCCGAGGACCTGCCCCTCCATCTTGAAGCGCAGGTCGCCGTTGATGGACAGGGTGCCGTCGCGTCCGCCCGCGACGGGATCGTAGGCGACGTCGCCGCTGTCCTCGGGCAGGTCGCCGAGGTCGAGGTCGGTCGCCGGGGAGCTGAGGCCGTTGGACGTCCGGCACGCGCCGACCGACGCGGCGGTCAGTTCGCCGGCGCCCGTGGAGACGACGCTGCCCTGCAGTTTCGCGTCGTCGCACGACCCGGTGACCTTCGAGCCCAGGAAGTCGACGGAGAACTCGAGCGGCCCGACGGTGGAGACCTGCCAGTTTCCGGAGTAGGGCGCTCCGGTGGCGGTCTCCTCGCGGAGCGTCGTGGTGGCGGCGGAGGCGGCGGGCACCGTCAGGGCCAGTACCGCGGAGGCGGCCGCCAATGGCGCGGCCAGCCTGATGGGAGCTTTCACGGGGGTTTCCTCCTCGGGAGATAGAGTTGCCCTTTTCTACCCGAGTGGTGGCGGAAATCAAGACCCGATCGGAGAAATTCTCACGTTTTATCGGACGCCGCTAATTTGCGGAGTCCGAGCACTAAGCCGACTGCGATATCGACGGCCGAAAATGCGGATATCGTGCGCAGATATTGCGGGATGGCGCGCGGCCGGGACGGGAGGTGCGGACGGAGGCCCGGCCGCGCGCCTGGCCTGCTACCGGAACACGGGCTTCATGGCGTACACGCGGTTGGGCTTGTTGTAGCCGAAGAGGACGCGGGTGCCGCGGCCGGCGGGCGCGACGGCGAGGCCCTCGCTCTCCCCGGTCAGCGGGATCGTGATCGCGTCCAGGATCGTCCCGGCCCGGTCCAGCACGGTGATGGTGTCGTTGGTGTAGTAGAGGATCTTGTCGCCGGCCATCTCCAGGCCCTGCGGGACGCCCTGGTAGCCGAGGTCGAACGTCGAGCGGACGGTGCCCTTGAGGTCGGTGAACGCGAACACGAACGGGCCCTGGTCGCCCGGCCCGGCGTGCACGAGCAGGCCGTCGCGCCGGTTGTCGACGGCGACCAGGCCGGAGTTGCCGAGCGAGCCGAAGTCGATGGTGCGGACGACCTCCGGCTCGCCGCGCCAGTCGACGACGTTGACCTTGGTCGGGTTCGTCCCGCCGCCGGTGGCGATGTAGAGGAGCCCGTCACGGTCGCGGACGCTGACCTCGGCGGCGTGCCCGACGGCGAGCGGTGCGCTCTCCTTGAGGGTGGTGCCGTCGCGGTCGTACTCGCGGATGACGCCGTGGCCGTCGCCCACGTCGAAGCCGACGTAGAAGCGCCCGCGGGCGTAGGCGAGGCCCTGCATGTTGTCGGTGTGGGGGACGTTGAAGAGCAGGTCGAACCGGTAGGCGGGTGCGTCGGCCGCGGCGGGGCGGGCCCCGGCCAGGACGGCGGCTCCGGCGAGCGTCGCGGCGCCCGCGTAGCCGAGGACTCCGCGGCGGGTGAGAGCGACCTCGCCGAGTCCGGGGTTCTGCATTCGTGCCTCCTCGTAGTGGGGGGGTTTCGCGGGGAGATCTCAGGGG
>NZ_SMKY01000354.1 GCF_004349235.1 Actinomadura darangshiensis | reverse complement strand
CATCCCGTTTCCGCGCGAACCGGAGCAGCACCTCATCGACGTCCTCGCCCGCCAGATCGTCCAGCACCCGCTCCGCACCCGCCAGCGCCGCGAACGTCACCACGTCCCGCGCGTACACCTCCGCCGTCGCAGGCGCCAGCGCCCCCGTCGACGTCTTCGCACGCACCATCTCCGCGTAACGGTCGACGCACTCGGCCACGGACAGTCGCTGAACATCGGCAGGACGCACCCGCCGGACGCTACCTCCCGCCACCGACAGAACCTCCGTAAGATCGACGCGATGACGGACTGGGCACTGTTCGACCAAGTCGGCGAGATCGTCCGGGGATCCACCCCGCCCGGTCTCGGGCATCCGCACGTCCAGATACGCCACAACGGCGTCAAAGCCTGGTTCGGCGACCCCGGACCCGCACGCGAGCACTACGAGGCCCAGATCATCCCCGCCGCCATCGCCCCAGGCGCCCGCGACCACGCCATCGAGATCGGCTTCCACGCCGAGCACCGCGCCGAACCCGACAACGAGGCCGCCCTCACCCGGCTCCTCGCCACCGAGACCGCCTGGCGCGCCGAACTCGGCGACGACCCCGGCACCGGCGTTTTCCTCGGCCGCGACACCTGGCGCCGCATCTCCGAAACCTGGCCCGACGCCGACCTGACCGGCCCCGACATCGCCTTCGACATCGGCGTCCGCCTCGTCGACTACATCCGCGCCCTCGAACCCCACCGCCGACGACCATGACCACCCGGCACCGGCCGGAGCCGTGGAACACCTAACCAGCGCACGGCACGGCCGCTCCCTTCCCTGGCGCGGCGGGCTTGCGGGGGAGCAGACAGGTAGCCGCGAAAGCCACCGCCAGCAGCGCGATACCAAACCACAGCGAGGCGACCCGCGCCTGCGGAATGCCGCCGGTACCGCGTACCCGGGTGAAGAACAAGGTGCCGATCACCGCGACACCGACCGAGGCCGCCAACTGCGTCACGGTGTTGTTGAGCGCCGACCCCGAGCCTGCGTCGCCGACTCGGCACGTCGTTGAGCGTCAACTGCAGCAGCGGCGCCACGACCACACCCATCCGGACCGGTCCGCCGCGGTGATCAGGGGATACAGCACCGGCAGGAGCCCGGCCGCCGACAGCGCGGCCCCGCGCAGGTCGAGCCTGGCGGCCGACTCGGCACGGCGGTGGCCAGGGCGGCCAGGGGGACGTTCACAAGAACACCATGCGCCAGCCCGCTCCCGACAGGTCCCATTCCAGCAGCGCCGGCCCGGCGATCGCGCCCAGTGTCGCGGCCACGCCCGACAGCGCCGCGACCGCCGCCATGGGACCGCCCCGCTCCTCGGGGGCGTACATCACCTGGATCTGCGACAGCACCTGCGGGATTATCGCGGCCGCGCACAGCACCCGCGCCGCGACCAGCAGGCCGGCACCGGGGCCAGGGCGGACAGCGGCGAGGCCACCGCCGCAGGTGCGCGGGGGAGGCGTGTGAGGTCCAGGAACGCCGCCAGCAGGATGGTCAGCAGAGCCAGGCTCCGCCCCTTCCCAGCCGTCCGGGCCTCGTCGGACACGGCGGTAACCGCCGTGCGCAAGCTGTCGGGGGACCGGCGCGGCAACCGACCGCCTCATCGACGCGACGCCGGACTCGGTGAGCGCGTCGGTGCAGCTCAACAGCTTGATGGGGTCCCGGTAGCAAACGCCGAAAATCCAACGAACCTGTAGCTGACCTGTGGGTTTGTGGCTCGGGTGTTGGTTAGTTGCCTGGTGGGTGGCTGCTGTTCAGCGGCTGTGATGCGGGTGGCCTCGCGGTCAGGCTGGTCCTAGGACGGCGGTGACTTCGGCCATGACGGCCGCTGAGGGTTTGAAGTAGCGGCGGGCGTGCTGTTCCTTCTTGTGCCGGGATTTGGCCATGAACAGCAGGAGGGAGACGCCGGACTCGCCGAGGTGGGTGAGGGCGGAGTGGCGGAGTTCGTGCAGGTCCCATCCGGTTCCGGTCTCGCCGCCGATGCTGGTGTGGCTGTCCAGGAGGGCGCGGGCCTGGCCGTAGGACAGGCGGGCCCGGCCGGTGTCGGGGCACAGGTCGCGGGCGTCGACCTTCTTGCCGGGGCCGGGCCGGCGGTGGCCGATGAACAGCGGCCCGGAGGTACGGCCCGCGATGAGGCGGGGCAGCAGCCGGGCGGTGCCGGCGTCCCACCACACCCGCTCCATCACGTACTGCTCGCGGGACGCCCCACGGGTGCGGGTCCGCGGCTTGGCTCCCTTGGCCTTGATGGGGCAGGTCCGCCCCGACAGGTCCAGATCCTCGATGTTGACGCCGAGGATCTCCTCGGAGCGGGCGGCGGTCTCGTACAGCATCCGCCACAGCGTCTTCTCGCGCAGGTGGACCTCGCGGCGGCCGATGAGACGGTCGATCGCGGTGCGGGAGCGGACCGGGGTGTCGGAGCCGGGCGGGGACAGGCACTTGCACCAGGCCGGGATGGCCGGGAGCTCGGCCGCGTCGGCGACGCCGTGCTCGGCGCACCACTTCAGCCAGCCGCCGACCGCTCCGCGCCGGGTGTTCCAGGTCGCCACCGACGCCTCGCCCCACAGCTGTTCGAGGGCCTGCCCGAGCTCCTCATCGGCGACCGACGACAGCGGGCGGTCGCCGCCGAGCTCGACGGCGACCTTGTCGAGGGTGGTGGTATAGGAGCGTCGGGTGTTGGAGTTGGCGCACGCGGGCGAGTCGAGGAAGGCGTCGGCCGCCGACCGCACCGTGGCGAGCGTCCCGTCGGCGCGACCGTCGCCGGGACGCAGATCGACCACCTTGTTGAGCGCGGTCGGCACCGGTCGTCTCCTTGCCACGGATAAAGGGTCCGCTTCATGTAGCCGCCCCGGATCCCGGTCCGGAGGCCGGGCGGGGCCGCGATCCTACGAGGCCACAGATAGCCACAGATAAAGGACCCTTATCCGTGGCCTCGCGACCCCGATCTTCGGGTCCAGCGAGACCAACCGGTCGGCGCGCACACGAAGATTCTGCCGGTATACACGACACAGGATGTCATGATTCGTTGGGAGGCTTATCGGAGTGAGTGACCCCTCAGACACCTGAGCGGTCACTCGATACGGGTCTAGGCCCGTAAGCGGTTCCCGCGGGCCGGACCTCGGCGTTCGAGTGCTGTCAGGTTCGGATATCTGTCGGTGCCCGCTGCTGTGGTCCTGGCCGTTCGCAAGTCACTCGCAAGAAGGAGCATCAGATGGGATCTCTACTCAACCCGTGCCTGGCTTTCAAAGGGAACGCACGGCAGGCGATGGAGTTCTACCGGGACGTGTTGGGCGGCGAACTGGAGATGGGCACGTACGCCGAGTTCGGCTCGGCGGACGCACCCGCCGACAAGATCATGCACTCTACGCTCCGCACTCCGGACGGCTTCACGCTGATGGGTTGGGACGTCCGGGAAGAGATGCCCCACACCCCCGGCAACAACGTTGCGGTCTTCCTCGGCGGCGAGGACGCCGAACTCCGCGGCTACTTTGAGAGGCTGTCCGCCGGCGGCACCGTGACGTTGCCCTTGGAGAAGCAGTCGTGGGGTGACGAGGCCGGCTCGCTCGTGGACCGGTTCGGGATCACCTGGATGGTCAACATCACCCAGCAGCAGTCCTGATCGACCGCGGAAGGGAGTCCCGAACCGGTGATGGAGGAGTTGGATGCCAGGCTGCACCAGATCGGGCAGCACCACTTCCGCGCAAGGTTCCGGCTCCGTGGCCGGGACCGTGCGGTGGTCGACCTGCGCGGCATCACAGCCGTCCGCAGACACGCCGGAGAGCTGGTCGAGCGCAGGCTGGCTCCGGCCGAACCGCGCAACGACGGCCGTCAGACGCCCTATCGCGGGCATCCGGTGTTCGTCGCGCAGCACGCCACCGCGACGTGCTGCCGCACCTGCCTGGCACGCTGGCACGACATCCCCGCCGGGCGCACGCTCGACGATGCCGAGCAAGGCTACGTCGTGGAAGCGATCTGCCGATGGATCGCAGGCCAGTACGCACTCCACCACCCGCCGCCATGACCGGATCGAGGCGCCACAACGGGCTGGCCGCCGGGCTTCACTGAGGTAGACGGGCGTTGATCGCATCGCCTGCGCTCACCAGTACCTCACCGGCGGCGGTCGCCGGCCCCAGCAGACTGGTGACCTCGGCGATCGCCTCCGGCGAGGGATGGAAGTCCCGGCGCACGTTCTCGGGCTTCTTGCGCCGGGACTTGGCCATCAGCATCAGCAGGCTCGCGTCGCCCTCGCCCAGATGGGTCAGCGCCGAGTGCCGCAGCTCGTGAGGATCCCAGCCGGTGCCCGGCCCGCCCAGCGCGGGTGCGTGTCCAGCAGCGCGCGGCCGTGCCCGTAGGACAGGCGGGCGTATCCGGTGTCGGGACAGACGTCGCGCGGCGTGAGCACACCAGCCGAGCTCTGGACGTGAGGCCGTACCCGACTCGCCACATGAGGTCGTACACGGACACGGAGTGTCAGCGGCGGTCACGGGTGGAGCATGAACGTGGTTCCGGCTTGGGTGACGGTTGTTGGGCGCAGTGGCCGCCAGCCCTCGATGAAGCTCAGCAGTTCGGCGCCGATGTCGCGGCCCTGGCCGCGCAGCTCGCCGATCGCCATGCCGTAGTACTCGGTGGTCCAGGTGATGACGGCGTTGGTGAGTACGGTCAGGCCAGGACCGGCAGGATGACGTCCATGAGCAGCTGGCGGGCCTCACCCCGGGGTCACTGTCCGAAGGTTGCACTCAAGCCGAGGTGGACCGCCTGCGATCCGCAACCCGGCGGTGAGGATGACCGGGCTCCTGCGATGCCTTCGCCAAGCTCACCGTCCCCGTCCAATACAAAATCGGACATGGCGCTACAAAGTTCATAAACCAGACAGAATCCAGCTTCTGTCTGGTTTATGACTGAAAGTAGGGCACGCGCGCCCGGCGTGGGCGGGCGTTTGCGAGATGTCGGCCAGAATGGTGCACATGGAAACGCTCGTCTCGCCGCCGCGACTGGTGCCGCCTACAACGGCGGTGCGTGAGTCGTTCCTGGCCGGGGAGGAGGCCGACCTGCGGCTGGGCGGCGGGCCCGCCGGCTGGCTGGACGAAGCCCTCACCGATTTCGACACGTTCGTCGCCGGACGGAACGGTGTCCAGCGACGCTGGGGCGTCCCGTACACGACGTTCTGGTATGTCTCAGGCGAGCACTACATCGGAACGCTGATCCTGCGGCACCGCCTGACGCCGGAACTCGCCGAGGTCGGCGGGCACATCGGCTATCACGTCGTCCCGCCGTGGCGGCGGCAGGGCCACGCCACGCGGATGCTCGCCGCGGGTCTGGCGGAATCCAGGCGGCTCGGCCTGGACCGCGTGCTGCTGACGTGCGGCGCCGACAACGAACCGTCCCGCCGCGTGATCGTCGCGAACGGCGGCGTCCACGACGGCCGCACCCGAGGCGAGGACAGATTCTGGATCACCCTCGACGCCGAGACCACCTGACGCCATGAACGCGCCGAGTGCCCTACTTTCACCCTACCTGATCATTGGTCGATAATGAGCATTATGTTAAGTAGACCTCTGATGGGGCCTTGCCGCTAGATTGGGCGGGTTCCGCATGCGGGTGTCCCGGGTGGGTGTGACGTTGTGATCCCAGAGCAGTTCGTGCGCGCGCTTGACGTCTTCGAGGGTGTGCTGGTCGCGGTGCCGGCGGACCGGTGGTTGTCACCGTCGCCGTGCGAGGGCTGGGCGGGGGTCGACGTGGCCGGGCACGTCATCGCCGGGCTGCTGGTGGTCGAGATGCGCGCCGCCGGGCGGGCACTCCCCGAGAACGATCCTGACTGGCGCGAGGTGGCCGGGGATGATCCGCCGGCGTCCTGGCGTGAGGTGCGCGCCCGCATGACGGGCGAACTCACGCCCGAGGCGCTGGATCGGCGGATCCTGCTGGGCATCGGCATCACGGTCACTTTGCGTAACTGGCTGGCGGAATATCCGCTGGAGTTGCTCGTGCACACGTGGGATCTGGCACAGGCCGCCGGGCTGCCGATCGTCTTCGATGCGGATCTGGTGCGTCCCGCGCTGGAGACCGCGCGGCGGATGGCGCAGCGCGGGCGCGAGACGGGGATGGTGGGGCCCGAGGTGGCCGTCGCCGGCGAGGCCGATGATCAGGCGCGGCTGCTGGCCTTGTTCGGCCGCTCCCCCGCGGCCGTCTGACCGTTCGAGGCTAGGCGGGCGGGGTGCGGTCGGCGCCGATGGCGATGCCGACGATCGTGCAGGTTTCGGTGCCGTGGTTGCGCCAGGCGTGCCGGGTGCCGTTCTGGACGACCACGTCGCCCGCCCGCAGCACCGTCTGCTCGCCGTCGTCGAGGTCCAGCGTGACTTCGCCTGATACGACCATGACGTAGTCGATTCTGTCGGTGGTGTGCATTCCCGGGACGTCGGGGTCCATGGCGGTGGCCGCGCCCGGCATCTGCTGCTCCAGTTCGTCCATGGCCGCGGCCATGTCGAGGTCCGGAGGTGGCACCAGGTCCCCCGGCGCGATCACGTTGATCATGAAGCGCGATCCGTCCCGGGGCGGGTACCAGGCTTCGGCGGGGCGCGGTGAGCCGTCGTCGGGGAACGCGGGCCGCTCGTCCCGGCCCCACAGCCGGTAGGCCGCGCAGCCGGGCATCAGGTCGGACGTGATGGGCTCGACATCACGGTCGTCGACCAGGCGGGCCTGGCCCTCGGAGTCGTGTCCGGTGACCACTCTGCGGACCCTCGTGTGCCCCATTCGGTCGCTCCTTGGTGCTGCCGCGTATTGATACGGGTGCGTATTGATACGCCACCGTATCCTCCGATTCGCGAACCCGTCAATACGCTGGCGTATCCTGTTGCGCGTGGTGAACGAGTCGACCCGGCTGTCCGCCCATGACTGGGCGCGGGCCGCGCTGAAGGCGATGGCGGACGGCGGGCTGGCCGCGGTCGCGGTCGAACCGCTGGCGCGGACGCTGGGGGTGACCAAGGGCAGCTTCTACGCGCACTACCGGAACCGGGACGAGCTGGTCGCGGCGGCGCTCGCGGAGTGGGTGCGAAGTCACGGCGACGAGGCACTCACCGAACTCGCGGCGGTGGCCGATCCGGCGCGGCGGTTGCGTGAGCTGCTCACCGTGGTGGTGCAGTCCGTCCAGCCGCTGGCGCCGTCGGTGCACCTGAGCCTGCTCGGCGACCGCAACGACCCCCGGGTCAGGGACGCGGTCCGCGAGGTGAACCGGGCCCGGCTTGACCTCCTGTCCCGGACCTACCGCGAGCTCGGCCTGCCGCCGGACCGGGCGGTGTCGCGGGCGCGCGTCGCCTACGCGGCCATCCTCGGATTGCTGCACTTGGCGCAGACCGATCCGGATGCCCCGAATTCCGCGATCCTCGCGGAGGAGGCGACCGCGGTCTTCCTGCCGGTGTGACCAACCGGCACGGCGCGCGGGAAACGGCGGGGACCCCGTCGCCGCGTTCGGTTAGCATGCCGGTATGCGCCGACGACATTGATCTTCAGCTGAGGCGGGGCTCGCGCGGAGGTTGTACACCTACGCGTTCCTCGAGGACTTCGTTCTGCTGTACCCGGTTTACGCGGTGCTGTTCGCCGACACCGGGTTGTCCCCCGCTGCCATTTCGTCGTTGTTCGTGATCTGGTCGGTCACGACGTTCGCGCTGGAGTTGCCGTCCGGTGTGTGGGCGGACGTGTTCTCCCGCCGCCTGCTGCTGGTGGCCTCTCCCCTGCTGGCCGGCGCGGGTTTCGGTTTGTGGGCGTTCTTTCCTTCGTATCCGGTGTTCGCCGTGGGTTTCGTGCTGTGGGGTGCGGGGTCGGCGCTGCGTTCGGGGACGATGCAGGCGCTGGTGTACGAGCGGCTGGAGCGGGTGGGCGCCGAGGGGGCGTATGCGCGGCTGATCGGGCGTTCCGAGGCGGTGTCGCTGCTGGCGGTGGTGGCGGCGTCGGCGGTGGCGTCGCCGGTGCTGGCGGTCGGCGGGTACCGGGCGCTGGGGGCTGCGAGCGTGGCGGTGTGCGCGGCGTGTGCGGTGGCGGGGTGGCTGCTGCCGGAGTCGCGCGGCGGTGGTGAGGACGGGGACGAGCCGTCGCTGAAGGCCGTGGTGCGTCAGGGATG
>NZ_SMKY01000353.1 GCF_004349235.1 Actinomadura darangshiensis | reverse complement strand
CGTCCCGGCCCCCCTACACCCGCCGGAGCAGGGACGCGGTGCCGAGCGAGCCGCCGCAGCACATCGCGACGAGCGCGTGCTCGCGGTCCGTGCGCTCCAGCTCGTGCAGCGCCGTCACCAGCAGCCGGGTCCCGGTGGCGCCGAGCGGATGGCCGAGGGCGATCGCGCCGCCGTTGACGTTGACGCGGTCCAGGTCGGTGCCGAACGCGGACGCCCAGTTCAGCACGACGGACGCGAACGCCTCGTTGATCTCGACCAGGTCCACATCGCCGATCACCATGCCCGCCCGGCCGAGCAGCCGCCGGGTCGCGGCGACCGGACCGTCGAGCAGGTAGTACGGGTCGGCGCCCGTGACGACCTGGTGGGCGAGCGTCGCACGGGGCCGCAGGCCGAGCGCCCGCGCGCGTTCCAGCGACATCCACACGACGGCGGCCGCGCCGTCGGAGATCTGCGAGGTGGTCCCGGGCGTGTGCACGCCGCCCTCGACGTTCGGCCGCAGCCGCGCCAGGCCCTCGATGGTGGTGGGCCGCAGCCCCTCGTCGCGGGTCACGCGGCGGTGCTCGCCGGTCGGTGCGCCGTCGCCGTCCAGGACGGGCGCGGTCACCGCGGCGACCTCCGCGTCGAAGCGGCCCTCGTCCCACGCGCGGGCGGCGCGCCGCTGCGACGTCAGCCCGAACGCGTCGGCGTCGGCGCGGCGGACGCCCTGCCGGCGGGCGATCCGCTCGGCGCCGCCGAACTGCGCCTTCGGCGGGTCGTCCCAGGGGTAGTCGGTGGTCTTGTGGTGGCCGGGTCCCTGGTACAGGTTCGTCCCGATGGGCACCCGGCTCATCGACTCCACCCCGCAGCCGATCCCGACGTCGATGGCACCCGCCGCGACGAGCGCGGCGACGAGGTGGTTGGCCTGCTGCGCCGACCCGCACGACACGTCCACGGTGGTGCAGCCGACCGCCGGGTCGTGGCCGGTGCTCAGCCACGCGTTGCGGGTCACGTTGAGGCTCTGCTCCCCGGACTGGGTGACGCAGCCGCCGATGATCTGCTCCACGTCGTCCGGCGCGATCCCGGCCCGGCCGATCGCCTCCAGCAGCACGGCGCGCAGCAGCTCGACGGCCTTCAGCCCCGCCAGCCCGCCGCCGCGCCTGCCGATCGGCGTGCGGGCGGCGGCGACGATGACGGGGGTGCGGGCGCCGAGGGCGGCCGCCACGGCCATCAGGCGTGCTCCGTCAGCGTAATGGCGAGCTTGGGGCAGGCCCGCGCGGCCTCCTCGGCGGCCGGCCACAGCTCCGGCCTGGGCCGCTCCTCGCGGACGCGCAGCACGTCGTCGGCGCCCAGCTCGAAGATCTTCGGCGCGAGCTCGCTGCACAGCCCGTTGGCGTCGCACTGGTCGTAGTCGACGATCACCCGCATGCGGGCACCTCCCACGCTGCGTCCCGCCCGGCTCCGCCGCGCGGCGAGCCGGGTCCCACCGCGTCATCGTCGGCGCGGCGCGGCCGGCGGCGCATCTTCCGGAATGCGGCGCGCGGCGGACTTCTTCGCGATTGCCGAGTCCGCCCGCACCCCCCTCCGACGTGCGGGAACCGGAGTTAGGGTGAGGCCGCCCGGCCGGGTGCGCCGGGCCCGCAAGCGAGGGGGCGCCGCATCGTGGACCTGTACTGGTTCCTGCCGCTGCACGGCGACGGCAGGGAGATCGCGAAACCGTCCGGAGGGCAACCCGCGCCGGGGACGCGCCGCGAGCCCGGCATCGACTACCTCACCCAGGTGGCGCTGGCCGCCGACCGCCTCGGCTTCACCGGGATGCTGACGCCGTTCGGCCTGTTCTGCGAGGACCCCTGGGTGGCGGCGGGCGCTCTCGCCGCCCGCACCCGGCGGATCAAGTTCATGATCGCCCTGCGGCCCGGCCTGGTCGCGCCGCTGCTGGCGGCGCAGATGGCGGCGACGTTCCAGCGGGTGTCGGACGGACGGCTGCAGCTCAACATCGTCACCGGCGGCGACCCCGACGAGCAGCGCCGCTACGGCGACCCGCTGGGCCACGACCTGCGGTACGCGCGCACCGCGGAGTTCCTGGAGGTGTTCGACCGCGCCTGGACGGGCGAGCGGTTCGACTTCGCCGGCGAGCAATACCAAGTGGAGGGGGCGCTGCTGGCCCGGCCGCATCCCGTCCGGCCGCACGTCTTCGTCGGCGGGTCGTCCGACGCGGCACGGGCGGTGGCGGCCGCGCACGCCGACACCTACCTCGCCTGGGGCGAGCCGCCGCCGGACCTCGCCGGGCTGCTCGACCGGGCGCGGGAGGCGGCCGCCGCCCGCGGCCGGGAGCTGAGCTGCGGCACCCGCTTCCACGTGATCAGCCGGGACACCGCGGCGGAGGCGTGGGCCGTGGCCCGGCGGCTCGTCGAGGGCATCGAGCCCGAGCGGGTCCGCCAGGCGCAGCGCCGGTTCGCGCGCAGCGAGTCCGAGGGGCAGCGCCGCGCGGCGGCACTGCACGGCGGCGGCGCCGCCGGCCTGGAGGTCTACCCGAACGTCTGGGCCGGCTACGGGCTGGTCCGGCCGGGCGTGGGGGCCGCGCTCGTCGGGAGCCATGAGCAGGTCGCGGAGCGGATCGAGGAGTACCGCTCGCTCGGCGTCGACCACCTGATCCTGTCGGCGCAGCCGCATCTGGAGGAGGCGTACTCCTTCGGCGAGGGGGTCCTCCCGCTGCTGCGGGCGCGCGGCGTGCTCGGCGACCCGCCGCGCTGAGGCCCGCGGCGGCCCCGGCGGAACGGACGTCAGCCGCCCGCCGCGGGCAGCGCCCCCAGGAGGTCGTCCAGGCGCGCGGCGGGGACGAGACCGGGCAGCAAGACCCGCCACATCTGCGACACGCAGGTGTCCGGGTCGAGGGGGCCGCCGCGCACCATCACGATCATCTGCAACCCGAGGAACGCGGCCGCCAGCGGCTGCGCGGCCCACGGCGGGTCCACCCGCGGCGCGAGGTCGCCCTGCTCCCGCGCGGCCACGAGCAGCTCCCGCACGGTGCCGATCCTGCGGGCGAGCGGCGGCGGGCCGGCCAGGTCGCGCAGCCGGCTCTCCAGCAGCAGCCGGGTCCCGGCGCGGGCCACCACGTCGTCGCTGAAGGCGCGGCCCACCTGCCGGGTGTACTCGATCAGCAGCCTCATGGCCCGCGGGAAGCGCGGGCGCAGCTCCTCCACCAGGTCGATGTGCAGCTCCTCGCCGCGCCGGATGATCTCCAGGGCGAGCGACTCCTTGGACGGGAAGTGGAAGTACAGCCCGCCCTTGCTGACGTCCTCCCGGTCGGTGATGTCCTGAAGGCGGGCCGCGCCGTACCCGTGCGCCTCGAAGGCGGCCGCCGCGGCCTCCAGGATGGTCTGCCGGGTGAGCCGAGCTCGTTCTTGCATGGAAAGTACCGCTTTCCGGTGAGCGATTGACCAGATGGTCATTCTTACTGCTCCCGGGCCCCACCGGAATGGAAAGGCCGCCCTTTCCGGGAGCGGTTCCCGCGGCGGGGCCGCAGCGCACGCCGGAGGGCCGCCCGCGTGCGGTTCCGCGGGCATTTCCGAAGATGCACAGCCGATCTGCCCCATTTTTACTGAACTGTGTTGCTACGCCGTGTGAGGAGACCGCATGGAAACCGAGAGCCCGACCGGGGCCGCCGGCAGGACGCCGACACTGGAGGCCTTCGCCGACACGATCGTGCCCGGGGAGAAGCGCGGGCCGGACGACCGGGCCGTGGCGGGCGCCGCCCCCGGCCCCGGCGCCGTCGCCGCCGGCGCCATCGCCCTGCTGGAGATGCCCGCGACCGGCATCGCGGACGCGCTCGACGACTACGCCGCGGCCCTCGACCGGCACGCCCGCGAGCACGCGGACCGGCGCGGCCTGGACCTGGACGGCTCCGTGCCGCCCTTCGTCGCCCTCCCGTTCGCCGAGCGCACCGCGGTCGTCCGCGCGCTCACCGCGCCCGACCACCCGGAGAAGGACCTGTGGGTCCTGCTGGCGCTGTTCAGCAACATGGCGTTCGACACCGCGGCGCACATGCACACCACCGAGGCCGTCGAGCAGGGGCACCCCGGCCTGGTGGCGCTCGGGTTCGCCCCGCCCGACGACGACGGGCTGTGGCGGTTCCCGCGGTTCTCCTACCGGCGCGAGCTCGCGTCCGTCCACCCGGACACCGACGCGACGGGGAGCCTGACATGACCGCCCGCGACAGCGCCGACATCCTCGTCGTCGGCACCGGATTCGGCGGCGCGATCACCGCCTACCACCTGGCCGCCGGCGGCGCGAAGGTGGTCATGCTGGAACGCGGCCCGTGGGTGGCCAGCGACGAGTTCGACCACGACTTCCTGCTCGGCTCCTCCTACACCAGGATCTTCGACTTCGTGGTCGGGGACGGGATGAGCGTCCTCGGCGGCAACTGCGTCGGCGGCGGCAGCGTCGTGTACTTCGCCGCGATGCCCCGCGTCCCCGGGTTCGTGTTCGAGCGCCGGGGAAGCCTCGGCCGCCGGATGTGGCCGGCGTCCATCACCCGCGACACGCTGGAGCCCTGGTACGACCGGGTGGCCGAGTCGCTGCCGATCACCCGGCAGGACTGGAACGACGTCACCTACTCCGGTGGCCTGTTCGCCGCGGCGTGCGCGCACGCCGGCCGCACCGCCAACCCGGCGCCCGCCGCGATCGACCGGGACCGGTGCACCAACTGCAACTGGATGATGTCCGGGTGCCGGTTCGACGCCAAGCGGTCGCTGCTGCTGAACTACCTGCCCGCCGCCGTGGCCCACGGCGCGGAGATCCGCCCCCTGCACGAGGTGCAGCGGCTGTCGCGCACCCCGGACGGGTACCGGGTGCACTACACCCACATCGACGGCGACGACTACCGGGTGACGGCAGGCGAGGGCACGATCGACGCCAAGATCGTCGTCCTGGCCGCCGGGGCGGGGGCCACCCCGGTGATCCTGCAGCGCTCGGCCGCGGAGCTCGGCACGCTGCCGCCCGCCGTCGGCCGGTACTTCTCCGGGAACGGCGAGCGGCTCAACACCGCCGTCTTCGACGAGGACCGGGTCCGCGAGGTGCTCGGGCTGCACCACCCCGGCGGCGCGTACGCCGCGTCCCAGGTCGGCAAGGGCCCCTGCGTGACGAGCTGGGACCGGCTGGACGGGACGCTCCCGGAGTTCGAGCGGTTCACGCTGGAGCAGCTCTACTTCCCGCCCGGGTTCGGCACGATCCTCGCCCAGATCCCGGGCGCCGGCGGCGAGCCGACCTGGTTCGGACCGGAGAAGAAGGAGATGCTCCGCCGCTGGCAGTCCTGGCTGACGATCTTCACGATGAGCGAGGACGACAACGAGGGCGTCTTCGGCCCTCCCCCGCCCACCGGGAACGCCGTCCGCATCTCCCAGCAGATGCTCGGCAGGGGCTCGCTGCGCTACGACCCGACGCCGAACACGCTGCGCGGCTGGGCCGCCGCCGACGCCGAGGTAAAGGACATCCTGGAGCGCGACGGCCTCGCCACCGTGGAGCCGTGGACGAACGACCTCGTCGGCGCCTACACCGTCCACCCGCTCGCGTCGTGCCGGATCGGGGACGATCCCGCGACGTCCGCGCTGGACGACCGGCACGAGCTGCGCGGCCACCCCGGCATCTTCGTCACCGACGGGTCGGCGGTCCCGGGCGCGCTCACGGTGAACCCGGCGTTCACGATCGCGGCGCTCGCCGAGCGGGCCGTGCCGGGGATCGTGCGGGCCGCCCAGGACCACGGCGTCGCGGTCGGCTACGGGGCGCCCGCGCCCGACGGGGTGACCAGCGCGCGGCGGGCGGCGACCCCGCTGGTGCGCGACATGGTCGGCGGCGGCTGAGGGGCGACGGTGGCACCGGGGATCCTGCGGCGCCCGCTGCGCCGGGCGCTGGAGCAGGTCAGGCATGTCGCGCCGGTCCAGCCGGGCGCCGCCCGCGGCACCGTCGCCGCGGTGTACGCGCAGGTGGAACGCGACTTCGGGATGCTCGCCCCGCCGGTCGCGCTGCACTCGCCGGCGCCCGGCCCGCTCGCGGCGTCCTGGGTGATGCTGCGGGAGACGCTGGTCGCCGCGGGCATCGCGGAGCGGGCCGACAAGGAGGCGGCCGCGGCCGCGGTCTCGCGGGCGAACCGGTGCCCGTACTGCGTGGCGGTGCACGGCGCGACGCTGGGCGCGCTGTCGTCGCCGGCGGCCGCGGCGGCCGTCGCGGACGGACGGTGGGGGCGGGTCGGCGACCCGGGCCGCGAGCGGATCGCGCGCTGGGCGGCGGGCGAGGCGCCCGCGCCGCCGCTGGCGCCCGGGGCGCTGGCCGAGCTCACCGGGGTGGTGCTGACGTTCCACTACCTGAACCGCATGGTGAACGTGTTCCTCGGGGACGGTCCGCTGCCGGCCCGGGTGCCGCGGCGCGCGCACGGCCCGATGATGCGGCTGCTCGGCCGCCTCGCCGGGGCGGCGGCCCGCGGCGGCCCGCCGCCGGGCGCGGCGCTGCCGCTGCTGCCGCCCGCGCCGCCGCCGCCCGACCTCGCCTGGGCTGCGGACGCCCCGCCGGTCGCGGACGCGCTGGCGCGCGCCGCGGCGGCCGTCGAGGCAGGCGCGGCGGGCGCCGTCCCCGGACCCGTGCGCGAGCTGGTGCGGGCCCGGCTGCGGGCGTGGGACGGCCGCCCGCCCGGCCTCGACCGCGGCTGGGCCGCCCGGGCCGCCGCGGACCTGGCGCCGGACGAGCGGCCCGCCGCCCGGCTGGCGCTGCTCACCGCCCTCGCCTCGTACCAGGTGGGGCCGGCGGACATCGCGGAGTGGCGGCGGGAGCGGGCGGGCGACCGGGAGCTGATCGAGATCACCGCGTGGACGTCGCTCACGGCGGCACGCCGAATAGCCCAGGGAATGCCGGCCGGGTCCGGGACGTCCAGAGGACCACTTATCTGAAAATGCCAAACTCCTGAGTTCACCCTTGCAAAAGACCAGTTTCCCGGTTTCCATCATGGAACGGAGATCGTTCCACCCGGACAGCCAGCTGGTCGCTCGATGTCATGATCGCGCTCCCCACAGCGATCATCCATGGTGAGAGGTGAGACGGCGGATGGAGCCCAGCATGATCGCGGCACCGGCGGATTCCGCGAAACGGGCGAACGCCCCGGACGGGCCGGGCGACACCGGGGAGGAGCCGGCCGAAGCGGTCCATTCCGTCCCCGTCACCTCGCTACTGTCGGCCGACTCCCCGCGGCTCACCGGAGAGGACCGCGACCACACGCTGCGGCTCGTCGAAGCCGACCGCGCGATGCCCCCGATCCTGGTCCAAAGGTCCACGATGCGGGTCATCGACGGGATGCACCGGCTGCGCGCCGCGATCCTGCGCGGCGACGAGACCATCCCCATCGTCTACTTCGACGGCGACGCGGACGAGGCGTTCGTCCGCGCGGTCGAGGAGAACGTCGCGCACGGGCTCCCGCTGTCGCGGGCCGACCGGCGCGCCGCCGCGGCCCGCATCATGGCGAGCCACCCGCAGCTGTCGGACCGCGCGATCGCGGCGCGGACCGGCCTGTCGGCGAAGTCGGTGGCCGGGATCCGGCGTTCGTCCGCGACCGTGCCGCAGTCGAACGGCCGGCTCGGCGCCGACGGCCGGATCCGGCCGCTCAACAGCGCGGAGGGGCGGCTCACCGCCGCGCGGGCGATGGAGCAGCGGCCGGACGCGCCGCTGCGGGAGATCGCCAGGGCCGCCGGCGTGTCCCTGTCGACCGCTCATGACGTGCGCAGACGGCTGCTGCGCAAGGAGAACCCCGTGCCCGACCGATACGCCGCGCCGCCCCCCCGGCGGCGCACCGGCGCGGACGGGCCGCGGGCCGTCGGCGGTACCGGACGCGCGGAGCGGAAGCGCCCCCACGGCGCGGACGGGCCGCGCGACCACGGCGCGATCCTCCAGACGCTCATGAAGGACCCCTCGCTGCGGCACACCGGCGCCGGGCGTCGGCTCCTGCTGCTGTTGCGGGCGCGCGTCATTGCGCCCGGCGACTGGGCGGACCTGTACGACTGCGTCCCCCCGCACTGCCGGGAGGCCGTCGCCGAGCTGGCCCGCCACTGCGCCACCGACTGGCACCGGCTCGCCGACGAACTCGACCGGCGCTGAGCCGACCCGGCCGCCCCGGCCGCCCCGGACCCCCG
>NZ_SMKY01000352.1 GCF_004349235.1 Actinomadura darangshiensis | reverse complement strand
CGTGGGTGGGCGTGGCGGATGTGGGGGTGCGGCCGGCCCGGCGGGCGGACGCGGCCGCTGTGGCCGAGATTCAGGTGCGGGCTTGGCGGCACGGGTACCGCGAGCTGCTTCCGGCCGGGGTGCTCGACCAGGTGACCGGGGGCGCGGCGGTGGAGCAGTGGCGGGAGAAGTGGGCGGAGGCCGCGACGGCGCCGCCGAGCCCGCGGCACCGGCTGCTGGTCGCGGTGGCGTCCGACCTGGTCGTCGGGTTCGCCGCGCACGGGCCGGCCGAGGACGCCGATCTCGACCCGGCCGGCACCGCCGAGGTGATCACCCTGCTCGTCGACCCGCTGCACACGCGGGCCGGGCACGGCAGCCGGCTGCTCGCCGCGACCGCCGACCTGCTCCGCGAGGACGGCTGCGCCACCCTGGTCACCTGGGTCTTCGAGGACGACGAGGTGACGCGGACGTTCCTCGGCTCGGCCGGGTGGGCGCCCGACGGGACGGCCCGGACGCTCGACATGGGCGAGCCCGTCCGGCAGATCCGGCTGCACACCGACATCAGCGACACCGGTGCCTAGCCAGGGGTCGGTGAGCCGCACGGCGGGTCCGGCCATATCTTTGAAGCCGTGCCCGAGTCCACCTTCCTGACGCCGCCGCATGCCTCCGCGGCGGCACCCGCCGCCCGGCACCGCCGCCTCGGCGTCGTCGTGATGAGCCTCGGCGTCTCGCTGATCGTCGTGGACGCCACCATCGCCGGGGTGCTGCTCCCCCGGATCGTCGCCGATCTCGGCCTGACGACGACGGACGCCGAATGGGTCACCTCGGTGTACTCGCTGGTGTTCGCGGCGCTGCTCATCCCGTTCGGGCGGGCGGGCGACCTGTTCGGGCGCCGCCGGATGTTCGTGCTCGGCACGGCGGTGTTCGCGGTGGCGAGCGTCGCCGCCGCGCTGGCCGGGGACGGCTCGGCGCTGATCGGCGCGCGGGCGCTGCAGGGCGTCGGCGCCTCGATGATCATGCCGGCGACGCTGTCCACGGTGAACGCGGTGTTCACCGGGCGGGACCGCGCCGTCGCGTTCGGCATCTGGGGCTCGATGATCAGCGGCATGGCGGCGCTCGGGCCGCTCGCGGGCGGGGCCCTGGCCACCGGCGGCGGCTGGCGGTGGGCGTTCGGGATCAACCTGCCGCTCGGCGTCCTGCTGATCGCGGCGGCGCTGCGGTGCATGCCCGAGACCCGCGCGCCCGGCGCCGGGAGCGCGCGCCGCGAGATCGACTGGATCGGCGGCGCGCTGTCGGTGCTGGGGCTCGGCGCGCTGGTGTGCGGGATCATCGAGGGCCAGTCGTACGGCTGGTGGGCCGCGACGCGCCCGTTCTCGATGGCCGGGTTCGACTGGCCGGAGCGGGGGCTGTCGCCGGTCCCGGTCGTCCTCGGGCTCGGTGCGGTGCTGATCGCGGCGCTGGTCGTGGTGGAGCGGTCCCGGGCGGCGGCCGGACGGCCGGTGATGCTCGACCTCGAACTGTTCCGCATCCCGAACTTCCGGCGTGGGAACCTGGCGTCGGCCCTCATCAACGTCGGCGAACTGGGGCTGCTGTTCGTCCTGCCGCTGTTCCTGCTGGGCGTGCACGGCACGAACCCGATGCAGATCAGCCTGGCGATCCTGCCGCTCGCCGTCGGCGCGTTCCTGTCCGGCGGGTACGCGGGCAGGCTCGCGAACAAGCGCGGCGCCCACCGGGCCGTGCAGATCGGCATGGTGCTGGAGGTCGTCGCGGTCGTCGCGCTGGGCCTCACCGTGTCCGCGACGACCGGCGGGCTCGGCCTCGCGCCGTGGATGCTGCTGTACGGGCTGGGCCTCGGCCTCACGTCGGCGCAGCTCACGAACGTGTCCCTGGCGGACGTCCCGCCGGCGCGGTCCGGGCAGGCGTCCGGGACGCAGTCGACGGCCCGGCAGATCGGCGCGGCGCTCGGCATCGCCGCCATCGGGACGGTGTTCGCGACGAGCCTCGGGCACGCGATGGCCGACCGGCTGTCGGGGTCGGCGCTGCCGCCGCAGCGGCAGGCCGCCATCGCCCGCGACCTGCGGGAGAGCGCCGGGACCTACGGACGTGATCTTCACGACACCCCGGCGCTGGCCGCCGAGGCGCGCGCCGCCGACCAGAGCCTCGCCGTCGCGACCAGGCACGCGGCCCTCACGACCGCCGCCGTCCTCGCGCTCGGACTCGCCCTGTCGCTGCGCCTGCGCCCGAGCATTGATCTTCATCGGGGAGAATCGGATCGGTAGTCCCCCTGTCATCCCAGAGAACAGCGGTAACTGTGGCCACGCTCTCGCAATGGGTCGCCGGATCCCGGCCCCGCACTCTGCCCACGTCCCTCGTCCCCGTCGTCGTCGGCACCGGCGTCGCCGTCGGCGAGGGCGACCCCGTCTGGTGGCGTGCCGTGCTGGCCGCGTTCGTCGCCCTCGTCCTGCAGATCGGGGTGAACTACTCCAACGACTACAGCGACGGCATCCGCGGCACCGACGAGGACCGCGTCGGGCCGCTCCGCCTCGTCGGGTCGAAGGTCGCGCCGCCCAAGCAGGTCCTCGCCGCCGCGCTCGGCAGCTTCCTCGCCGCGGCCGTCGCCGGGCTCGTCCTCGCCGCCGTGACGACCTGGTGGCTGCTGCTCGTCGGCGCGTTCGCGATCCTCGCGGCCTGGTTCTACACGGGCGGCAAGACGCCGTACGGCTACCGCGCGCTGGGCGAGATCTCGGTGTTCGTCTTCTTCGGCCTGGTCGCCGTCGCCGGGACGGTCTACGTCCAGGTCGAGGGGCTGCCGTGGGAGGCGTGGGCGGCGGCGGTGCCGATCGGGCTGCTGGCGTGCGGGCTGCTGGTCGCCAACAACCTGCGCGACATCCCCACCGACCGCGAGTCGGGCAAGCGGACCCTCGCCGTCGTGCTCGGCGACCGGTGGACGCGGATCCTCTACGCGGCCTGCGCCGCGCTGCCGTTCATGGTCGTGCTGGCGCTGGGGGCCGTCCACCCGTGGGCGCTGATCGCGCTGCTCGCGGCGCCGCTGTCGCTGCCGCCGACGCAGAAGGTGCTGAACGGCGCGGCCGGCCCCGCCCTGATCCCGGTGCTGGGCGAGACCGGCCGGCTCCAGATCGTCTACGGCGTCCTGCTGGCGGTCGGCCTGGCGCTCTGAGTCTCGGCCAGCAGGAACGCGCCGGTGACGCCCATGAGGAGACCGGCGAGCAGGCCCGCGAGAGCGGTCAGGCCGGCGCCGGCGGAAGGGTTCCCCGCCAGCATGCCCGGCCGGCTCAGCATCAGCAGCAGGCCGTAGAGGGACCATGTGAACGTGCCCGCCGACCCGGCCCAGGCGGCGGCGAGCGCCACCACGAACCGGCCAGGGCGGGACGCGCGCCGCACGATCACCGCAAGCGCCGCCGCGCCGGCGAGCGCCAGGACGCCCCACACGCCGTCGGCCAGCTGCTGGGGCGCGTTGCGGTCGGCGATCTCGTCGCCGCGGAGGCCGGCCGTACCGCCGAACGCCCAGAAGAGGTGCACGGCCGCGAAGACGGCCGCCGGGACGGTCGCCGCCCGCGCGAGGAGCACCTGCAGCGGGTGGGTCGCGCCCTTCGGGACATCGGCGGTCAGGACGGAGAACACCCTGGGCCACCGGTTCCGCGCGTACAGGACGAAGGCCGTCAGCAACCCGAGCCCCTGCAACGTGAAGCCCGTGTAGACCATGCCGTACACCCAGCCTTGGATCGCGTCGTCGCCCGCTGTGAGCGGCTCTGACGAGAAGGCCACTTGCAGGAGCGTCCCCAGCGGGACGGCGAGGACGATCGGGGCGAGCAGCCCGACGGCGATCCAGATGGGCGTCAGGACCAGCCACGCGGGGATGCGCCGGCCCCACCTGAACGTGAAGGCCAGCGCGACCAGCACGGCCACCGCGTCCATGCCCATGGTGATCGCGTTGCCCACGTAGAGCGCGGAGTCCTCGGCGGCGGCCGCGTCGTTCCAGCCGACCGTGCTGCCGGACAGCCACGCGATCTTGATCGTGAGGTAGGGGACGCACGCGGCGATCGTCGCCGCGCAGACGGCCAGGCGCAGGCGCCCGGGGCCGTCGTGCGCGGCACGCGTCCGTCCGGTGAGCGGATGAGCTGAAACGGTCATGGCTCCGACGATCCACCGGGCCGCCGGGGCCGCGCTTCCCGCCACCGGGTGACCCCGATCCCCCGCGGGGACGAGGCGCCGCCGGCTATCCCCAGGTGATCTCGGGCAGGCCGGCGTCGACGAGGGCCTTGTTGACGGCGCTGAACGGGCGCGTCCCGAAGAACTTCTTCGCGCTGAGCGGGCTCGGATGCGCCGACTCGATCACGGTGTGCTGCGGGCCGGTGATCAGCCGGGCCTTCTTGCGGGCGTAGGCGCCCCAGAGGACGAACACGACCCGCTCGCTCTTGTCGTTCAGCGCGCGGATCGCGGCGTCGGTGAAGTCTTCCCAGCCCTTGCCGGCGTGCGAGCCCGCGTCGCCGCCGCGGACGGTCAGCACGGCGTTCAGCAGCAGGACGCCCTGGTCGGCCCAGCGGGTGAGGTCGCCGGACGCCGCCGCCGGGACGTCGAGGTCGGTGGCCAGCTCCTTGTAGATGTTGCGCAGCGACGGTGGGAGCCGCACGCCGTCCTGGACGCTGAAGCTGAGCCCGTGCGCCTGGCCGGGGCCGTGGTAGGGGTCCTGGCCGAGGATCAGGACGCGGGCGCCGTCGAACGGGCAGTGCCGGAACGCGTTGAACAGGTCGTCGCGCGGCGGGTAGACGGTCTGCGCGGCGTACTCCCCCGCGACGAACGCGCCCAGCGCGGCGGTGGCGATCGGGTCGAGCAGCGGGTCGAGCCGCTCGCGCCAGTCACCGGGCAGCAGTTCCATCAGGTCGAGGGACATCGTCGGGCCTCCGGGAAGTTATCTCCAATTACCCGGAACACTAGTGCGGGGCACTGACACGCCAGGCCGAATCCGGGGAGCGCGGGCCCGCCGACCCTAGGATGCGGTCATATGCCCGATTCCCCCCGTCGGCGGCGTCTCCGCGCGTCCCTGCTGCTCGCCCCGCTCGCCCTCGCCGGCCTCGGCGCGGGCTGCGGCGGCTCGTCCGGGCCGGTGACGCTCACCGTCCTCGCCGACTCCTCCATGACGGAGGTCTTCGGCGAGATCGGGACGGCCTACCACCAGGAGAACCCGGGGCTCAAGCTGCGCTTCGAGTTCGGCGGCGTGCCGGAACTGGCCGACCGGCTGTCCGCACACGACCCGTGCGACGTCCTGGTGACGTCGGACAAGGCGAGCATGGACGAGGCCGGCGAGGACCTCGGCGAGCACCGCCGGGTCATCGCGCACGACTCGCTCACGATCGCCGTCGCGCCGGGCAACCCGCGGCGCATCCGCGGCCTCCGCGACCTGACGAGGCCGGGCCTGCGGGTGGTCGTCGGCGCCGGGTCGGTCCCGGTGGGCCGCTACACCCGGCAGGTCTTCGCCAAGGCGGGGCTGAACGTCCGGTGGCGCAGCGAGGAGATCGGGGCGCGGGCCGTCCTGGACCGGATCCGCGCCGGCGAGGCCGACGCGGGACTCGTCTACATCACCGACCTGCGCTCGGCCGGAATCGCGGCGAGCAGCGTCCCCATCCCGGCGGACGTGAACGCCACCGCCGCCTTCCCCGCCGCTGCCGTCCGGGGCGGAGACCACGAGGAGGCCGCGAACGCCTTCGTATCGTGGCTGGTCACACCCGCCGCGCAGAAGCTGTTCAACAAGTACGGCTTCGTCACGCCGCCCGCGCCGCAGTAGGCGCGGGATCGGTGCCGGGGGAACGGATCGGGCCCGAACACCGTTTACTCCCCCGGGACCCCGCCGGGGTTCGGACCGGCCGCCGCGGCGACCGGGCACCAGGGGACACCGCGATCGACTCCGGGGAGATGCCAGACGTGCCGGACCAGCGACCCGCGCCGCAGCCCGACGGGACGCACCGTCAGGGCTCCGCCGAACCCGACCGGCGCCAGTCGGTGCCGCCCCGCAGCGATCCGGACCAGCCGTGGCGCGCCGAGGGCGTCCCGGACCGGCGCGACAAGCCCGCACGCGGCTTCGGCGGAGGCGGCTGGAAGCCCGGCCGCAACACCACGATCTTCTGGGCGCTGCTCCTCGCCGTCTTCGCGCTGAGCTACGTCTCCATGCACGTCACCGGCCAGAAGGAACGGGTGACGGTCCCCTACACGGCGTTCACCCAGCAGGTCGCCGCCGGGAACGTGAAGGACGTCTACACCAAGGGCTACGAGATCCAGGGCCAGCTGAAGGGCAAGCAGCAGGTCCCGGGGCACGCGGACAAGACCTACACCTCGTTCGAGACGCTGCGTCCCGCGTTCGCCGACGACAAGATCTATACGCAGATGGTGCAGAAGGGCGTCGAGGTCGAGGCCAAACCGGTCAACGAGGACCGCGGGCTGCTCGCCAACCTGGCGCTGTCGCTGCTGCCGACACTGCTGTTCGTCGGCCTGTGGATCGGCGTGATGGTGTGGCTGCAGCGCCGCATGACCGGTGGCGGTGGCGGCGGGATCATGGGCGGCTTCGGCCGCTCCCCCAAGCCCGTCGCGCCGGACGACAAGCGCGCCACGTTCGCCGACGTCGCCGGCATCGACGAGGTCGAGGCGGAGCTCAGCGAGGTCGTCGACTTCCTCAAGGACCCCGGCAAGTACCGCCGGATGGGCGCCCGCATCCCGCGCGGCGTCCTGCTGACCGGCGCGCCGGGCACCGGCAAGACGCTGCTCGCCCGCGCCGTCGCCGGCGAGGCCGACGTCCCGTTCTACTCCGCCGCCGCGTCCGAGTTCATCGAGATGGTCGTCGGCGTGGGCGCGGCCCGCGTCCGCGAGCTGTTCACCGAGGCCCGCAAGACCGCGCCGTCCATCATCTTCATCGACGAGATCGACACCATCGGCCGCACCCGCGGCGGCGGCGCCAGCATGGGCGGGCACGACGAGCGCGAGCAGACGCTCAACCAGATCCTCACCGAGATGGACGGCTTCTCCGGCTCCGAGGGCGTCGTCGTGATCGCCGCGACGAACCGCCCGGACATCCTCGACCCGGCGCTGATGCGTCCCGGCCGGTTCGACCGGCAGGTCGCGGTGTCCCCGCCCGACCTGGACGGACGCGTCGCGATCCTCAGCGTGCACACCCGCGAGGTCCCGCTCGCCGCCGAGGCCGACCTCGTCTCGATCGCGAAGATGACACCGGGCATGACCGGCGCCGAGCTGGCCAACCTGGTCAACGAGGCCGCGCTGCTCGCCGTCAAGCGCGCCAAGAACGCCGTCGACATGGACGACCTCCAGAGCGCCCTGGAGAAGGTGCAGCTCGGCACCCGGCGGTCGCTGGTCATGCCGTTCGAGGAGCGGCGCCGCACGTCCTACCACGAGTCCGGGCACGGCCTCCTCGGCATGCTGCAGCCGGGCGCCGACCCCGTCCGGAAGATCACGATCGTGCCGCACGGCCGCGCGCTCGGCGTCACCGTGTCCACCCCGGACGACGACCGCTACGCCTACGACGAGCGCTACCTGCGCGGCCGCATCATCGGCGCGCTCGGCGGGATGGCCGCCGAGGAGCTCGTCTTCGGCGTGATCACCACCGGCTCGGAGAGCGACCTGGAGCAGGTCACCAAGATCGCCCGCGGCATGGTGGGCCGCTGGGGCATGTCGCAGAAGGTCGGCCCCCTCTCGATCCTCCCGGCCGACGGCGACGGCCCGATGGGCCAGTACGCCGCCCAGGGCACCCTGGACGCCGTCGACCTGGAGGCCCGCCGCATCGTCGACGAGTGCTACGCCGAGGCCCTCGACACCCTGCGCGCCAACCGCGGCAAGCTCGACACCCTCGCCGCCGCCCTCCTGGAGAACGAGACCCTGGACGAGACCGCCGCCTACGCCGCCGCGGGCGTCGACCGCACCATCCGCGAAGTCGACATGTCCAAGACCTGACCCCCGGTCACATCGGCCGCGTCCGGTCCGTCAGTGCTATGACGGAAGCGGATGAGGGGGACGTGATGGACGAGCGCGAGTTTCTGGCCGACCGGTTCGAGGGGCACCGCACCCATCTGAAGGCGGTCGCCTACCGGATGCTGGGGTCGCTCGCCGAGGCCGACGACGCCGTCCAGGAGGCCTGGCTGCGGCTGAGCCGCTCCGAGGCCGGCGACATCGACAACCTGGGCGGCTGGCTGACCACCGTCGTCGGACGGGTGTGCCTGGACATGCTGCGCTCCCGCACGTCCCGCCGCGAGGACCCCCTGGAGGCGCGCCTCCCCGAC
>NZ_SMKY01000351.1 GCF_004349235.1 Actinomadura darangshiensis | reverse complement strand
CCCCCTCCCCCGCGCGGGGGAGAGCCCTGAACGGGGTGCGGGCGGTAAACCGGTTGGCCCGGGCCGGGCGGGGCCGGTAGAGTCGCGCGCGGAACCGAGAGGGGGGTGAGGACATATGGCCGTCGTGGCGATGGCTGCTGCCCGCAGCGTTCAGCCTGTCCTCATGTCCCGGGCCGCCGGCTGACCCGACCACCGCACGACTTCTGCGGCACGTCCACGCCGGGGCCCCTTCACAAAAGGGTTCCATTCCGTTGTCTTTCGCATTCGCGGGGTCGTCCCGCCTGGCCGCCTACGGCTGGGACGAGACCCTGGAGACCGAGTTCACCCCTCATCGCGCCGCGGGCCTGGTCCCGGCGCGCGTCGCCGCGGTCGACCGCGGCCTGTGCGACGTGGTCGCCGAGGACGGCCCGGCCCGGGCCGCCACGGCTCCGGCCGCGTCCGGCGACCCGGCCGGCGAGCAGGCGCCGTGCACCGGCGACTGGGTCGCGCTGCGGCCCGGCGGGCCCGGCGGGCGGCCGGCGGTGGCGGCGCTGCTGCCGCGCCGGACCGCGATCGTGCGGTCGTCGGCGGCGCGCGATTCGCGCGGCCAGGTGCTGGCCGCCAACGTCGACACCGTCGCGATCGCCGTGTCGCTGGCGGCCCGCCCGGACCTCGGGCGGGTCGAGCGGCTGCTGGCGCTGGCGTGGGAGAGCGGGGCGCGGCCGGTGGTCGTGCTCACCAAGTCCGACCAGGTCCCGGACTCCGCCGGGGCGGAGGCCGACACGGCGGCGGCCGCGCCGGGCGTGGACGTGGTGGCGTGCAGTGCCGCGACCGGCGACGGCGTCGACGTCGTGCGGGCCGTCCTTGCCGGGACGGTGGCGCTGATCGGGCCGTCGGGCGCGGGCAAGTCCACGCTCGGCAACGCGCTGCTGGGCGCCGACACCCTGGCGACCGGCGCCGTCCGGGACGCCGACGGCAAGGGCCGGCACACCACGGTGCGGCGGGAGCTGCTGCCGCTGCCGGGCGGCGGTGTCCTGATCGACACGCCGGGGCTGCGCGGCGTGGGCCTGTTCGAGGCATCCGAGGGCCTGGAGCGCACGTTCGCCGACGTCGAGGAGCTGGCCGCCGCGTGCCGGTTCGGCGACTGCGCGCACGACAGCGAGCCGGGCTGCGCGGTGCTGGCCGCGGTCGAGGACGGAACGCTGCCGCCCCGCCGCCTGGCCAGCTACCGCAAGCTGCTGCGCGAGAACGCGTGGGCGGCGTCGCGGACCGACGCGCGGCTGCGCGCCGAGCGCAACGACCAGTGGAAGGCCGTGTCCAAGTGGCAGCGGCGGATGTACAAGGAGCGGGGGCGGGACAGGTGAACTGGACGGTGCGGCCGGAGACGCCGGGCGGCGTGCCGGGTGATGCGGCGGCGGTCCGCGCGGTGGTGGCGGCGGCGTTCCCGACCGCCGGGGAGGCGGACCTGGTGGACGCGCTGCGCGGGGACGCGGCGTGGGTGCCGGGCCTGTCGATGGTGGCCGAGGCCCCGGACGGGCGCGTCGCCGGGTACGCGCTGGCGACGCGGTGCCTGGTCGGCGGGGCGGGCGCGCTGGCGCTGGCGCCGGTGGCGGTCCTGCCGGAGCTGCAGCGGCGGGGCGCGGGCGGCGCCGCCGTCCGGGCGGTGCTGGAGGCGGCGGCCGTGCGCGCGGCGGCGGGCGGTGAGCGGCTGGTGGTGGTGCTGGGGCATCCGGACTACTACCCGCGGTTCGGGTTCGGCCGGGCGTCGCTGCTGGGCGTCGCGGTGGCGTTCGAGGTGCCGGACGAGGCGCTGATGGCGCTGGTGCTGGACGGTCCGGGCCCGGTCCCGTCCGGGACGGTGGCCTACCCGGCGCCGTTCGGCGTCTGACCACCGGCTGGTTCCCGGCGCACCGGCCTGGGCCCGTGGCCCGCGGACCCGTTCCGCGGGCCGCGGGCGTCAGCGGCCGCGGCGCCGGTAGGTCCGCACCGACAGCGGGACGAACACCGCGAGCAGGACCAGCGCCCAGCCGAGGGTGGCGGCGACGGGGTGCGCGACGGGCCAGGCCGCGTCCCCGGTGGGCGCGCCGGGGTTGCCGAACAGGTCGCGGCACGCGGCGGTGAGCGCGCTGACGGGGTTCCAGTCGGCGATGACCTGCAGGACCCTGGGCATCCCGCCGGTCGGGACGAACGAGTTGGACAGCATCGTGATGGGGAACACCAGCGGGATCAGCTGGTCGGCGGTCTGCTCGTTCTTGACCACCAGGCCGAGGTAGCAGCCGGCCCAGCTGAGCGCGTACCGCATGAGGGCCAGCAGCAGGAACGCCTCGGCGGTCTGCCAGATCCCGTTGTGGGCGCGCCAGCCGACCAGGAGCCCGGCGCCGGCCATGATGACCATGCCGAGGACGCCGTTGAGGATCTCGGCGCCGGTCTGCCCGAACGGGACGGCCGAGCGGGCCATCGGCATGGAGCGGAACCGGTCCATGACGCCGCGGGAGGCGTCGGTGGCGACCCGCATGGTGACGGCCAGGGTGCCGGTGAAGGTGACCATGGCGAACAGGCCGGGCATCAGGTACTCGCGGTAGTTGCCGCCGCCGGGCACGGAGATGGCGCTGCCGAACACGTACCCGAACAGCACCACCATGACCGCGGGGAAGATCAGCGCGGCGATGAGCTCGCCGGGTTCCTGGCGGATGCGGCTGATCTCGCGGCCGATGAGGGTGAGGCCGTCGGCGAGCGCCCAGCGCAGCCGGCCGGTGTGGGAGGCGGGGGCGGTGACGGCGGTCATCGGACGGTCTCCTTCCTGCGTCCGGCGCCGGTGGTCTCGACGGCGCCGGTGTCGACGGCGCCGGTGTCGGGGGTGTCGGTGCGGGTCGCGGTGAGGCGCAGGAACACCTCGTCGAGGGTGGGGCGGCGCAGCCCGACGTCCCCGGCGGTGACGCCGGCGCGGTCGAGTTCCCGGACGGCGTCGGCGAGCCTGAGGGTCCCGGGGGTCAGCGGCACCGACAGGCGGTCGCCGTCCAGGACGGGGTAGGCGCCGGTGAGGGTGTGCAGGAGGTCGGCGGCGGCGCCGGCCATGGCGGGGTCGTCCAGGACGACGTCGAGGCGGTCGCCGATGGAGGCCTTGAGCTCGTCGGGGGTGCCGGTGGCGATGACGCGGCCGTGGTCGATGACGGCGATGTCGTCGGCGAGCCGGTCGGCCTCGTCGAGGTACTGGGTGGTGAGCAGCACGGTGGTGCCCTCGGCGACCAGGCCGCGGATCGCGTCCCAGATCTCGCCGCGGCTGCGCGGGTCCAGGCCGGTGGTGGGCTCGTCCAGGAACAGCACCTGGGGCCGCAGGATCAGGCTGGCGATCAGGTCGAGGCGGCGGCGCATGCCGCCGGAGTAGCCGGCGACCTGCCGGTCGGCGGCGTCCATCAGCCCGAACCGCTCCAGCAGCTCGTCGGCGCGGCGGCGGGCCTCGCGGCGCGGCAGGTGGTAGAGGCGGCCGAACATGCGCAGGTTGCCGCGTCCGGTGAGCTTCTCGTCGACGGCGGCGTACTGGCCGGCCAGCCCGATGCGGGCGCGGACCTGGTCGGGCCGGCGGGCGACGTCGTGGCCGGCGATGCGGGCGTGCCCGGAGTCGGCGTCGGCCAGGGTCGCCAGGATCCGCACGGCGGTGGTCTTGCCGGCGCCGTTGGGGCCGAGGACCCCGCAGACGGTCCCGGCGGGGACGGCCAGGTCGAGGCCGTCCAGGGCGCGGGTGTCCCCGAAGCGCTTGCGCAGCGCCTCGGCCACCACGATCGGTTCGTCCGTCACGGCTCCTCCTCTGGGTACGGTGTACGCATCTACGGTAGACAACTGGGTACGTCGTACGCAACTAGGATGCTCGAAAAGACCGCGAGGAGGTCCGGTGGCAGGCGGCGAGCAGCGGGTCAGCATCTGGTCGATCCCGGAGCGGCAGGGCCGCGGGCCGCGCCCCGCCTACAGCCGCGCCCAGATCACCGAGGCGGCGATCCGCATCGCCGACGCCGACGGCCTGGAGGCGGCGTCCATGCGCCGGATCGCCGCCGACCTCGGCACCGGCGCGATGTCGCTGTACCGCTACGTCCCCTCCCGCGACGACCTGATCGAGCTCATGGTCGACCACGCCCTGCTGGAGATGGACATCCCCGACGGCCCGACCGGCGACTGGCGCGCCGACCTGACGCTGATCGCCGAGAACACCCGCGCGGTGTGGCTGCGGCACACGTGGCTGTCGGGCCTGGACCGGCCGCGCGCCACGCTCGGCCCCAACCGGCTGCGGCTGCTGGAGTTCGCCTTCGGGGCCCTGGACACCGGCGTCCCCATCGACGACATGCTCACCCTGCTGGACATGCTGAACGGCTATGTCGAGCGGGTCGTGCGCGGCGAGATCGAATGGCGGCGGGAGATGCGGCAGAGCGGGATGACGCCGGAGCGCTGGATGATCCACAGCGCCCCGTACGTCAGGGAGCTGCTGGACTCCGGCCGGTACCCGATGTTCGAGCGCATCGTGATGGACGCGCGGCTGCCGCACATGAGCGCCGAGGAGCAGTTCCGCTACGGCCTGGACCGCGTCCTGGACTGCATCGCCGCCGTCCAGCCCTGACCGCCCCGCCACCGGCCGGTGTCAGCCGGTGAAGGATTCGGGGCCGAACCGGCCCCAGGCCACGAACGCGGCCATGGCGAGGTAGACCAGGTTCGCCACGACCGCCGCGCCCTCCCCGCGCCGCAGGTGGGTGACCATCGCGCCGGCCATCAGCAGCACCCAGCACACGGCGGTCACCGGCACCATGACCGGCGCGACGCCGGCCGCGGCCGGCAGCAGGACGCCCGCCGCCGCCAGGACCTCCACGGCTCCGAGGGTCTTGACGAACCCGGTGCTCGCGTCGCCGGTCCATCCCCCGCCGGGCGCCGCGGCCAGCTTCTCCCTCGGCACGAGCACCTTGGCGGCACCGCCGAACAGCATGACGGCGGCCAGCAGCCCGGCCACGATCCACAACGCGAGATTCACGGGAGTCCCCCTTCACAGCGGCCCGGGCGGCATGCCCGGCCGAACGAACGTGTCGGGCATGGGACACCGGCACGCCGCTCCTCATAACACGCCGCGTCGTAACACGCCGGTCAGGGGGCGGCGGCGCGGGCCGCGCGGGCGGCCAGGGCGGTCAGGTGGTCGCGGAGTTCGGGCGGGCCGTGGACGTGCAGGTCGCAGCCGAGCATGAGCAGCCGAGCGGCGAGCCATTCCAGGGTGTCGGCGTGGGTGGTGAGCAGGCAATGGCCGCCGTCCAGGGCGCGGACCGCGCCGGGGTCGATACCGAGGCGGGCGGCGGCGTCACCGGCGGGCAGGTGCAGGGTGACCTCGGCGCGGTAGGCGGGGGCGAGCGAGTACAGGGAGTCGCGCAGGAACGCGGCGGCGTCTCCTCCGGGGACGTCGCGGGGCGTGGCGCGCTGCCCGGTGGGACGGGGCTCGGAGACGCGGTCGGCGCGGAAGGTGCGCCAGTCGCCGCGGTCCAGGTCGTAGGCGATGAGGTACCAGCGGCGGCCGGCGGCGACGATGCGGTGCGGTTCGGTGTGCCGGCGGGCGCCGCCGTGTGCATCGCCGCCGGTACCGCCCGCCCTGCCGGCCGGGCGGTAGGTGAAGCGGACGCGTTCGCCGCCGGCCGCGGCCGCGGCGAGGACGGCCAGGCAGGCCGGGTCGACGGCCGCACCTCCGGGGGTGGTGAGGGGCAGGGTGGCGGTGCCGAGGGCGGCGACGCGGCGGCGGAGCCGGGACGGCAGGACCTGCTCCAGTTTGGCCAGGGCGCGGGCGGAGGCCTCGCCGATGCCGTCGACGGGCTGGGCGGCGGCGGTGCGCAGCCCGACGGCGATGGCGACGGCCTCCTCGTCGTCCAGCAGCAGCGGCGGCATGGCGGTGCCCGCGACCAGGCGGTATCCGCCGTCCGGGCCGCGGGCGGCCTGCACGGGGTAGCCGAGTTCGCGGAGCCGGTCGATGTCGCGGCGGACGGTGCGGGCGCTGACGCGCAGCCGCCCGGCGAGTTCGGCGCCCGCCCATTCGCGGGGCGTCTGCAGCAGCGACAGCAGGTTCAGCAACCGGGACGCGGGGTCGGCCATGCCGTCCAGCATGCCGGACGTTCAGGACGGAACATGACCTGAACCGGCCCGGGCACCGGCGTGAGATGATCTCGGCGGTGCTGAAGCCGAAGGTCAGTGCCGGGGCCGAGGAAGGGTGCGCGATGAGCGGGACGGGTGTGCGGCTGGTGCGGGACGTGGGGCTGACCGACGCCGTCGAGTACGCCTACGCGGCGGTCGCCGACACACCGCTGCGCGCGGTGTGGGTCGCGGGGGCGTGCCCCCTGGACCAGGACGGCGCGACGGTCGCCGCCGGCGACTACGCCGGGCAGGCACGGCAGGTGATGCGGAACCTGGAGGCGGCACTGGCGGGGGCGGGCGCCGCGCTGACGGACGTGGTGAAGACGACCGTGTACGTGGCGTCGTCGCGGCAGGCGGACCTGGTGGAGGCCTGGCAGGTGTACCGCGACCACATGGGCTCCCACGACGTGCCGAGCACACTGCTGGGGGTCACGGTCCTGGGCTACGACGGGCAGCTCGTGGAGGTCGAGGCCACGGCCGTCCTCTGAGGCCGCAGGGCGCCGAAGTCCCGTCCCCAGGGTGACGCGGGGACGGGACGGGAGACGCCGGCGGGATGCGAACCCATCGGCGCCGGACACCCCGGATCGGCCCGGGGCGGCATGGAATCAGGGTGCCGCGCCCCGCCGGGCACCGCAACGCGATTTCCGCGCCCCGGATCTTTCCATTGAGCGGAACGATGATGTTCCTCCCGGCGTCCGGCATGGTGAGGGTGGGACCGCGGACCGCGCACCCTTGCCAAGGAGGAACGATGACGTTGCTCGACCCCGGCGTATGGACCGGGAACATCTTCGACGGCGGCTGGCGGCCGGCCGGGGACGGCGCCCGCTACGACGTCACCGAGCCCGCCACCGGCGGGACGCTCGGCACGCTCGGTGAGGCGGGCGCCGCCGACGCGGCCGCCGCGGCACGGACCGCGGCCGCCGCGCAGCGCGACTGGGCCGCCCGCACCTATGAGGAACGCGCCGCGGTCCTGCGCCGGGCGGGCCGGCTCTTCGAGGAGCACGCCGCCGAGATCGGCGACTGGATCGTCCGGGAGGCCGGATCGATCCCCCCGAAGGCCGACCTGGAGACCCACTTCGCGGCGAGCCTGTGCTACGAGGCCGCGGCACTGGCGTCCCACCCGCAGGGACTGGTGCTGCCGTCGGCGCAGCCGCGGTGGAGCCTGGCCCGCCGCCGCCCCGCCGGCGTCGTCACCGTCATCGCGCCGTTCAACTTCCCGCTGATCCTGTCGATGCGGTCGGTCGCGCCGGCGCTGGCACTCGGCAACGCCGTCCTCCTCAAACCGGACCCCCGCACCGCCGTGTGCGGCGGCGTGTCCGTCGCGCGGATCTTCCAGGAGGCCGGGCTGCCCGAAGGGCTGCTGCACCTGCTGCCCGGCGGCCGCGAGGCCGGCGAGGCGGTGGTCGCGGCGCCGGAGGTGCGGGTCGTGTCGTTCACCGGCTCCACCGCCGCCGGACGCAAGATCGGCGAGGTCTGCGGGCGGCTCCTCAAACGCGCCCACCTGGAACTCGGCGGCAACAACGCCCTCATCGTCCTGCCCGGCGCGCGCGTCGCCGACGCCGTCTCGGCCGGGGCGTGGGGCTCGTTCCTGCACCAGGGGCAGATCTGCATGACCTCCGGCCGGCACCTGGTCCACGAGAGCCTGCACGCCGAGTACGTGGCGGCACTGGCCGACAAGGCCGACAAGCTGCCCGTCGGCGACCCGGCCGCCGGCCAGGTCGCCCTCGGCCCCATCATCGACCAGGGGCAGCTCGCCCACATCGACGACCTGGTCACCTCCACGGTCGCCGCCGGCGCGCGGCTCGCCGCCGGCGGCACCCACGAGGGCCTGTTCTACCGCCCCACCGTCCTGGACGAGGTGACGCCCGACATGCCCGCCTACGCGCAGGAGGTGTTCGGGCCGGTCGCGCCGGTCGTCCCGTTCTCCACGCCGCAGGAGGCCATCGAACTGGCGTCGGCGACCGAGTACGGCCTGTCGCTCGGCATCCTCGGCGACGTCGGGCAGGCCATGAAGATCGCCGACGCGATCCCGACCGGCCTCGTCCACATCAACGACCAGACGGTCAACGACGAGCCGGTCGTCCCGTTCGGCGGCGTCGCCGCGTCCGGCAACGGGTCCCGGTTCGGCGGCCCCGACGCCAACATCGACGCGTTCACCGAGACCCAGTGGGTGACGGTCCGCGACGAGATCGCCACCTACCCCTTCTGACCCGCCCCTCCC